>CAZLVY010000018.1:0-8624 GCA_964563125.1 uncultured Syntrophomonas sp. | reverse complement strand
AGAAAGGAAAGGAGGTTGGGGGGTCCTCTGGATTTTACCTTGAAGGTTAATGTGAGTAATTTTAAAGGAGAGTGAATGGGAATATGAATTTTATGACTCCGGCAGAAATATCTGCATCAGTTTGTGCTGCGGGTAAAGCAAAAACTGAATTACCAATTTTAAAAATGATTGCTCTTGGAATCCTGGCAGGTGTCTATATTGGATTCGGAGCTAACCTGGCTACTAAAGTGGGTTCTGCCCCGGATGCTGACTCAGCCATAGGAATTTTTCTCTTTGGCGCAGTCTTCTCTGTAGGTCTGATGTTAGTTGTAATTGCCGGTGCTGAATTGTTTACCGGAAATAATATGGCTTGTTTTGCTTCCGCTGTTAATGGGCAGGCTTCCTGGGGCGGAGTACTTTACAACTGGGTAGTAGTATGGTTGTCTAATTTTGCAGGTTCTTTACTACTGGTTTACATTATATTCTTTGGTATGTACTGGATGGCAGTTGACCCGGCAACAGGAGCAGTAGGATTAAGTGCTATGGGTGCCAAAGCAGTGGCTATTGCTAAAGGTAAATTAAGCTTAACCTGGGGTGCTGCTTTCCTGCGCGCTATCTGCTGTAACTGGTTAGTATGTCTGGCTGTATGGATGGCTTTTGCTGCTAAAGATATAGTAGGAAAAATCTTTGGTATCTTCTTCCCCATTATGGCCTTCGTATCTAGTGGGTTCGAACATAGTGTTGCCAACATGTTCTTTATTCCGATGGGAATTACCATTGCTCAAAATGCTCCGGCCGCAGTTGCTGAGAAAATGGCCATGACACCGGAAGCTGTAACGGCTATGTTTAATTATGGTCATTTAATGACCGCTAATTTGATTCCGGTTACACTGGGGAATATCGTCGGTGGTGCATTTTTCGTCGGAACTTTCTACTGGTTCATTTACCTTAAAAAATAAGGGCTAAATTCAAAAAATAAAAAACAGTTGAAAAAGGCTCACCCTTAGGGGGTGGGCTTTTCTGTATATTCAGCTATTACAAGCTTATACTTTACACGCATATAAATAGGAAAAACTTTTATAACCAGAGACTGAGGGAATTGTTGAACTAAGCGAAATACTGTTTACATCGCTTCTTATGCATTGAAATTTGTCCTAATAAAAAAACCTGCCCTGCTTTCATTTTACAAAATATTACCTCTAAGTCCTGCTATACTGACTGGACAACCTGGAGATGGGGGGAATAAAGTTGAATAAGCTTCAAGTCTATACATATCAAAGAGCAAATGAAGAGATATCTGTTAATCAAAGAGCCAAAAGGCGTCAAAACATCAAGTATTCCAAAACGTGGAATATAAAGCTTTATCTGCAATCACTGCAGAATATTGATATGATTGCTTTTTTAAAAACCTGGTTAACATTAGAGAACCTGTTATTAATCACTGGAGCCATTATTTTATCCCGGGCTTTTGTACTAAGAGAGCTATTGCCTTTTGTTTTTGCTTTTATAGTTGGGTTTGGGCATCGAGATAAAAATCGTTTAATTGTTTTAAGTGTTTTTGCCATGCTTGGCTCTTTTTCTGTCTTAAGCGGGCCTGAACTGGGGGCTAATATAATAACCATTGCATTACTAACAGGAGTAATAAATTATACTGTTGTTCCAAAGGCTAATGCCTGGTGGGGAATTCCGTTAATAACTCTGTCTACAATTATGATCAGCAAGTCACTTTTAATGTTAATGGGGGACGTTTCGTTTTATAACGAAATGGTTATTGTGTTTGAAGCATTTTTAGCCGGTATACTTACATTAGTATTTATGGTGGGAAGTAATGCCCTGTACTGGAAAAAAAGCATGGATAATTACACTTTCGAAGAAATTACGGCTTTCATCGTTTTAGGTCTAGGGATAGTTATGGGACTTAATGAAGTATATATGCTGGGACTAAGTATCAGCAGTATTATATGTCGACTGGGAATATTGCTGGCAGCCTTGCTATGGGGCAGTGGCGGCGGGACTATGGTTGGAGTAATGTGCGGTATCATACCGGCTATCAGTTCAAGTATTTTTGCGCAAAGCCTGGGTATGTATGCCATCTCCGGACTTTTAGCCGGGTTATTTAAAAATCTGGGTCGACTTGGAGTAATAATTGGTTTTATGCTGGGTAATCTTGCCTTATCTATATTTATCGCCGATATATCAGCTATCATAATCAGTATGTGGGAAACAGCTATAGCCTGTATGCTCTTCTTTATTCTGCCAGCTTCATTAAAGGAAAGACTGCCCATTCAATCATTGGGACCTATAAGCAATCTTAAAAATAGCGAAATTCAAATGCTTAATTCCCATCTACAGGAAAGTGCACGTAACAGCATGGAAAGTTTGGCCCTGGTATTTGCCGAACTGAGTAGTACTTTTACTGATACCGAAAGCCCCAAAACTAAAAATAAAGAAACTGCATACTTAAATTACTTATATGAAGAAATTACCAACCAATTTTGCTGTCATTGTTCCCGCTATGAAAGCTGTTGGGGTCATGATTTCTACACTACCTCCCAGGAGGTATTAGATATTTTTGCACTTGCTGAACAAAGCGGAGGAATAATTATGGAGGAGAATGCTCCCGACTTTATTCGTCGTTGTTTATATGGTAAGGAAATGATAAGTGCTATAAACTATCTGTTTGATAATTTGCGTACTAATGAATATTGGACAGAAAGACTGGATAAATCCCGGCAGCTTGTCTCTAAGCAGTTAATAGGTGTCAGTAAAGTAATAAGAAATCTGGCTGATGGTATCGATGATAAAACTGTTGTCGATTTGGAGCTCAGGGAAAAACTATTAAAAGATTGTCAGAGGCTCAAATTAGACATAACCGATCTGACGCCAATAAAAACTGGCGGCGGTCAAATGTATCTTAAAATAGTAACCCCATCCTGCAAGGGGCAGAGCGATTGTGAAAGAGACCTGGCTATCGTAATTTCTTCATTACTAGGTTACAGGATGGAAGTATATGAAAAAAGCTGTCCGGGTTTCATAGGCAAAGGGCAATGTGAATTTACCCTGACCCGTTCCATAAATTACCGGGTAGAAACTGGTGTAGCACAGGCCGGTAAAGAAGAAATATGCGGTGATAGCTTTACAATTGCTACCTTAAAAGAAGGACAGGAATTAATTGCCTTAAGTGATGGTATGGGGGTAGGGCAAAAAGCTTATAATGAAAGCCAGGCAGCAGTTAGACTATTAGAAAACCTTTTAAGCTGTGGTTATGATAAAAATATGGCTTTAGATACTATTAATTCGGTTTTATTATTAAGGTCTACAGCTGAATCATTTACTACCATTGATATGGTTATGATTGATTTATACACAGCTGAAGTAGACTTTATTAAAATAGGCAGTGCCCCTTCATTTATTAAAAGAGGTAGAAAAGTAGGAGTAGTGACCTCCAATTCATTACCGATTGGTATATTGGATGCTGTGGATATGAGTAGCGAAAAAAGGTCTCTGTGTCCGCGCGATATACTGGTTATGGTTAGTGATGGAATTTTGGAAATAGGCCGCAGCAAAGCTGATGAAAATTGGCTCCGTGACTTTCTTACAGATATCGACGAAAAAAATCCCCAGGTCTTGGCGGAAATGATTATAAGACAGGCCTTAAGCATTAGTCAGGGAAAACCGTCTGATGACATGACCGCAATTGTGATGTACATCGACATCAATCTCTAATTTAAGCTTTAATGTTGCCATTAGGGTCAGGCTCCAAATGTTGCCGATGAGTTTAGTTGACAATGATTTTATCTGGAGTAGCATTATATATAAAACTAATTATGGAGACCGTAATGCAGGATAAAATAAAAAGATTTATTGATAATCACCAACTAATAGAAAAAAATGATAAAATTCTGCTGGCTGTTTCAGGAGGGCCTGATTCTATGGCATTGCTCCATATTATGAGCGGCTTACAGGAGCAATTGCAGTTTAAAATTGGGGTTGCCCATTTAAATCACCAATTAAGGCCTGAAGCCGAAGCAGAACAGCAATACTTAAAAAAATACTGTCAGACGTATAATATTGTTTTTTATTCCCGCTCAGTTGATGTGCTGGCCTATGCCCGCAGTGAAAAAAAATCCCTGGAGGAAGCGGGGCGGGACCAGCGCTACCAATTTTTTTCGGAGTTGCTTCAGCAGTTTGAATGGAATAAATTAGCGACTGCCCACCATAAAGATGATCGGGCGGAAACAGTATTACTCCACTTGTTACGCGGTAGTGGAGTTAAAGGTCTGCGCTCCATTATGCCTGTCTCAGGTTCTCTAATCAGGCCTCTTCTGGTGGTTAGTAAAACAGAGATTTTAGCTTATCTTGATTTAAATGGAATAAACTATTATATTGATGAAAGCAATTATGACCTAAGTTATTTGCGCAACCGGGTTCGTCATGAATTATTGCCAATTCTGCAAACATACAATCCGCAAATCGTTGCAGGTCTTAATCAACTGGCGGATATTGCTGAAGAAGAAAACCGGGCTATCGAGAGAGAAAATGATTTATTATGGGTACAATTAATTATAAGTGAACAAGCGGGTAAAATTATTCTAAATAATAAAAAACTGCAGCAGGTGATGCCTGCCTATCAGCGCCGATTGGTGCAAAAAGCTCTCACCCGGCTAAAAGGTTATTCGGGTTGGAGTATGCCTGCCATAGATTATGTATTGAATTTAGCAAAAAAAACTGGCTCAGCCAAACATATTAATCTGCCACAGGGAGTTTTGGTCAGTAAGCAATATGGTGAACTGGTATTTAGCCTAAGGCAGCAGCAGGAAAGAAGCTTTTTTTATGAAATTTCTCTTCCCGGTTCTGTAAGCATCGAGGAGACGGGAGAGATTTTTTCGTTTACAATAGTAACAAGGGAGAATTTTCAGTCGGCAAATGGAGAAACTTATCTTGATTATGATAAGATAGAGCAGCCTTTATTTCTGCGCTCCCGTGTAGATGGTGATCGCTTTGCACCAGCATATATGCAGGGGACCAAGAAATTAAAGGATTATTTTATCGATATTAAGCTACCGGTAGTGGAGCGCAACCTCGTACCTGTTCTAGCTTCAAAGCAAGAAATATACGCGCTGCTGGGGTATCGCTTGGCAAGGAATGCAATTGTAGACTCTGCTACACGTAACATACTGGTGATAAAAAGCGAAAAAATTAACAGTCCAGCTTAAGCATAGTGTCGTTGAAAAGGATGGAACCATATGCTAAAATTTACGGAAATGCTCGATTTATACAAGGGGAGGAAATATTTTGGATAGAGCTTTTAAAAACATTGCAATATATGTACTTATTGTCATGCTGGCACTTTTTGCTATTAAGCTTACCAGCAATGTGGAAGAAACAGTGAATGAATTATCTTATCCTGAGTTTTACAATAAAGTACAACAGGGGCAGGTAGCTTCTGCCCAGGTTATTATAAATGAAATAATTTATGACATTGAAGGAAAGCTTAAGGATGGTTCAAATTTTATTACTACCGCACCTAAAGAAAGCGATATTATTAGTGTTATGCAGGAAAACAAGGTCGACTTTACTACTGAACCGGAACCTCCGGCACCATGGTGGACAGCCCTTTTAACTACCTTATTTCCCATTATAATATTAATTGCTTTTCTTATGTTTATTATGAACCAAAGTCAGGGCGGGGGTGGACGCGTTATGCAATTTGGCAAAAGCAAAGCCCGCCTGATGACAGGTGAAGAGGTCAAAGTAACTTTTGCAGATGTTGCTGGCGCTGATGAAGCCAAGGAAGAAATGCAAGAGGTCGTAGAATTCCTGAAAAGCCCGCAAAAGTTTCTGAAAATCGGGGCTAAAATCCCTAAAGGAGTATTGTTATTCGGTGCTCCGGGAACAGGGAAAACTCTGATGGCCAGAGCTGTAGCAGGAGAAGCAGGGGTCCCATTTTTTTCAATCAGCGGATCTGATTTTGTGGAAATGTTTGTTGGTGTCGGTGCTTCAAGGGTACGTGACTTATTTGAACAAGCCAAGAAGAATTCTCCTTGTATAGTATTTATCGATGAGATAGATGCAGTAGGTCGTCAGCGTGGCGCCGGTTTGGGCGGAGGACATGACGAAAGGGAACAGACTCTTAATCAATTGCTGGTTGAGATGGATGGCTTTAGTACCAATGAATTTATTATAGTAATGGCGTCAACTAACCGGCCAGATATACTGGATCCAGCATTGCTCAGACCCGGTCGTTTTGACCGTCATATTTTGATAGACCGTCCTGATGTTAAAGGCAGAGAAGCTATTTTAGCAGTACATTCCAAGGACAAACCTTTAGAAAACGATATCAAGCTGGAAATTCTGGCGAAAAGAACACCTGGTTTTACCGGTGCCGATTTAGCCAACATGGTTAATGAAGCCGCTTTACTAACGGCACGTAAAGGTAAGGACAAAATTGGTATGGAGGAAATGGAAGAGTCAATTGAAAGAGTTATTGCCGGTCCACAAAAAAAGAGTCGGATAATTTCGGAAAAAGATAAACAATTGGTTGCTTTTCATGAGGCAGGACATGCCGTGGTAAGTTATTTTCTACCCCATACCGATAAGTTGCATAAAATATCAATTATCCCCCGAGGGCGCGCCGGCGGGTATACTTTATTATTGCCAGAAGAAGACCGCAATTATATTACTAAATCATATTTGCTTGATGAAGTTACGACACTGTTAGGCGGACGTGTAGCAGAAGCGATAGTCCTAAATGATATCAGCACCGGGGCGCAAAATGACCTTGAAAGGGCTAGTAGTACGGTGCGTAAAATGATAACTGAATATGGTATGTCAGATGAACTAGGACCCTTAACATTTGGGCACAAAACAGAGGAAGTATTTCTGGGCAGAGATATTTCCAGAGATCGTAATTATTCGGACGCCATCGCTTATGCTATTGATAAAGAGGCCAGTTTATTAATGGAAACCAGTTATCAAAAAGCAGAACAAATATTAACGGATAATATGGCAAAATTACATTTAATAGCGGAGTTTCTAATGAAAGAAGAGACTATGGAAGCTAACCAGTTTGAGGCTATTATGCAAGACAAGGAATTAGCTTCTGTACCTGTTGCGACCAGCGAAGAAAGCAATACCAGGGAAGAAAAAGATGAACCTGTTTCTAATTAAAAACAGCCCGGAAGGGAAAAAATATGAATTCGGGAAGAGACCGGGCTATCAGCCCGGTCTCATTTTTAAATTGACTTACAAGCAAGTCCCCAGAGCAAATTTGCCATACAGGGAAGGAATTTGCTCGCCGTTGTTTAATATACTAAATACAGAATTAAAAAAAGTTCTTTTGAGGTGAGGGATATTTGAAAAGGATAGACTTATTGATTAATGACCCGCTATACAATGAATATATGGAGCGTAATGCTAAAGAAGAAATGGAGCCAAGATTTTGTCTGCATGATTTAAAACATCATTTTGACGTAGCGAGGATTACTTACATTTTAGTTCTGGAAAACAACGACTTGGGTTATTTTATGAAAGAAAATAATGTGAGCAGTCCTTTGGCGGCAAAGGAAGTTATATATGCCGCAGGTCTTTTACATGATATAGGGAAGTGGAAAGAATATCGGGAAGGTGTTGATCATTCTTCCTATGGCGCGAAACTAGCTCGAGGAATACTGCCGCGGGCTTTTTTTAATCCTAATGAAATTGAACTCATAGCCAGGGCAATTTATGAACACGGCAATATCAGTAATGATATGAGTTTTTTAGGGGAAAGATTGTATCGTGCCGATAATCTCTCCCGAATATGTAATCAGTGTCAACATAATTCCCAATGTCCGAAATTAAAGCATAAGGAAATAAGTGCCGATATAATTGAATACTAATGTATGTACTAAGATGAGGTTAAAGGAGATCTAAAATGTCCGGACATCATGCTATTTTTATTAACGATAAAGAGGAGGCCCGGTACCTTCTAAACCAGATAGGCGTTGATCAGGCAGCTTATAATTATTTGACTCCTAAAGCAGTATTTCGCTGTATCAAGCTGAAGGATATTCCCTGTCGCTGGGCTAATGTCATAAAACAGGAGATGCTTTCCAAAGGTGGAGAGGCAGCTGTTAGTCGTGAATCGCTTTATGCTAAGGGTGATACAGATATATTATTAATGGGAACTGTAAAACATTACCGGATGCTTGTAGAAAAACTGCAAGCCCAACCAGCAGCATTAAAGAAACTGGGCACAGAGATTAAGATAATATTAGACAATCTGGAACCAAACCAATTCACTATGAAGCTCCCCAGGGGTAAAACGCTGGAGTTTGGGCATAAAACTCATATTATGGGTATATTAAACATTACTCCAGATTCTTTTTCCGACTCTGGTCAGTACTATGAGGAGGAGAAAGCATTTGCCAGAGCCTTGGAAATGGTAGAACAAGGGGCGGATATAATAGATATTGGCGGGGCCTCTACCCGACCTGACTCGCAAATAGTTGGAGCCCAGGAAGAACTTGCTCGGGTTATAAATCTGGTAAAGCGCTTATCCCGGGAGGATATCATCCTTTCCGTAGATACTTTTAGGGCTGCGGTCGCCCGGGAAAGTCTTGCCGCTGGTGCCCATATTATAAATGATATCGGCCGTTTGCAGC
>CAZLVY010000017.1:19334-35179 GCA_964563125.1 uncultured Syntrophomonas sp. | reverse complement strand
CAATTCTTCCGCCATCCAATGTAGCCATAGCAATTTTAAATCCTTCGCCTTCTTTGCCTAACAGGTTTTCTTTGGGAACTGGACAATTTTCAAAAATTAAATCGCAGTTCTGAGTGCCGCGCAGTCCCATTTTTTTCTCAAACTTACCGAAACTAAAACCGGGATAACTTTTTTCAACTATAAAAGCACTGAAAGCTTTGCTTCTCATTTCAGCCGGGCCGGTACGGGCAAATACTATATATGTTTCTGCCGCTTCAGCATTGGTAATAAATATTTTGCGGCCGTTTAAAATATAGTTGTCACCATCAAGTACAGCCTTACAAGTCATACCCATTGCATCACTGCCTGCATTAGGCTCTGTTAAACCGAATGCGCCCATCTTTTCACCAGCTGCCAGTGGTACCAGATATTTTTGCTTCTGTTCTTCGGTGCCGTATTTATAAATAGGCCAGGCACCAAGACTAACATGCGAAGATAAAGTATCGGCAGCAGAGGGATCAACGCGGCCTAGTTCTTCAACAGCTATAGCGTAGGCTATATAATCCATGCCTGCACCGCCATATTCAGCTTCAAAGGGGATGCCGGTTAAACCTAATTCAGCCATTTGGTCAAATACTGACCGGTCGAATTTTTCCTCTTCATCACGCTCAGCTACTTTTGGCTTCAATACGTTTTCCGCAAAATCCCTTACTGAAGTGCGAATCATTTCATATTCGCTGGTTAACTTGAAATCCATTATTACTCCTCCTAACATTAAATAGAATAAGACTTAAGGAGCAGATTAGGCTCCATAATATAATTTTTTGGCGTTGACCAAAATATCATTTCTAAAATCGGGATGGCATATAGCCACCAGGGCTTTTAATCTTTCCAGATTAGTCTTGCCGGATAGCTTGGCTATCCCATATTCGGTAACAATATAGTCGACTTCATTGCGGGTAGTAGTTACAGCTGTTCCTTCATAAAGACTGGGAACTATTCTGCTTAATTTGCCGCCTGCAGCAGTGGAAGCAATGGCAATAATAGACTTGCCGCCACCTATAGAACGCTTGGCACCGCGGATAAAATCTACTTGACCACCTACTCCGCTAAACTGCTTGGGGCCAATAGTATCAGCTGCTACCTGACCCAAAATATCAACCTGCAAGGCTGAGTTAATTGAAACCAACTTGTTGTTCCTGGCTATAACCCAGGGATCATTCACATATTGTTCAGGATGCATTTCAATTAAAGGGTTGTCATCCACCCATTTGTATAATGCTTTAGTACCCATCATGAAGGTTGAGATTATCTTATTGGGGTGCAGAGTTTTTTTGGAGCAATTGATAACTTCCTGCTCAACTAAAGGAATAATGCCATCGGAAAACATTTCAGTGTGAATTCCCAGATTTTTTTTGTTTCCCAGGCAGCTTAGTACAGCATCGGGAATAGCACCGATACCCATTTGCATGGTTGATTCATCTTCAATTAACTCAGCGCAATAGTTACCGATTTGTTTTTCCACATCGGTCAAGACGGCAGGAGCTACCTCCATCAGAGGTGCATCAGACAAAACGAAATGGGAAATTTCCTGTACAGACATAAAGCTGTCTCCATGAGTTCTGGGCATATTGGAGTTAACTTCAGCAATTACAGTTTTAGCCATTTTAGCAGCTGGCAAAGAATAATCTACTGATATACCAAGACTACAGTAACCATTTTTATCAGGAGGACTTACAGTTATTAAAGCTACATCTACTGGTATATGTCCTTCCAGAAAAAGAGCCGGGGTTTCCGAAATAAAGCGGGGCATATAATCAGCCCGGCCTTCCTGAATGGCTTTGCGTGAATTCACACCGGCAAATAATGAAATATGGCGAAAATGTTCTTCCATACCCGGCTGGGCATATAAACATTCCCCCATGCCTACCCTGTGCACAACCTTAACATCATGAAGCTCAGCATAATGCTCACTCATAGCTCTGGTCAAGGATAGAGGTTCTCCGCAGGCGTGGGCGACTACAACAGTATCCCCGGATTTAATACTCTTTACTGCTTCCTGGGGAGTACAAGTTCTACTTCGATAATAATCCTGCCATTGTAACAAGTTAAATTCCTCCTAATAAACAGTTAATTAAAATTATTGTGTGCTTTCTATAAACCTAAATAAGCCTTTTTGACCTGCGGATTATTAATTATTTCTTCTGAAGTACCTTCAATAGATACCATGCCATTTTGCAGGACATAGGCACGTTGGCTTAATTTTAAGGCTTGTTTTACATTTTGCTCTACTAACATAACTGTTATGCCTTCACTACTGATTTTAGAAATAATTTCAAAAACAGTGGATACTAATATAGGGGACAAACCTAGTGAAGGTTCATCCAGCATCAATATGCGCGGCATTCCCATAAGAGCTCTGCCTATTGCCAGCATTTGCTGTTCGCCGCCGCTGAGAGTCTTGCCTATCTGGGTTTTCCTCTCTGCCAATCGGGGAAGAAGCTCGAATACATGTTCCAGGTTTTCTTTGCGGGCTTTAATAGTTCTGGGCAGTGACGAACCTACCAGTAAATTCTCATAGACGGTAAAGAAGGGAAATATCCTTCTTCCCTCAGGTACATGAATTATGCCTAAATCTGTAATTTGATGTGTAGGCATTTTATCTATTCTTTGGCCTCCAAGACTAATTTCACCACTGTCGGGAGTAATTATTCCGGAAATAGCTTTTAAGAGCGTTGTTTTACCCGCTCCATTGGCACCAACTATACTGACTACTTCTCCCTCATTTACTTCGAGCGAAAGGTTTTTGATGACTTTTATATCGCCATATCCGGCATTAAGATTTTTAATTGATAGTAGCTTCATATTCATCACCCAAATATGCCTTGATAACTTCACGATTGCTTGTTACTTCGTGAGGTGTTCCTTCGGCAATCTTCTTTCCATAATCTAGAACAACTATGCGACTGCAAATCGCCATAGTAGCCTGAAGTACATGTTCAATCATCAAAATGCTGATTCCGCTCTGACTTATTCTTTTAATCATCTTAACTGCCTCCTCTATCTCGGTCGGATTCAGACCGGCTAAGACTTCGTCTAACAGCAGCAGTTGAGGTTCTGTAGCCAGTGCCTTGGCTACTTCTAATCTTTTACGATCTGATAAGGTAAGGCTTTTGGCTAATTTATTAGTTTTGGATTTCAAGCCCATTTGTTCAATTACTCTCATGGCAATATCCTGGGATTTTGCGCGGTTACTAGTGCGAATAAAGCCGCCTACCATTACATTTTCTAAGACGGTCATATTACCAAATGGCTTTACTACCTGGAAAGTCCGGCCAATCCCTTTGCGATTAACTTCATAAGGTTTCAATCCGGTTATATTTTCACCATTGAAAAAAACTTCTCCATGGGACGGCTTATAGACACCCGAGATCAAGTTGAACGCTGAAGTTTTACCAGCACCATTGGGACCGATGAGACCAATTGCCTCTCCTGCATTCACTTTCATATCCAGATTGTTTACGGCGATAAGTCCACCGAAATTAATGGTAAGTTCTTTAACTTCCAGAAGAGTCTTTGACATTGCTCTCATCCTCCTCTCGATCCGATATTCCTAAGAAGCGGTTATAATATTTTTGCAAAACTTCTATAAAACCTTGCGGCTTAAACATAATCATAAAAACAACTATTAATCCGTAAATAAATAAGTGTAAGCCCTGGGCCATACTGCCAATATAATATCGGACTATTTCACTTATTGCAGATAATGTTATGCCACCAAATATCGGTCCTAAAACGGTTCCGCTGCCTCCAACTATGGCCAGAAAGACCATTTGGTTAGACATTAGTGGTCCAGCTATAGCATGAGGTTCCAGATAACGTATTTGCATGGCGTAAAACACACCGCCCAAAGCTGTGAAAAAAGCACTATAAGCTGCTGCGGTCAGTTTGGCATTACGAACATTTATTCCCAGAGCTGCAGCGGCTTCTTCGTCCTCTTTCAATGCTGAAAGATAAAAGCCTAAACGAGAATTCTTGATCCAATATGATATAGCTATGATTATTAATACCATGGCAAGAGCTATATAATAATAGGGGACTTTAGACATAAACTGAAAATGCACAGGAGCGTTTCCTACTAATTTGACTATTAAGCCTTCAGCTCCGCCCATATGCAAAGGACCTAATGTTGCAGTATTCTCAATCAAGACTACTACTCCGGCAGATAGAGCAACAGTTGCCAAAGCGTAATATGCACCGCGCAATTTGAAGGTCGGATAGCCAATCAAGGTGCTTAATAAAACTGCTGCGCCAGCACCAACAAACATTCCTATCCAGGGAGATATATTATAATCATTAAATAACATTACGGTTATATAAGCCCCGACTGCTGTAAATATGCCGTGGCCCAGTGAAAGCTGACCGGCAAAACCGCCGATTATATTCCAGGAGGCAGCTAGATACGCCCAAAGTAAGCATACGGTTACTACATGTATATAGTAAGGCTTAGTAATAACCAGAGGAATAATTAGCGCGATAGCTAGAACTATAGTAGTTAACCCGATTTTTTTAATCTTTACTCCGTCCAATTTTTTCTTCACCTACCATTCAAAGGGCGAACCAAATAGGCCCGACGGTTTTATAAACAATACCAGCAAGAAGGTGGCATATACTATTACGGTTGTTAAGGTGGCAGTCATATATTGAGCACCAATTGACTCAATTAAGCCAATTATTATACCGCCTACCAGAGCACCGGGTACACTGCCCAGACCTCCGAGAACTACTACTATAAAGGCTTTAGTCATAAAAACATTGCCAACAGTAGGATGAACATAATAAAAAGGAATTAAGACTAAAGCAGCCACAGCCAAAAGAGCAGTTCCAATTCCAAAGGCTATCGCATAAGTTTTTGAAATATCAATACCCATCAAAGAGGCAGTATTTCTATCTTGTCCGGATGCCCGCAGCCTGCGTCCCAGCTCTGAATATTGCAGGAACAGATAAAAAAGTAATGCAACAATTAGTGAAGCTACTAAGGCATAAAATCTTGCTGCACTAAGAGTTGAACCTGCGAATACTATTGTAGCATCTGAAAAACTGGTCTTTGCCATAACATAGTCGCCGCCAAAAACCATAAGGGCCATGTTTTCGAATACCACTGCAAGGCCAGCTGTCAAAAGGAGAACAGCTATTGGCTCACGAACATCTTTTTGTCTTTCCAAAACCGGTTTTATAAAAACTCTTTGAGTCAGATAACCAAAAACAAACATAAGAGGTGCAACGATTAATATTAGAACATAAGGATTCAGACCGGTAATTTTCCATGCCCAGTAAGCAATCATCATAGAAAGCATCAATAGGACACCATGGGCAAAATTGATAATTTTCATAATACCGAAAATAAGCGTAAGTCCTAAAGCGATAAGACCATAGATAGCACCCATGCTTATTCCATTTACTACAGCAGATAAAAAGTCCATTTAAAATATCACCCCTTTTTGATAGTCAGGCAAAGGTCGAACTTTGCCCTTTGCCTGACATTAAAGGTCTTATTTGCCAACACCAGGATATGGCCATACAATTTCCATACCGGGGCGTGCTTCTGCTTCAGGCCATACGGATACACGCTGCATTTTGCCGTCAACTTTTTGATATTGTGAGATGACAAGTGGTGCATTTACCATTTGGCCAGTTTCGTCAAAAACTATTTCTGAAGCATACATTTGAGTTGGGCCTTCGGTTAATTTAGTTTCAGCAAAAGCCTTTCTCAGAGCTTCGGGATCGGTTGAGCCAGCTCTTTCCAGAGCGTCTTTGATAATGTACATTGAAGCGTAAGCTTTAACTGCTTCGGCATTCATGCCATAACCGTATTTTTCTGTAAAGGCTTTATTGGTTTCTGCGGAAAATGGACGGTTAACATCTGGTTCCCAGGTGGAAATATCGAAATAATATTCAGCTTTATCACCAGTTAGTTCAAAGAAGGCAGGATCAGCAAATCCGCCGCTGGTGCCGATAAAAGCTTTAGGCATTACTTTGTGCTCGGCAAAAGTATTAGTTAATAGAGCAGCATCTGATACATAGGAAACCATCATTATAATATCAGGATTAAGATTCTTGGCTTTTAATACAACAGGAGTTAAATCAGAAGAATTTGTGGGGTACGGCTCTTTTAAAACGATTTCCAGGCCGGCTTCGGGAATATATTTTTCCCAGGCACGTACTGCGCCTTGACCCCAGGCAGTATTTTCATAAATTAGAGCAACAGTTTTAACTGGTGTGTCAAATTTAGCAGCCATTTCGGTTATAAACTTAACCTGGTCACGATTTCTCCAGCTAGTTTTTTCAGCTACCCGAAATACATTTTTAAAACCGCGTTCAGTAATCATGTCTTCAGAAGGAACCGGAACTACAAAGGGTACTCCATACCTTTCGGCTACTTCGGTAGAAGGCATGGCCACACCACTTTGATATGTACCAGTGATGAGAGCAACTTCTTCATGGGTTATAAGGCGTTCTGCTTCAGAAACACCGGTTGCCGGGTCGCCTTTACTGTCAGCGTAGAGCATCTTGATCTGAGCTCCGCCCATAGATTCAATACCGCCAGCGGCATTAATTTCTTCGACAGCCATATCGCGTGCTTCCTGACCAATTTTACCCAGGGGAGCAGCAGAGCCTGACAGGGGAAGAATATTACCAATTTTAATTTCAGCAACTGCTTTGGAGTCAGTATCACTGCCACCGCAACCTACAACAAAACTAAGCATCATAGCCATTACTAACAACAATCCAATAACTTTTGTGTGTCTTCCTTTAATCATTAAGTGAGCCCCTCCTTTAGTTTGATAACATTGACTTGTTTACAAATTTCAGTAACTAACCTCCTATTCCCGCAAGTTTCGATAGAATTTCAGTAAAATAATATGCAATATTTCTGCCAACTAAATTTATAGAAAGCGAAATAGTCATGTAAATAGCGTTATTAAGCAATTTTATTGCTGGCAGCACTATATTTACATAAGTCGCTAACTCCCAAAGTGAACCTTAATTAAATCAATAGGAATTTTTTCAAAAGCAGATATATGAGAACTAAAGACAAACCGTTTGGTATTGCATGTTGTTGAGGCCACAAAAAAGCGAGTGAACTGATTATGGTTCACTCGCCCTGAAAACGATTCGCCTTTATTTAATTAAGTTGAAGTTCATCGCCATTGAGCTTAATATCATACATAGCTGCTTTACGGCAAAATGTAGATTGGCTGATGCCTAAAGCTGTTGCTGCTTTACGGGTGCTGCGGTACTTCTCGAAATAAGTTCGTATATAATATTTCTCTATTTCCTGCACAATTTCTCTTAGATTATCAGTGACACCAAGTTTAAATATATCTTCTTCATCATAATCTACTAAATGATCAGCTTCCAGAATAATTTCTTTTATAATCTTATCCGCACTGGTTACTATAGCTCGCTCAATAACATTCTTTAATTCACGAATATTACCAGGCCAGTCATAAGTAATCAACTTATCAATTAAGCGCGGATCGATTTGCTTTTCCAACTTATACTTCTTATTGAATTTATCGAAGAAGTGGCCTATTAATGCGGGTATCTCTTCGCGCCTTTCCCTTAGGGACGGAACTCTTATCGGTACAACATTCAAACGATAAAACAAATCTTTTCTGAATTCGTTGCGCTTTATCATTTCATTTAAATCGCGGTTGGTGGAAGTAATAAGCCTGACATCTATTTTGGTAGTTGAAGTGCCGCCAATTCGTGTAACTTCGTTTTCCTGTATTACTCTTAAAAGCTTGGCCTGCATACTGGTAGGCAACTCCCCGATTTCGTCCAAAAGTAAAGTGCCGCCATTCGCTAATTCAAAGATACCCATCTTGCCGCTTTTCTTAGCACCTGTAAAAGCACCTTCCACATAACCAAACAATTCTGATTCCAGAAGATTTTCCGGTATAGCTGCACAATTGATTCTGATATACGGCTTGTCACGGCGGGGGCTCTGCAGGTGTATTTGATGAGCTATTATTTCTTTACCTACGCCTGATTCACCAGTTATCAGAACTGCTGAATCAAATTGAGCCAGGTGTGAAACTTTTTCCATGAGTTCCTTCATTATAGATGAAGCAACAACACAGTCAGACAAACCTTTTATTCTGTTAAGCTCATTTTTGTAATGCTGGCTTAAGCTTTCTACATGCTCAACCGCTCTTTTTAATTCATTTAGTTCGGTAATATCCCGACCGTTGGTAATAACACTCATCAGTTTACCATCTTCATCGAAAACCGGGTTACCGGTAACTAACACAGTACGTCCGGTTTTAATTTTCTGCACAAAAGTAACCGGCTTTAAAGTTTCAATAACCTCTACACTACAGGAGCGGTCGTAAAACCCTTGAGCGACCAGTTCATACATAGTTTTGCCGAGAACCTCTTCGGGCTTTATACCGGTTATGCGGTAATAGGCCTGGTTAGCTTTTGTTACTCTTCCTTCAGCATCAGTTACAAACAAATAATCAAAAGATGCCTCGAAAACTGCATCCAATTGTTCTTTCATCAGCTTAATGTTCTTTAAGTCCTTAATCTCCATGTTAAAGTGCCTGATTAAATCAGATAGGGTAACAATGCCGACTACCTGTCCGTTTTCAATGACCGGCAATCTGCTTAAATCTTTATCTATAAGTGTATCTATATCATCATCAGGATGGCAGCTAATTACATCGGTAATCATTAATTTGCTGACCGGATAATCAAGAGCAGTGTTATTAGCTAGTGCTTTATATAACTGGGTTTTGCCGATTAAACCAATCAGTGTGCCATTTTCAACAACAGGAGCGCCATCTATATGCTTCTGTAAAAAAAGGTCGGCCGCTTCAGCAATAGTATGATTCGGTGATAGTACATAAGGATTTTTTGTCATAATATCAGATATCTTCACAGAAAATCACATCCTCTAACTTCTATGATATATAAAATTTAAACATGAATCAACTCAGCTTAGTACTATACTTAAGAGGCAGTTTTATTGTAAAGCAAGAAATTAAAAAAAAAACCCGCCTTTTGGCGGGTTTTATATTCATAATGGTCGGGGCGACATGATTCGAACATGCGACCTTCTGGTCCCAAACCAGACGCGCTACCAAGCTGCGCCACGCCCCGAACTTCTCTATAATACCATCAGGCCCTTCAAATTGTCAATTATGAAAAGTGCCCAATAGCAGGTTTATACCAAAGAGCAGCAAGAATACACACTTCAAGACAGATTATAAAATAAACGCTCATTTTTCTGCAAAGAATGATCAAATTTATTTTTATAAATTATCAGCATATTTTATGACAATAGAATTACATTCGTGATAAAATATTACAAACGTGATTAATATTTCTTGCCAATGTTTAACGGCAAGATCCTATTAATAAATTTAAAGGGGTGATAAAAAAGCGATTCTGAAGGTTATGAGTTTTTGGAAGAAACAATAATTATTTCCCATTACAAAAGAGGAAAAAATTATGACAAAGTGTAATAAAAGAGATTAGGAGTGTGATGAAGTATATGTTTGATTTTTTAATGACACCACAGCAATTGCAGCTTAGAGACGAAACAAGAGATTTAGTAAAATGGATTCCCCGCGAGTACATCTTGGATATGGATGCGGATAAGATCAAATATCCCAAAGATTTTATGGCTGAAGCGGGACGGCGTAACCTGATTGGCATCAGGGTTCCCAAAGAATACGGCGGTAGGGGCGGTATGTGGCAGGATGACATTATTGTTGCTGAAGAAGTATGCGTACCTGGCTATATCTTCGGTTGTGCCTGGGGAGTAACTGGTGATGTTGTTACTGAAGCTATTGTTAATTTTGGTACCGCAGAGCAGAAGAAAAAGTATCTGCCCCCCATCTGCAAGGGCGAAAAATATGCGGCTGAATGTCTTACAGAACCACGAGGCGGCTCAGACTTTTTTGGTGCTACTACTATTGCCAAAAAAGATGGCGATGATTTTATTCTAAACGGACAAAAGCGTTTTATAGTTGGCGGTGAAGGTGCCGACTATTTCCTGGTTTATGCCAAAACAGATCTGGAAGCACCTGCCAGCAAGTCCATGACCTGTTTCTTAGTGGAAAGAGAAATGGGAGTTCAGACAGAGTATGTATATAACCTTATGGGTTCCCGCGGGGGAGGAACTGCACGGGTTATTTTCGAAAATGTCAGAGTTCCGAAAGAAAATATCATCGGCGAGCTCAATGGAGCAGGACTGGTTTTCAATCAAATGATGATACCGGAAAGATTCGGCACCGCAGCGATGACAATAGGTGCTGCACGTCCTGCCTTGGAAATTGCTACAGATTACAGTGCCAAACGCAAAGCTTTTGGTACCGAAATTAAGAACTTCCAGGGCGTCAGCTTTAAAATAGCAGAAATGGTAGTCAAATTGGATAGTGCCAGAGCTATGATTTATACTACTGCACTGGCAATTGATTCCGGCAGGGTAAAGGCCTCCCGCTGTCGCCGTATGGCATCGGAGTCCAAGAAGTTTGTAACGGAACAGTGCTGGGATGTAGCTAATCTGGCTATGCAGGTAATGGGTGGCATTGGCTATACTGATGTTTATCCTATCGAGAAAATCGTGCGTGACTTAAGGTTATCTATGATTTGGGTAGGCACCAATGAAATTATGAGTTTGATTATTCAACATGAGCATTATCGGGAAAGATTGGCAGAATTAGCTACCGGGGACAAACGCAATAGTGAATTAGATGCGTTAAATGCTTTTGCTGAAGGGGAAAAGATATACGAATAAATTTTGAAGGGGAGGGAATAAAATGGAATCCAAGTGGAAGGAAATGTATCGGAGTAAGCTTAAGTCAGCGGAAGAGGCAGTCAAACTTATTCCAAACGGAATTTTAGTGGCATCATCATCTATTAACGGTCAGCCAACCGAATTGGTTGATAAGTTGGTGCTAAGAATGGCAGCAGGAGAGTTAAGAGATGTAAGATTTCTCTTTTCCCTGTCGGTAAGGCCATCGTCTTTGCACAATCCTGAAGTTATAGCCAAGCTTGAACAGTATAACAATACCTTGGATACAATGTATGCCGGACCACTGGAAAGATATTTTCTCGAGCAGGACAGCTTTTCTTATGTTCCCCATCGTTTGGCAGACGGTCCCTTGATGACTGCTAGGGTAGGCTTGGATGCTGCCATGATTACTGTTTCTCCTATGGACAAACATGGTTTTTTCAGCACCGGAATTAGTCCTGAATATATTTACGGTTTTATTCGCCGTAATCCGGGCTGTATGATTCTGGCTGAAGTTAATCAACATATGCCCAGAACTTTCGGCAACAATCATTTCCACATTTCAGAACTTACGGCATTGGTGGAAAAAGATGTGCCCTTATTTGAATTGCCTGAAATTCCAATAAGCCAGCAGGACGAAGCAATCGGGCAATATATTGCAGATATGGTACCTGACGGAGCCTGCCTGCAGTTAGGTATTGGCGGTATGCCCAATGCGGTAGCCAAATATCTGGTGAACAAGAAGGATTTAGGGATTCATACTGAAATGCTCTGTGATACTATGGTTGACCTCTATGAAGCCGGGGTAATCACCTGTGCTAAAAAGAATTTTATGCCGCGCAAATGGATAGCATGTTTTGCTATGGGCACCAAGCGCCTGTATGACTTTATGGCTGAAAATCCTCTGATAGAAATGTATGATTCCGAATGGGTAAATGATCCATACAATATCGCAAAAAATGATAATGTGGTTTCCATAAATGCTACTTTGGAAGTAGATTTAAGCGGACAATGTGCATCTGAAGCTATTGGTACCCGCCAGTACTCCGGTGCCGGCGGACAAATGGATTTTACAGAAGGAGCATGGCATTCCAAGGGCGGAAAAGCGTTCCTGGCTCTCTATTCAACCTATAAAGACAAAAAAGGTGTTTTGCACTCAAGTATTGTACCTACTCTCACACCTGGCTCAATGGTCACCACTACCCGCAATGATGTACAGTATGTTGTTACAGAGTATGGAGTGGCATGGCTTAAAGGTTTTGACCTGCGGCAAAGGGTAAAAGACCTGGTGCGTATTGCCCACCCGGATTTCAAAGATGAACTTATGGAAGAAGCCAGGAAACTGAAATACATTAGATAATCAACAAGAAAGAGGGAAGAGGGTAAATAAATTTTGCTCTCTTTCTTCATTATTAATGGGAGTATTTTGCCAAAGTAAAAATTGTAGCCGGACTTAAATTAATATATGATTGTCTCAGGAGGCGTGTTATGAGTTTTAAAGATATAGGGCTAAAAATACAGTTGGCACGTGAAGAAAAAGGTTTCAGTCAGGAACAATTAGCCAGAGCGATGGGTTGTTCTCAATCAGCTCTTTCCAATTACGAAAAAGGCAAAAGAAGACTTTATTTATCTCAACTTGAAGTATTAGCTGAGATTTTAGATAAACCGCTGGAATATTTTGTAGAATCAATGTCGCCAAAAAGAATTGCTGATGATATTAGCCAGAATGGTAACACAAAGCTGAAAATCAAAGCAGCAATTGAAGGCTTAGATGAGCAACGGCTGGTACAAGTCATGGAATATATTGATTTTTTGCAGTGGAGAGAGAACGGGGGTAAGTAGAATGGACTTCTCACTTAACAGCTATCAAAATGATCTGGTCTTAATGTCTCGTGAAGTTGCCCGGGAGATTAGAAGTGTTTCTCTGAAGCCTGATTTTTCAGTAGAACAATTTCAGGAAAAAGTAGTCAAACTCTTAGCACAGAATAATTTGCTTTGTCCCACCATACCAAAAGAATATGGCGGGATGGGATTGGACCGCTTTACTACTGCTCTGGTTATAGAAGAAATCGCGGCCGGGTTTCCCAGTGCTGCAGCGGTTGTCGATGCCACTATTCACGCTGCGGAACCAATTTTATTGGCGGGTTCCAGGCAGCAGCAGGAAGAGTATTTTCCGATGCTGACTGGTAAAAATGCCGGGTTAGCCTCATTTGCCTTGACAGAAGCAGCGGGAGGCTCTGATTTATCGCTAATAAAGACTATTGCTGTCAAAAACGGAGAAGGCTTTTTATTAAACGGCAGTAAAGACTGGGTCATAAATGCTGCCCAGGCCAAATTTCTTGCTGTTATCGCAGCTGTAGATAAGACCAAGAAAAAATCAGCTTTGCGCGTATTTATTGTTCCTCAGTCAACATCAGGTTTTAAGCTGGGAGTTACGAGGAAAACGATTGGATTAGAGTTTGCTTACATAGGGGAAACACTATTTGACCAGGCTTACATAGATAAAAGCAATGTAATAAAGAGTGATGAAGCAGGCAGCGGCTATCTGCTCTTGACTCAGACTTTTGATTTGGGCAGAGCTATGGTGGGGGCAACATCTGTGGGTATAGCAAGAGCTGCGTATGAAACAGCACTGGAATATGCGGAAAACCGGGTGCAGTTTGGTACCAGCATCATGAATCATCAGGCGATTGCTTTTACACTGGCAGACATGGCAACAAAAATAGAAATGGCACGTCTTATAACCTGGAAAGCCTGCTGGTTAATGGACCAGGGTGGTGATTACTCTGTAGTTTCAGCTATGGCAAAAGTTGCCGCCAGCACTATAGCCCAGGAGGTAACTGCTTTGGCAGCAGATATATTGGGTGCCAAAGGCTGCGAAAAAGGTTCGCTAATAGAACATTTAGTCAGAGATGCCCGTATTTTAACTACTATTGAAGGTACCAATAACATGCAAAAGCTGGTAATTTCATCGCAGTTATAGGAGTTAAAAAGTGATATATAAAATAGTAAAAGATAAGTGTTCATCATGCGGATTATGTGCTGATGTATGTCCTGTAGAAGCGATAAGTCAATTCGGACCTTATATAATTGACCCGCACTTATGCATCGAATGCGGAGCTTGCCAGGATGATTGTCCTTGCTTGGCTATTGAAATTGTGGAGGAAGATTAATAAATTTTAAGGCTCGGTATCTCCGCTCATAACAGCCTGTTTTTTCTGTAGTGCCCAGCGAGTTTGGGGACCAACTATGCCGTCAACAATAAGGCTGTTGTCTTCCTGAAAAAGCTTTACTGACTCTTCGGTCTTGACTCCAAAAACACCATCAGCTTTATACTTGTAATAGCCCAGTTTTTTAAGCATTAGCTGCACCTCTTTAACATCCGGACCTTCAGTTCCCCGCATTAGTAATCTGCCGGTATAGGCTTTACCAAATATATTGACAGGTGTTCCAATCGGAGTTAAGTCATATAATTCAACTACATCTTCATTATACAGACGAACACAGCCGTGGCTGTATGCTTTGCCTATTGATTTCGGGTTATTGGTGCCATGAATACCGTATCCTCCCCAGGGTACACTGAGTCTCATCCATCTTACCCCAAAAGGGCCTCCGGGATTAAGAGCTTTTTGGACAATAGACCAGTTGCCCATCGGGGTAGGGGTAGATTTTTTCCCAATGCCAACTTTATAAATTCGAGGTGATTGGCCATTTTGGCTTAAGGTCAGACGGCGCTTGGATATGTCGATACTAATCAAGGGAAGATTGTTTTGGTAATCAGGTTGATAGGGCAGACTTGCCAAAACGGGCACTCTTAATTTTATCCAGGTATCAGGCCCGACTATTCCATCTGCCGGCAGAAAACGAGACATCTGAAAAGCCATTACAGCCCGTTCAGTTTCTATATTATAAATTCCGTCTATAGGCCCTGAGTAAAAGCCCGATTTTTTTAAGCTAAATTGCAGGATTTGGACATCAGGGCCATACATTAAAACATTTTCTCTGCGCAAAAAACGGCTGGCATAAACCATTATTTCAGCTCCTTAATTGATTCTTTGTTGATATTATATTGAAGCATAATAGTTTTAGTTACAAAATAGTCCTACTCATAAAATTTATAGCTTAGCCGTGATTTAAAAAAGAAAATGCTGCAGAAAAGAAAGGCATAAAAAATGCGGGTGCTTAGCCATTTGCAACCGCTTCTAGTTCTAAAGTTTTTGAAATTAGGTCAATATATGGAAAAAATTCTACGACACTTTATATTTACATAATTTGAGTTTCAAGTCAAGGTCTACCTAGTAAAATAGTTGCTCAGTATGCCAGGAATATAAAACGAATATTAAACTGATAAGGGAGTATGTAAAAGGCAAATATAGTTGAAAACCAGCCTTTTATTTACGTATGGAAAATTCTATTATGGTAATACCAAATCAAGCACCTACAAGTATTCTTGGGCAGGTGCTTTTTGTTTTTATTTTTTAATAAGGGGAGTGATTTGTTTAATGGATCTTATCAGTAAGAAGGGGGCAATGCTGGGGGGCTTGCTAAGCTTGCCGGTGCTCATGCTATCACCTGCAATGGCATTTGCCAGCGAGGCAAATCTGGCGATTCCACAATTGGAGAATTCGCAGGAATCATTACTTATATTAGGTATCATTGTTTGTATATTGGGTATGCTATTCGGTCTGTACCAATATAAGAAAGTTGAAAAATACCAAGCTCATAAATCGATGCTGGATGTAGCTAACACTATTTATGAAACCTGTAAGATTTATCTCATCCAGCAAGGTAAGTTCCTGGTAGTCTTGTTTGTAATTATTGGTTTATGTATAGCATTTTATTTCGGTGTTCTGTCACAAATGCCGATTGGTTCAGTATTATTTATTCTGATGTGGACGGTTATTGGAATTCTCGGTTCTTACAGTGTAGCCTGGTATGGTATCCGCATGAATACTCTGGCTAACAGCAGAACCGCCTTTTCTTCTCTAGAGAGAAAACCGCTCAAAGTATTAAATATTGCTTTGGATGCCGGAATGAGTATAGGGACTATGCTGGTCTG
>CAZLVY010000017.1:0-19234 GCA_964563125.1 uncultured Syntrophomonas sp. | reverse complement strand
AAGTATTAAATATTGCTTTGGATGCCGGAATGAGTATAGGGACTATGCTGGTCTGTGTTGAACTGATAATGATGCTGATTATTCTGCTTTTTGTTCCCCGGGAACTGGCCGGTGCCAGTTTTATAGGTTTTGCTATAGGCGAATCCCTGGGTGCCAGTGCTCTCCGTATCGCAGGAGGTATATTTACCAAGATAGCTGATATCGGGGCCGACCTGATGAAAATTGCTTTTGGCATCAAAGAGGATGATCCGCGTAATCCGGGTGTTATTGCCGACTGCACCGGTGACAATGCTGGTGACAGTGTAGGACCAACAGCAGATGGATTTGAAACTTATGGTGTAACTGGTGTGGCATTAGTTACCTTTATTATTTTGGCTGTCGGTTATGTTCCGGGAATCTCTGAGGCGACAGCAATAACCCTGCAAACCACACTATTAACCTGGATATTCGTAATGCGTGTTTTGCTGGTTTTAACTTCAGTGGTTTCTTTCTATATTAATAAAGCCATCAGCCAGGTAAGATTCAGCAGCAGTGTTGATATGGATTTTGAACAGCCGCTGACCAGTCTGATTTGGATTACTTCTATTCTATCAATAGTCAGCACCTTTGGTGTTAGTTACTACATTCTGGGACCAGGTGCAGGAACCATTACTGCGTTATCAGACCTGTGGTTTGTACTGGCAACCATCATCAGTTTTGGCACCCTGGGCGCAGCCTTGATTCCTGAGTTTACCAAAATATTCACCAGTCCTAAATCTACGCATGTTCTGGAAGTTGTCAAGGCTTCCAGAGAAGGCGGGGCTTCGCTTAACATTCTGTCCGGTCTGGTAGCAGGTAATTTCAGTGCTTTTTGGATAGGTATGGTGTTCCTGGGCTTAATGTTTGGTGCCTATGTAGTCAGCGGTTTTGGCTTGAGTGAGATTATGATTTATCCTTCTGTATTTGCTTTTGGACTGGTTGCTTTCGGAATGATGGGAATGGGCCCTGTTACAATTGCAGTGGATAGTTACGGTCCGGTTACAGATAATGCTCAGTCAATCTATGAACTTTCTTTAATCGAGGAAGTTCCCGACATCGCCAGAGAAATTGAAAAAGAATTCGGTTTTAAACCGGATTTTGAAAAGGGTAAATACTATCTGGAAGCCAATGACGGTGCGGGCAATACTTTTAAAGCAACCGCCAAACCGGTATTAATTGGTACAGCAGTGGTAGGATCTACTATCATGATTTTTTCAATAATTCTGGTTATTCAGGGTGTACTGGGAGTCGACCCCGAAACTATTCTTAACATGTTAAATCCTTATACTATCCTGGGATTTATAGCCGGCGGAACTGTAATTTACTGGTTCACCGGTGCCTCTACTCAGGCGGTTACCACTGGAGCATATAGAGCAGTGCAATTTATAAAAAATAATATTCACCTTGATGAAAATTCCGATCAGAAGGCCAACATAGAAAACTCAAAAGAAGTGGTTAAGATTTGTACTCAATATGCCCAAAACGGCATGATTAACATCTTTATCGTCATATTCTCATTTGCGATGGCATTTGCTTTTCTTTCCGCTCCCAAGAGCAGCAATGAACCGGTGGCCTTCTTTATTTCCTATTTGATTGCAATTGCGGTGTTTGGTCTGTTCCAGGCGGTATTCATGGCTAATGCCGGTGGTGCCTGGGATAATGCCAAAAAAGTTGTGGAAGTGGATTTAAAGGAAAAAGGAACTGCATTACATGAAGCCTCAATCGTAGGCGATACAGTTGGCGATCCCTTTAAAGATACTTCATCAGTGGCCTTAAATCCGATTATCAAGTTTACTACTCTATTCGGCTTGTTGGCTATGGAAATATCCCTTTCTGAAGCCTTCAGAGATATAGCGCCTTATGTTGGAGTAGTTTTCCTGATTATTGCTTTAATTTTTGTTTGGCGTTCATTCTACTCCATGAGGATCCCAGTCGAGAAATAGAAGTCGTTATTAATTAAAGCGTATCAAGGATTTTGCTTTGATACGCTTTTTTATCTCAAAATTAACAGCCTTTTAATGATAAAAAATCAAAATATCTTTGGAATATTTATGAAAGATTATCTAGTGAATAGTTTAGCAAGGTGAGAGCAAATTTTTCTTATTATTATCAGACATAATTTGTTATTATAATAAGAGAAGTTTTTTTTATTTGTTGTAATAATCGCTTTTTATACCTTCCTTTTAACTTCCATTCCAGCAAAAATCCTGGTTAGTATGATAGGGGAGGGATTGCAACATGACTAATATATCCAGTCATGAGAGTTCATGTGCTTGTGGCAGCGGCAAACCATATGAACAGTGCTGCGGCTCTTCCGAAAGCTGTGTAGTTATCCATTTCCCCAGGAGTAAGAAAAATAAATACAGCAGTTTAATTGAAAATGCGGTTGGCGAACTAACAGACTATGCCAGACAGTATTTCTACAATTGGGAGACAGCAGCGCACAGCCATTTTACTTCCTATACTCAGGGTAATCATATCGATGAGGAATTCACTCAACTTTTTAAAGAGTGGTTCGTTATCAATTTCCGTTTCCATAAAGATGTATCACCGGTAATTGATTTTTATCTGGCTGAGAATGACGGCAAATTGGATGGTAAATTAATTCCGGTTTTTAATGCTATTAGAGATTCCTACCTTTCTATATACAGAATTCTATGGATAAAAAATAATACTATTGCAGTTCGGGACATACTGACCGGTTTGGAGTTCAATATCGAAAAAGATCTGGGGTCCTTAAATCGTGTTCTGCAGGAAGGTATACTATTGCTGGCGCGTATTGTCAATATCGGTAATACCTCTGTTCTGATGGGACGGCCTAAGGTAGTATTTTCCGGAGATCGTCATTATTTATATGAAGAGATTAATTCACTAAGAGTTGCCGAAGGAATAAATGATCCGATTTTATTCCAGAAGGAGTTTGCGGAAGTTGCCTGTGGATTAATTATGGATCTTAAACAGGGCATTAAGAAAAATCGTCTGAAATCGCGCAGCCTCAACTTTGATCAGCAGGAAAGCGACAGATTCCTGCAAAAAATTCTAGCTAATTCCGAATTCGCACTGCTTGAAAGCAATGATAAATGGCTAAAATTTACTTGGGATAATAAAAACGCTGCTTTTACCCGTCTTTATTTTGGCAGTAAGAATCTTATCGTGGCTGCAGATGACTTGAGCGATTTAATTAATATTGCGCAAAGAATCAATTTAATGTGGGAAAGTTTTGCTGATCCTCTATCAGCTGAATGGGTTGAGGGGTATAGTTTCTCAACTGAAGAAGAAGCAGAAGAAATACTGGTTGAGGTTATGCATGACAAGTATTTTGAAGAGTGGATTAATACTCCTCATTTAGAATTGGAAGAGATGACTCCCTTACAAGCTATAAAAGATACCAGGGGCAGAATTTTGCTGGAAAGTCTGCTGGGTGATTTGGAAACTGTGGAACTTCAAGCCAGGAGCAAAGGCGAATACTATTTTCCAACTGCAGTGATTAGAACCAGGCTCAATCTGGATCGTGACAAAATATCCAAAGAACTGCTGCAGCCTGAAGCTATTGCTTTACAGGTAAGAAAACATAGAGTAATGCAGGAATTGAGTTCATATGTGACTGTATATAATTGGGTGAACGATGAAATTCGTCTGGTAGCAATTGCTGCTTTTGATTATTACGGCAAAATCCAAGGCGAAAAGGAAAAGCTGGCCTGGATATTATTTATGTGGAACGAATTCAGCAAAATATATCGGCCCAAAGTATCCCAGACCCGCGATTGGTTAGCAGCATTGGAATATTGCTATTTGCTTTTTAAGGGAGAAAAAATAAATTTTGCCCCTGTAGCTAAAAGGTTCAGTGTTTCCACCAGTCTGGTCAGCAAGAAAGCGCAGCTGATAGTACGTCACTTCCAAAATGTCCCGGTAGATTTTAGTGCTGATTTAATAACTTATCCTTACTGGAATGAAATTGCCAATCGGGAAAAAATAAATACTTATGAAGAAGTCAAACAACATCTGAAGATTTTTTCCTATTCGGTTAAACAATTATGGGGAAAAGCTGAACAGCAGGTGCACGAAGACTTTTATGACAGTATAAATACTTCGGGTAAATTCTGGCAGGGCAATACCAGCAGTATATATGCAGACTTTTTTAAACAATATTATGAGCTTGATTGTCAAAACAGTGAGAGCAGTACTATAGCCAATCTATTTTGGGAAAGCCAGGCTAAAAGGTTTCCTCCCTGTTTAAAAACCGCTGCCTTTAACTTGATGACCAGTTATGTTGGTGCTTATAAAATAATTCCTGCCGGTAAAAATGAACTGATATTCGAGGATTATTTTACCGGTAAGAAATATGAGATGTATGGAAATTTCGGCGCTAATGTTCACCAGAATATAGTGCCGGGAATGCTCAGCATAACGCGCTTGCTGCCATTGGACGGTCATATGTGGGTTACTGAACCTATGTTTATTGTTTTACCTGACATGCTGGATTTGTTTGAAAAAAATTATCAAATGCTCATGGAAAGATACAATCCCTTTGATATTACAGATATACTTTACCTGAAAAACCGCGGAAAAAGCATTTTAAAAGCTAATATTATGGCAATTGATGATATCGAACAGAATACAGTCAATATGCTAAGTCAGCCTTTACAGATGGAATGGCAGGTTGCTAATGTGATGCATTGCGAGGTGGTGGCGGAACTTCTAAATAAATGCAAAAAGTTTCGCCCGCTGGAAAATAACCAGGAGCGCACCAGTTTTATCTGGATTTGCAATAATTCCGAGCCCAATTATCAATGGGGATATCTGATGATTAAACAAGGTTTTATGCTTATATCAGCACCACCAGGCAAAAACTTAAATAAATTTGGCAAAGATATCCGCCGGGCAGTAAAGAGTGCTGATATAGTAATTGCCTTTCGCCCTTTTCAGGCGCGCATTAAAATATTGAAGACTATAGAAAAGATGTTTATTGCCGACCTGGCAAGATTTTTCCACCAGAACCCTGATTTATCGCTGAATCTTCTCCGCCAGGATAATTTAACTGATGAAGACCAGGAGTGGTCGCAAGGCATATTTCTTTTGAAATTAGGCACATTATTAATGGATCAATTACATGAAACCAATCAACCGGCCAGATAATATAATGTAAAGATTGTACCGCTGTACTTGACGAACAGGCATGAATTACTTATTCTTATAATTGAGATGAAATTGAGGTGAAAAAACACCTCGGCATTAGCCGAGGTGTTGTATTTTTTGCTAAAGTAGGGTAAATTTTTTAAAGACAATTATACAATGGCAGGTTTTAGCTAATAATTGTATAAATAAACATAAATAATTTCTAGTAAATATTAAGTTGGGAGGAGCATAAATGGAAGCCAAGTTAGAAAAGATAGAGAGCAGTGAGGCACACATTGAAATAACTGTTGATGCCGAAAGAATGGAAGAGGGGTTTGAAAAAGCCTATCGTAAAGTAGTCAAAGAAGTATCAGTACCTGGTTTTCGTAAAGGAAGAGTACCCCGGCAATTGTTAGAAGCGCATTATGGTAAAGAAGTCCTTTTTCAGGATGCACTTGAATATATTGTCCCTTTAGCCTATGAAGAAGCATTGACTATGGTTGAGATTAATCCGATTGCACAGCCTGAATTTGACATTGAAGATATAAACCCTGGTGAGGAGTTAAAATTTAAGGCTATTGTAGCAGTGAAACCTGAGGTTAAATTAGGAGATTTTGCAGATTTGGAGATCTCAATACCTCAATTGACAGTAAAAGAATCAGATATTGATCATCGTTTGGAAGATATGCAGCAACGTTACGCCGAAGTAGGCGAAAAAACTGAAGAACCAGCACTTTTAGGTGATACAGTAACTATTGATTTTGAAGGATTTTTAGAAGGTGTTGCTTTTGAAGGTGGTAAAGGTGAAGATTATCCGCTGGAATTAGGTTCTGATACTTTTATTCCTGGTTTTGAAAAACAATTAGTAGGTTTGAAATTAGGAGAAACCAAGGATGTTGAAGTGTCTTTTCCTGAAGAGTATCATGCTGAAGACTTAGCCGGCAAGTCGGTAGTGTTTAAAGTCTTGATCAAAAAAATAGCCACTAAAAGATTAAGAGATCTAAATGATGAATTTGCTCAGGAAGTCAGCGAGTTCGACACTATGGAAGAGTTAAAGGCTGATGTAAAAAAATCTTTGGAAAATGTAAGTGCTCAGCAGAAGAAGGAAATGATTCAACAGGCAGTCATAGAAAAAGCAGTTGAAAAGTGTGAAATAGAGCTGCCGAAAGCAGTTATAAAGTCACAAACCGAAAATATGATGCGTCAGTTGGAACAGAGAATGTCCTCACAAGGAATTAGCTTGGAGCAATATTTCCAAATAACCAACAGTAATGAAGAAGAGTTTGCTCAAAACATTTGGCCCGAAGCTGAAAAAATTGCTAAAAGCAACTTTATGTTAGAAAAAATAGTTGAGGAAAAAGGTTTTGAAATAACTGATGAAGAAGTAAATAAATATATAGAGCAAGTTTCTCAGGGAATGGGAATGGACCTGGAAGCCACAAAGGAAAGACTATCAGGAGCGCTGGATAATATAGAGTTTAGTTTAAAAATTGACAAAGCGATTGATTATTTAGTTGAAATGACCAATGTAACTGAGCAAGATCCAGCCACTGATGAAGCAAAAGTAGAGTCAGAACCAAAAAAAGTAGAGTCAGACGAAGAATAAGAATAAAATATAATTAAACTAAGTATAGTTTTGAATAAGGGGTGATAAATATGTCATACTTAGTACCAATGGTTGTAGAACAAACTAGTCGCGGAGAACGCTCCTACGATATCTACTCCAGGTTGTTAAAAGACAGGATAATTTTCTTAGGCAGTGCTGTTGATGATACAGTAGCCAATCTGGTTATAGCACAGTTGTTATTCCTGGAAGCTGAAGATCCGGACAAAGATATATCTTTGTATATAAATAGTCCCGGTGGTTCAATAAGTTCCGGTATGGCTATTTTTGACACTATTCAATATATCAGACCGGATGTTTCCACTATTTGTGTTGGTTTAGCCGCCAGCATGGGAGCATTTCTTTTAGCAGCCGGGAAAAAGGGCAAAAGATTTGCTCTGCCTAATGCTGAAATAATGATCCATCAGCCACTGGGAGGAACTCAGGGGCAGGCAACTGATATAGAAATCCATGCCCGCAGAATTATCAGCATGAAAGAATCATTAAACAAGATTCTGAGTGAAAGAACTGGGCAACAATTAGAAAAAATCAGAATTGATACTGAAAGAGATTATTTTATGACTGCATCAGAGGCTAAAGAGTATGGTATTATAGATGAGGTAATTAGTCAGCCCAAGAAAACAGCAGCAAAAAAATAATCCCCTTTAAGTGAGGTGACTTATGAACAAATATGGAGATGACAAAGGACAATTAAAATGCTCATTTTGCGGTAAAACGCAAGAACAGGTTAAAAAGCTGGTAGCTGGACCGGGAGTATATATCTGCGATGAATGTATTGAACTGTGCAATGAGATTATCGAAGAAGAATTAGCAGATGATCTTGGTTTTGAACTGGGGGATATACCTAAGCCGCAAGATATCAGAGAAATATTGAATGATTATGTAATTGGTCAGGATAGAGCCAAGAAAAGCCTGTCAGTTGCTGTTTATAATCATTATAAGCGGATAAATTTGGGCATGAAGTTAGATGATGTGGAACTGCAAAAGAGCAATATCATGATGCTGGGACCAACCGGCAGTGGTAAGACACTCTTAGCGCAAACTTTGGCGCGAATATTAAATGTTCCTTTTGCAATTGCTGATGCTACTTCACTGACCGAAGCCGGTTATGTAGGTGAAGATGTAGAAAATATCCTGCTGAAGTTAATTCAGGCCGCTGATTATGATATTGAAAAAGCGGAAAAGGGAATTGTCTATATCGATGAAATTGACAAGATTGCTCGCAAGACAGATAATCCCAGTATTACCAGGGATGTATCCGGTGAAGGAGTACAGCAGGCTTTGCTGAAAATTCTTGAAGGTACGGTAGCAAGTGTTCCCCCGCAGGGAGGCAGGAAGCACCCCCATCAGGAATTCATCCAAATTGATACCAGTAATATTCTGTTTATATGCGGCGGTGCTTTCGAAGGCATTGATAAAATAATTCAGAATCGCATTGGGCAAACAGTAATGGGGTTTGGTGCCGATATTAAGAGCCGTGATGAAAAGAAAATCGGTGATATCTTAAATATGATTTTACCGCAGGATTTACTCAAATACGGTTTGATACCGGAGTTTGTCGGACGGGTGCCTATAATTGCTACTCTGGAAGCATTAGATGTTGATGCATTAATTAAAATTTTAACTGAGCCCAAAAATGCTCTGGTCAAACAGTACAAAAAGCTTTTCGAGCTTGATGGTGTTGATCTGGAATTTATGGAAGATGCATTACAATCTATTGCTGAAGAAGCAATGCATAGAAATACAGGAGCCCGCGGATTAAGAGCTATAATTGAAGATATCATGCTGGAAGTAATGTATGAAGTTCCTTCCCGGCTTGATGTGACGAAGGTAGTTGTTACCAGAGATGTTATTCTTAAAAAAGAACAACCACTCTTAGTTACGGTAGATGCCAAACGTAAAGTAAATTAAAAAAAATTAAAGGCTATATGTCTTTTTTGACGCTCTGGAAAAAGGTAGTGTAAACTACCTTTTTTTACTGCTCTTTTCCCCTTATTCATGGTCAATAGATGGGAATAATAAAACTATTGACTAGGAAAGGGAAGAAAGAATGAACAATTTTTTCGCGCAATACGCAGGAATATTTTATCTGATTCAATTATTTTTTGCCGTCATCATTGGTCTCTATTTTTGGAATTTACTAAAAAGTCAACAATCCAAAAAAGTTACTGTAGGCCGGGAAACGGAAAAAGAGACTATTAAATTAAAGCAGATGCGTAGTATCAGTTTAACTGAACCATTGTCCAGCCTTACCCGTCCTGCCAATTTAAATGATGTAATCGGGCAGGAAGAAGGCATAGATATGCTGCGGTCGGCATTATGTAATTCTAATCCTCAGCACGTTATTATCTATGGACCGCCGGGAATTGGTAAAACGGCTGCCGCCCGCCTGGTTTTAGAAGAAGCTAAAAAAAATCAACAGTCACCTTTTAAAGAAGAAGCCAAATTTATAGAAGTTGATGCCACCATCAGCCGTTTTGATGAACGAAATATTGCTGATCCCTTAATAGGCTCTGTTCATGATCCAATATATCAGGGAGCAGGTTCGATGGGAACCGCAGGCATACCACAGCCCAAGCCGGGTGCCTGTACTAAAGCTCACGGAGGAATTTTATTTATTGACGAAATAGGAGAACTTCATCCCCTGCAAATGAATAAGCTTTTAAAGGTACTGGAAGATCGCAAGGTTTTACTGGAAAGTGCTTATTATAGTGAAAATGACCGCAACATACCCGGACATATACATGATATTTTTACCAATGGTCTGCCGGCTGACTTCCGTTTGGTTGGAGCAACTACCAGAATGCCGGAGGAAATACCGCCGGCACTCAGGTCCAGATGTCTGGAAATATTTTTTCGTCCCCTTGAGCAGGAAAACATCCGCAAGATAGCTATGAATGCTATTAAGAAAATCGATTTCACTGCTGATGACAGGACTGTGGAGGAAATAACCAAATATGCTTCCAATGGCAGGGAGGCAGTTAATATTACGCAGCTTGCAGCAGGTATAGCCCAAATGGATGATTCCAAAACTATTACCCTGGAGATTATAGAAAAAGTTCTCAATAATGGACGTTTTAATCCTCGCCGGGAAATCAGACCGCAAAATATTCCTCAAATCGGTGTAGTTAATGGGTTGGCAGTTTACGGAGCCAATATAGGCACACTTCTGGAAGTTGAAACTACTGCCCTGCGGGTTAAGCCGGGCCAGGGAAAATGGACAGTAACAGGTGTAATTGAGGAGGAACAGGTAGGCGGGGGAGACCGAAAGTTTACCCGCAAAAGTATGGCTAAAGGAGCAGTCGAAAATGTGCTGACAGTTTTAAAAGCTTTATACGGTATAGAAATAACCGATTTTGATATTCATTTAAACTTTCCGGGCGGCATACCGGTTGATGGACCATCAGCGGGTATAAGCATAGCAACATCTATTTATTCAGCTATCAAAGGTCGGGCAGTTGACAACTGGTTAGCAATGACGGGCGAAATATCAGTACACGGCATAGTAAAACCGGTCGGCGGGGTAATCAGTAAAGTAGAAGCGGCGCGACGGGCAGGAATTAAACGGGTTATTATTCCTAAAGATAATTGGTTATCACTTTTTGATACTTATACTGAAATTGAAATAATAGCTGTAAAAGACTTGAATGAAGTATTTGAACGAGCGTATGTTGATTAATAAATATATCAATAATATATCTATGAAACTAGACTGAATATCTATAAAATGTAATCAATAATATATCTATGAAACTGGACTGAATATCTATTAAATGTAATACTAGGAAGTGGTAAACTTATACATCTTGCATTATATTCAGGGTATAGTAGAATAATTTGCTAAAAGGAGGTGCTGCTTTGTCCCAGGATAATCAGATAATATATCGTGAAATACCTCTGCTTCCCCTTCGAGGAATGTTAGTTTTTCCATATACCGTTATTCATCTGGATGTGGGAAGAAAAAAATCAATAAATGCTATAGAAGAGGCAATGCTTGATAGTAAGGAGATTTTTCTTGCCAGTCAGAAGGAAGCACAAACTGATGATCCGGAAGCAGAAGACATTTTTGCTGTTGGTACTGTCGCAGAAATACGCCAGATTTTGAAAATGCCCGGTGGTACAATGCGGGTTTTAGTAGAAGGGCTGAATCGGGCTGAAATAAAGAGTTTTATTGACAGCGAACCATTTATAAAGGTTAAAGTACAACAGTTTACTGATGAGACTGTTGAAAAAAATACTCAAATGGAAGCACTAATGCGAACTTTAATAGCACAATTTGAGCAATATGTGCGTATGGGGAAAAAGATCCCTCCGGAGACAGTAGTGTCAGTTGTAGCTATTCAGGATCCAGGGAGATTAGGAGATGTAATTTCTTCTCATTTATCACTGCGTATTGAAGAAAAACAAAAAATCCTGGAAGCTATAGATGTTCACGAGAGATTAACTTATTTATGTGAATTATTAGCTAAGGAAATGGAAGTACTGGAATTAGAGCGCAAAATAAATATGCGGGTCCGCAAACAAATGGAAAAAACGCAAAAGGAATATTACCTGCGCGAGCAAATGAAAGCGATTCAAAAAGAACTTGGCGATAAAGACGAACATTCTTCCGAAGTAGCAGAAATAAGAGAGCGGATACTGGAGGCAAATCTTCCTAAAGAAGCTGAAGAAAAAGCTTTTAAAGAATTGGATCGTTTGGAAAAAATGCCGCCAATGGTTGCTGAAGCAGTAGTTGTAAGAAATTATCTGGATTGGACCCTTTCCCTGCCCTGGTCATCCGAAACTAAAGACCGACTAGACCTTAAAGTGGCGGAGAACATACTTAATGAAGATCATTATGGTCTGGAGAAACCTAAAGAAAGAATTCTGGAATATTTGGCCATCAGAAAACTGGCCAAGAAAATGAAAGGACCGATTTTATGTCTGGTTGGTCCTCCGGGAGTAGGTAAAACTTCACTGGGAAAATCCGTTGCCAGATCATTAGGGCGTAAATTTGTGCGCATGTCACTGGGCGGTATTCGTGATGAAGCGGAAATTCGCGGCCATCGCAGGACTTATGTAGGCTCAATGCCCGGGCGGGTTCTGCAGGGAATGAAACAGGCCGGTTCCAAAAACCCGGTTTTTCTTTTAGATGAAATCGATAAGATGACCACTGACTTCAGAGGGGACCCGGCATCTGCTCTTCTGGAGGTATTAGACCCGGAACAAAATTATACTTTCAGCGATCATTACCTGGAAATACCTTTTGATTTATCCAAAGTTATGTTTATTACTACTGCCAATTCGACCCATAATATTCCCCGTCCGCTCCTGGACCGTATGGAGATTATTGAACTGGCAGGTTATACCGAAGAAGATAAAGTACACATTGCCGAGGACTATTTAGTTCCTAAACAAGTTAAAGAACATGGTTTGAAACTAATAAATATTACTTTTTCTGAAGGTGCTATTCGCAAAATAATTCGCGAATATACCCGGGAAGCAGGAGTAAGGAATCTGGAAAGACAAATTGCTTCGGTATGTCGTAAAGTGGCACGCCACGTAGTAGAAGATAAAAATTTCTATGTCAATGTGACAGGGAATAGTATAAATAAATATCTGGGTCCGGAACGCTTCCGATATGGGGTAGCAGAAAAGGAAAGTCAGATAGGTGTGGCAACAGGTCTGGCATGGACTGAAGCAGGCGGCGAAATTTTATCAATTGAAGTTGCCCTTTTAAGAGGCAAAGGCGCACTTACCTTGACTGGAAAACTGGGTGATGTTATGAAGGAATCAGCCCAGGCGGCTTTGACTTATGTAAAATCTAAAGCGGAAGAGTTGGGAATAGACCCGGATTTGCCGGAAAAACAAGATGTCCATATTCATGTCCCTGAAGGAGCCATTCCCAAGGATGGACCTTCAGCAGGAATAACTTTAGCAACCGCACTGGCATCTGCTATGTCAGGTATACCAGTAAGAAATGATGTAGCGATGACTGGCGAAATTACACTGCGCGGGCGGGTTTTACCGATTGGCGGTCTCAAAGAAAAAGTACTGGCAGCCCATCGTGCCGGAATAAAAACTATTATTTTACCCAGTGAAAACAAAAGAGATTTAAACGATGTTCCTGCTAATGTCAGAAGAAAGATGCACTTTGTTTTAGTCAGCCATATGGATGAAGTCTTAGCTGAGACATTAGTAAAAACAGATTTGCCCAATTAGAAATACTTTATATAAATATTGCAAAAAGCATGTCTTAACTGACATGCTTTTTAATAAAAAAAGGTGTGATTATAATGTTGAAAATAAAAAAAGCTGAATATATAGGCTCTTATGTAGAGCTTAAACAGCTGCCCCCCGGTAATTTACCGGAAATCGCTATTGTTGGCAGGTCTAATGTCGGCAAATCTTCATTGATTAATAAAACTGTAAACCGTAAGAAACTGGCCAAATCAAGTTCGACACCGGGAAAAACTCAGACAATTAATTATTATCTGATCAATGATGATATGTATTTAGTTGATTTACCCGGTTATGGTTATGCCAAAGTATCGAAAGTGCAAAGGCTCAATTGGCAAAAAATGATTGAAAAATATTTAAGTCAGCGCCAGCAGATAAAAGGAGTCATAATGCTGTTTGATATTCGCCATGATCCTAATGAAAATGATATAGCTATGAAAGCATGGCTGGGCCAACAGGGATTACCCATATTAGTAATTGCCACCAAGGCTGATAAAATTTCCCGCGGGGCAAGACCTAAGCATATAACTGCCATTCGCAAAGCTTTAAATATGCAGGCCGATGAGTTACCTATCTGTTTCTCTGCTGAAACTGGTGAAGGAGTAAATGAAGTACTGGGCGCCTTAAACGAAATAATGGCCGGTTAATATTTACATCTGCTTTATGCGGGTTTGCATATAACCTAATAAATCCTGAACATCCTCATTTTCCGCAGAATCAATAAAACTATCCAAAAGACCAAGCAGCTTTTTTTGACCATCAGCCTCAGTTAGTATTTGCTCCGGCATTTTGTTATCTAATTCCTGATGAGGCGTGATCAGGAAGCGTTCAGTTTCCTGATCTTTTAAAACCAAGAACCAATAACTAGTTACTTCAGGCTTGAGCATTTCAGGCATTAGCAGACTATGTATAAGTACAGGGTGTTTGTCAGCAAAAAGACTGGCAGCTAATCCAAGCAGCGCTTCAATATCGCTTAAAACATCGGCACTGAGCAGTGCCACTTCGCTGCCAACAGCTATCCGGCAATAGCGATCTTTTAATTCCCGCGGTTTAAACCAGTCAAACCCTTCAGTATGATAGGCAAAGCAGTAATCAGGGTGGGAGTTAAGACCGCCTTGCAGCGCTTCTCTTTCCTGGTCGGTCAAGGTGATGCTGTAAAGCTCCTGCAGTCCAACCAGATTCTTATGAAATGCATGATCAAAGAGACCTAACAATATTTCACCATGAGCTTTGAATAAATCTGTAAAGGCCTGGTTGCTAATCATTTGCCAGTGGTTTACATGCTGGAGTAAAAATTGTTCCTGCCGGTCGGTGGCGTTCATTACTAAAACCATGCCGGAAAAAATATTATTGCCCATTACCTGCACTACCCGGCCCAGTAGTAAAATATTTGGCATATTGGCGGCCTCCCAAGGTTCCTTGAGCAATATTCTAAAATGGCTGCCGGTAAACAGATCCGAAATTTGCAGGAAATCGCCCTGGTTTGCTTCTGCACGGTAAATTGACAGGTATGATTGATTTAATGCCGCCAAGCTCTGCTTCAAGACCGGCTCAATAGAAGAATCATTGTGATCTGAATAATCGGTTCCTATGGGTTGGCCTTGATAAATTAAATCAAACCACAGCCAGTCGGAGAAAATTGCTTCGTGGTCCGGGGCCATGGTTTTATCCGAGGTGAAACGTAAAAATTTCTGAACGGCATCTCGCCGCATTTTTTTAATGGTTTGTTTATATTGTTCTTCCAGTTTGACTTTAAGCGCCGTGATCATTTGATTTGATTTGGTCCAGGGATCAGAGTTGAACTCTATTACTTCTGCCAGATTGGCACAGCATTTCTTATACTTTTTGCCGCTGCCGCATGGGCAAAGGTCATTACGGCCTATTTTATCATTCACTTAAAAACCCCCAACTACAAATTAATATTTCCCAATAATACATTACCAAATTATTGCTGGTTAGCCAAATCTGTTATAATACGATAAGTATGGAAATAATACTGCAAAGGTAAGTTTAACTTGCCATAACCGGCCAGCATTAAGTACAATTTAGCATATAAATAAGGTGCCAGCTTGCGCCTTTGATTTTAGGAGGTTTTTACATGACTGAAGGCAGTTTAATACCCAGTGTCTATGACCCGGGTAACGTAGAAAAAAAGTGGTATGCACTGTGGAAAGACAGCGGCTATTTTGCGCCTGATAATGATTATTCCAAAAAACCGTTCTCAATCGTAATGCCGCCGCCTAATGTTACCGGTTCACTGCATTTAGGTCATGCCCTGGATAATACTTTACAGGATATTTTGACCCGCTGGAAGCGCATGCAAGGCTATAATACCTTGTGGTTACCGGGGACAGACCATGCAGGCATTGCTACCCAGGCCAGAGTTGAAGAAGCCTTGGCTAAAGAAGGCCTTAGCAAACATGATCTGGGGCGGGAAAAGTTTATAGAGCGGGTCTGGGAATGGAAACATCTTTATGGCAGTCGTATTACAGAACAACTCAGTTTGATGGGTTCTTCCTGTGATTGGGACCGGGAAAGATTTACTATGGATGAAGGCTGCTCTGTAGCAGTAAGAGAATCTTTTGTTAATATGTATAACAAAGGTTTAATTTACAAGGGTAATTATATAATAAACTGGTGTCCCAAATGCAGCACTGCCATTTCAGACATAGAAGTAGAACATGAAGATAGTGATGGTCATTTATGGCATATTAAATATCCCTTGCAGGATTCTGAGCAATATGTAGTAGTTGCAACTACCAGACCGGAGACTATGCTGGGTGATACCGGTGTAGCAGTACATCCTGCTGATGAGAGGTACCAGTCTTTAATCGGACAAAAAGTTATTTTGCCGCTGGTAAACAGGGTTATACCTATTTTTGCTGATGAATATGTTGACCAGACCTTTGGCACCGGTGCCGTAAAAGTAACGCCTGCTCATGATGTAAATGACTATGATATGGGCGCCAGAAACGAATTGGAAATTGTAAAGGTTATTGATAATAATGCGGTGATGAATGAAAACGCCGGTAAATATCAAGGACTGGACCGTTATGAATGCCGGAAGCAAGTAATTCGTGATTTGAAAGCGGGAGGCTATCTGCTTAAAGTGGATGACCATCGTCATGCAGTAGGGCATTGCCAGAGATGTGATACGGTAATCGAACCGCTGATCTCTGAGCAATGGTTTGTCAAGATGAAACCTCTGGCTGAACCGGCAATTCAAAAGGTACTAACGGGGGAAATAAAATTTATCCCGGATAGGTTCACCAAAATTTATATCAACTGGATGGAAAACATCCGCGACTGGTGCATATCCAGACAACTGTGGTGGGGACATCGTATTCCGGTATGGTATTGTGATGATTGCGGCGAGGTTATTTGCAGCAAAACTGATCCTGAAAAATGCTCTGCATGTCAATCGCATAATTTGCGGCAGGATGAGGATGTTTTGGATACCTGGTTCAGCAGTGCTCTGTGGCCGTTTTCTACTATGGGGTGGCCGGAAAGTACTGATGACTTAAAGTACTTTTATCCTACCAGTGTACTGGTTACCGGACGCGATATAATTTTCTTCTGGGTAGCCAGGATGATCTTTTCCGGTATTGAACATACTGAACAAATTCCTTTTCCCGAGGTAAATATACACGGGCTTATTCTGGATGGACAAGGTCGCAAGATGAGCAAGTCATTGGGAAATGGTATTGACCCTATCGAAGTTATCGAAAAGTATGGTGCGGATACCTTGAGATTCTCCCTGATTACAGGGGTAACACCAGGTAATGATATAAGGTTTTACTGGGACAAGGTTGAAAATACCAGAAATTTTGCCAATAAGATCTGGAACGCTTCACGCTTTGTCATGATGAATTTAGCCGGCTATGAAAAGATTGAAATTGCGCCTGCTGAGCTGACATTAGCCGACAGGTGGATAATAGCCCGTTTGAACGACAAGATTAAAGATGTAACTCTGCTTTTAGAAAAGTATGACTTAGGTGAAGCAGGTAAAAATTTGTATGAATTCATCTGGGATGATTTTTGTGACTGGTATATCGAACTGGCAAAACCAAGACTGTTCCGCCCGGAAAGTCCCCGGGAAAAACTGGTTATACAAAATCTGCTGAATATGATTTTGACCAACATTTTGCAGCTTCTGCATCCCTTTATGCCTTTTATAACTGAAGAAATATACCAGTACCTGCCCGAACACCATAAGACCATTATGCTGGATAAGTGGCCGTCTGCTATACAAATAGACCAGGCAGAAGAAGCCGCTATACAAATGCAAAGTATTATGAGCATTATTAGAGCAATTCGCAATATACGTGCAGAATTTAATATTAACCCCGGTCAGTCAATAACCGCCAGGCTTTTAGTTCGTGAAGCTGATAAGCTGGCCATTATAAATAATAATCTGAATTATATAATGCAGATGGCTAATGTCAGTGAAATTAAGGCCGGTCAGGAAGCCTTTAAAGTTAATCAGGCAGTATCGGCCATAACAACCTTTGCCGAGATTTATATACCTTTGGAAGGCGTTATAGATATTGAAAAAGAGCTGATCCGCCTCAACAAAGATTTGCAGAATGCTGCTGCCGATATAGAAAAATCTGCTGCCAAGTTAAACAATGAGCAGTTTCTGTCCCGGGCACCGCAGGAAGTAATCGAAAAAGAAAAAGCCAAAGTCCTGGAAGGTAATATAAAGAAGGAAGGTATTATCAAACGGCTGCAGATACTACAAAGTTAATCGACATATACCTGGAAAAGCTGCTTGCTTTTGGCAGTAAACCAGGTCTTGATACGACCAGAGCTTTGCTTAATGAAATGGATAACCCCCATGAAGGGTTAAAATATATCCATGTAGGCGGAACCAATGGCAAAGGTTCTACATCATTAATCATTGCCAATATACTCAATAAAGCCGGTTATAAGGTAGGGCGTTATACTTCGCCCCACCTTACTTCTTATTGCGAAAGATTTACGGTTAATAATGAACCTATAACCCCTGCGGAGCTAAAGACCTATCTTGATTCTATTGACAGTAATTGCCGCAAGATGTTAGCCAAAGGTCTGCCCCATCCCACCGAATTTGAAGTCCTGACGGCAGTTGCTTTTCAATTTTTCCGGGATAAGAGAGTAGATATTGCTGTTATGGAAGTTGGCATGGGAGGAATATACGATTCTACCAACGTAATTACTCCGCTGGTATCTGTCATTACTTCCATAAGCTATGACCATACCTTTTATCTAGGCGAAACTACCAAAGAAATAGCCTGGAATAAAGCCGGTATTATAAAAAGCGGCATACCGGTAGTAGCCGGTTTAATGGAGGATAAAGCTTTAGCAGTTATAAAAGCGCAGGCAGAAAGTGTAAATAGCCCTTTTATCTCCAGTCAGGTGATTAAGGTAGAAGAGGTAAAAAGAGACGGCATAAAAGGAACCGTGATTCGTTTTTCGGGGGCACTAACATCAGCAGGCGATATCTTCTTTTCACTTATAGGCCAGTATCAATTAGAAAATCTAGCCACTGCTTTAGCGGCATTGACCTGCCTAAAAGAGACAGATTATAAAATATCAGCCACTGCTATTCAGGATGGCCTGAGCAGTTTGACTTTAAACGGACGGATGCAGGTATTAAATGAAGACCCGTTAGTGATTGCCGATGCTGCTCATAATGAAGCAGGTGCCGAAGCTTTAGGTCGTTCACTGGCAGCTGTTTTGCCCGATCGCTGCAAAGTGGCAGTCATAGGTATAGTTGATGACAAAGATGCCCGCGCGATGCTTATGTCGCTGGGCAGTAATACTAAAGCAGGCATTATAACCAAACCGGAAGGCGATAGAGGTGATAATTGGGAAAGGGTAGCTCTAATATGGCAGGAGCTCTATCCTGACATTACCGCTATTGTTGAGCCTGACATTCATCAGGCAGTTTTACATGGTTTAAAGATACTCGAAAAAGATGATTATTTACTGGTGACCGGGTCTTTTTATGTTTTGAGAAAAGCATGCCAGTATAAGTTCAAATAATTCCGCTGCCAGATGGATCACTAAAACTTGAGTCAGCATGACGACTTGCTCTGCTGTCGGCCGGTCTTAGCTAATTTGTAGAACAGGTCATAAAGATAATCTCACATAATATAAATACTGCATTCGCATCAGCCCGCCTTACCTTCCTTGTGACTAAACTGCCATGCTTGGGAAATCAATAAAAATAATTAGTCAGGTATTATCTCTCCTCATCAGTTATAGAATGTACAG
>CAZLVY010000016.1:0-36430 GCA_964563125.1 uncultured Syntrophomonas sp. | reverse complement strand
ATTTATCTGTCTGATTTACATTCAAATTAATCTCCTGCCCCATGCTATTTCTTTATGAAACGGCTTAATTTTTGATAAACCGGCAATACTTTATTCCACAGCAGATAAAATAACGGTGAATAGACTTTATCCCATTCCCCGATAAACTCTACCAGATCACCGCCAAAGCCTTTCTTAAACTTATATAATCCATATAAGGGATTGTCCTCGTCCATGTCACCTGAAACACCTCTGAAATCATACAGGGTACAGCCATTATTACGCGCCCACTTAATCATTTCCCATTGTATTAAATAATTTGGCATAACATTACGATCAGCATTACTGGATGCTCCATAAAGATACCAGGCTTTTGATCCTAGTATAAAAGCTAAAGTTCCAGATATAACTCGACCATCATATTCGGCCAGAAATATTTGGGCATAATTTTTTGAGACCATATAGTCCCATATCCATTCAAAGTATTCATAACCACGAACCAGGAACTTATCCCGCTGGGCAGTTTCCAATAAAATCGAGTAAAAGACCTGCAAATCTTCTTTGCCTTGAGCCTCCCGGATTGTTACCCCTTTGCGCCCGGCCAATTTTATATTATATCTCCATTTCTGATGCATAGCGCTTAACAAAGCAATTTCAGAAGGCATAATATCCAACCTGAAAACGAATTTAGGTTGTACACCTTCAAAATCGAGACCGGTCTCATTTAGTTTAAACCCGCAGTTAATTAATATCTGCCTGAATCTCTGATCATCAACCTGGACAGCCGGATCTATCTTGAGGAAAATAGCCCCGTGCTCTTTAGCTATGCGTCGGGTGCTTCCTATTAATACCTGACACAGTTCTTCATCTTCTAAATCAACCACCGGTCCGCGCGGGGCATAGAAAATACTTTTTTTTATACCTGGTATTGGCAGCCGCCTTTTCAAAATAAGCAGTGAAGCTTTTATTTCTCCGTCCTCTTCAACAACCAGTGGCAAATACTCCCATCCCATGCCTTCTTTAACCGCACCCCATTCCCATAACTGCAAAAAATGGCCTTGCGGGTGTTTTTCTACAAAATTATTAAAATGCACCTTTTCCTTAATATCTAATATCCGCGTAGTATACATTTACTGCTCCTTTATTAATTCTCTGCTAGTTTGACCAATGTTTTGCAGGCATATCCCTTTTTATTTCGCCATTGATTAATTACTTGCCTTTAAATTTTTGCCATTTTTTTTGTTCTTTTTCCGAATCTATTAATTTATTTTAATTACAATTTTAATTAATTACATTTTGTCTGAATATTTTTAATATTTCTACTTATTATCCCAAGAAAGGACTTTCATTTTTTTGTTCGAATATTCAAAATGTATACATATTTTAACATCACATTATGTATCAGTGATTCCTAAGTAATGTTTGGTGATGCAAGGAATTAAATTTTTTGGGGGGGAAAGATTTTGAGAACTTATGCTGAGGAGTATAAGAGAAAGCTAGTTTCTGCTGATGAAGCAGCCCAACTGGTTCCGTCAAATTCAATCGTTGATTATGGAATGTTTGCTACCAAGCCAATCGACTTTGATGTAGCTCTGGGCAAGAGAGCCGGTGACGGTCTGCAAGATGTATCGATTCGGGGCACAGGTTCAGTGCTGCCAATACCGGAAGTAATAAAAAGTGATCCCGAACAGAAGAGTTTTCAGTATTTTTCGTGGTATTATACCATGCTGGACCGTAAAGCGGGGGATATCGGCCTAGTAGCGCATAATCCTTTTAATTACCACGAAGCAACTTTATTAGCTTATGATTCATCTTTTAGTCATATATGGCCAACCGTATGGTGTGCCCAGACAACCCCGATGGATAAACATGGTTGTTTTAATTTCGGTTTGGGCAATTCTCACAGCCGTGGTTTAGCCCTTAACAGCAAAATAGCCATTGTTGAGGTAAATAATAATATGCCGCTTTGCCTGGGGGGTAATGACGAGTACGTGCATATAAGCGAAATTGATTATATAATAGAAGGCTCTAACTCACCGATTTTTGCTCTGCCGTCTATGCCCGAACCTACTGCCGAGGAGAAAAGAATAGCAGAATATATTGTTGAAGATATCGTCGACGGTGCCTGTGTTCAATTAGGCATTGGCGCCATGCCTAACCTTATTGGCAATATGATCGCCGCATCAGATTTAAAAGATCTGGGTCTGCAGAGCGAAATGTTCTGTGATGCCTTTGTCGCCATGTATGAGGCCGGTAAAGTTACCAACGCCAAGAAAGCTTATGATATTAATAAGAGCACTTATGCCTTTTGTTTGGGGACACAGGATACCTACGATTTTGTTGACAGCAATCCCCGTTTAGCTTCATGTAATGTAAATTATACCAATGACCCATCTCGTGTTGCCCTGCACGATAATGTTATTGCCATCAATAATATTTTGGAAGTGGATTTACTTTCCCAGGTTTGTTCAGAGACATCTGGACTACGCCAAATATCCGGAACCGGCGGACAATTGGATTTTGTCATCGGCGCCTTTCATTCCAAAGGTGGCAAAGCTTTTCTAGCTTTTTCTTCCACCTTCAAGGACAAAGAAGGCAAGGTTCATTCTCGGATCAGGCCTATGCTTACACCGGGGGCTGCAGTTACAGTTCCCCGTACCCAAGTGCAATACCTGGTTACTGAGTTTGGCAAAGTTAATTTAAAAGCTTTATCAACCTGGGGCAGAGCCGATGCATTAGTCAAAATTGCCCATCCTGATTTCCGTGATGATTTGATAAAAGCCGCAAAAGAAATGAAAATATGGTCACGCACTAATCGCATTCCATTCTAAACTTTTGGAAAAAGCGGGCAATGCCCGCTTTTTTTCGTTTGTAAAGGGTATTAAGCACTTTTTCAATTTATTTCCCCATAAATAAAGGAAATGATAACTATTGTTAGAATATTCTAATATATCAGAATTTCCTGATAATTTTTTGGGGGGGGATATTATTGAGTACTTACATGGAAGAGTATAATCGAAAACTGATAACTGCCGATCAAGCGGCGCAAAAATGTAATTCCAATGTCATTGTAGACTATGGAATGTTTGCCACCAAGCCAGTTGACTTTGATATAGCCTTGGCCAAGCGTGCCGGTGACGGGCTGGAAAATGTATCTATACGTGGTACAGGAACAGTCTTGCCTGTACCTGATGTAATCTTCCAGGACAGGGAGCAGAAGACTTTCCAATATTTTTCCTGGTATTACACTGCTATTGATCGTAAAGCTGGTGACTTTGGGTTAGTTGCCCACAATCCATTTAATTATCATGAAGCTACCCTGCTGGCTTATGATGACACTGATCAATTCACGCATCTAAAACCACAGATTTGGTGTGCTCAGGTTGCCCCAATGGATAAACAGGGCTGCTTCAACTTTGGCTTGGGTAATTCGCACAATCGAGGCTTAGCGCTTATGTGCGATATTGCCATTGTTGAAGTTAATGAAAATATGCCCCGGTGTCTGGGTGGCAATGATGAATATGTGCATATAAGTGAAGTTGACTATATTATAGAAGGTTCCAATTCACCAGTTATGGCTCTGCCGCCCATGCCCGAACCTACCCCGGAGGAAAGAAAGATAGCCGAATATATTGTTGAGGATATCGTTGATGGCGCTTGTATTCAGCTGGGGATCGGAGCCATGCCTAATCTAATCGGTAATATGATCGCCCAGTCAGATTTAAAAGATTTGGGTATTCAAAGTGAGATGTTCTGCGATGCTTTTGTAAAAATGTATGAAGCCGGCAATATCACTAATGCGAAAAAAGCCTATGATATTAACAAAAGTGCTTACTCCTTCTGTCTGGGAACTCAGGAAACCTATGATTTCCTACACGACAACCCTCGTTGCGCATCTACTAATGTCTTACATACTAATGATCCAGCTCGTATTGCTATGCACGATAATGTCATTGCCATAAATAATATTCTGGAAGTTGATCTGCTCAGTCAAGTTTGCTCTGAGTCATTCGGACTTCGCCAGATTTCAGGAACAGGTGGACAATTAGACTTTGTCATAGGTGCTTTTCATTCCAAAGGCGGAAAAGGATTCCTGGCTTTTTCTTCTACCTTTAAGGATAAAGAAGGTAATCTACACTCAAGGATCAGACCTTTGTTAACCCCTGGCGCTGCTGTAACCGTTCCTCGCACCCAGGTGCAATATCTAGTTACTGAATATGGCAAGATTAACCTGAAGGCCATGTCTACGTGGGGTAGAGCCGAAGGTTTAATTAAGCTTGCTCATCCAGATTTCCGTGATGATTTGATAAAAGCCGCAAAAGAAATGAAAATTTGGTCTAAAACTAATAAGATACCCTTTTAAATAGAAAACTGTTGCCAAGGTTTAATCATTAGAGAAATAAACGTTTTAATATGCTTACGTTACTAACTCGTAATGTTCAGGGTTATGTAGTCTCCACAAGCAATTATGAGGGAAGATACTCGGTGGTATCTTCCTTTTTTTAGAGAAAGTTAGGGGGTATTTATCGGGTCTCAAGTCAGCTATTATGGCACCATAAAAGAGGCTGCTTCTTCTCTTTTACGATCAAAAACAGCCTCAGTATTTTATTTTATCTCTTAAGAGCGTTTTCAATAAGACCTAAAAATAATGGATGAGGCCTGTTAGGTCGGGATTTAAATTCAGGATGGAACTGACAACCTACAAACCAGGGGTGATCAGGAATTTCTATTATTTCTACCAGTTTTCTATTTGGTGACAGACCACTGATTATTAAACCATTTTCTTTTAACTTCTCCAAATAATCATTGTTTATTTCATAACGATGACGATGTCGCTCTACAATCTCATCGACGCCATAAGCTTTTTGCACTATGCTCCCCGCCGTTAAACGGCAGGGATATACTCCCAGACGCATAGTTCCACCTTTTTCATCTATCTTTTGCTGTTCGGGCATTAGATGTACAACAGGGTGAGGCGATTTAGTGTCAAATTCGAAACTGTTGGCTCCTTGTAAATTACACATATTCCGAGCAAATTCAATAACAGCACATTGCATCCCTAGACAGATCCCTAAAAAAGGTATTTTATTTTCCCTAGCATATTTTGCAGTTGCTATTTTGCCTTCAATACCTCTTTCACCAAAACCTCCCGGCACTAGTATGGCATCAACATCTTGCAAAAGTTTTTCCGGTCCTTCCTTTTCCATTTGTTCGGCACAAACCCATCTAATTTCTACTTCGGTGTTAAACTGGAATCCAGCGTGGTTTAAGGACTCGACAATGCTTAAATAAGCATCTGGTAACTGCACATATTTTCCTACTAGTGCTACGGTAACTTTATGAACCAGATGTTCAACTTTGGTAACCATTGCTTCCCATTCAGCTAAATCAGCTTCCTCGCATTTTAAACCAAGTACTTTAATTACTTCTTTATCAAGTCTTTCCTTAGCTAACATTAAAGGTACCTGATAAATAGAATCGGCGTCTTTTAATTGAATAACAGCTTCTTTGGGAACATCACAAAACAAGGCTAATTTGGCTTTTATGTCTTCGGAAAGGTCTTTTTCAGTCCGGCATACCAGTACGTCGGGTTGAATTCCTATACTTCTCAGTTCTTTAACACTATGTTGAGTAGGCTTGGTCTTTAGCTCTCCCGCCACTCTTATATAAGGAATCAGAGTAACATGTATATACATAACCCGCTCTTTACCGAGCTCATATTTTAACTGGCGAATAGCTTCCAGGAAAGGGAGCGATTCAATATCTCCTACCGTCCCGCCGATTTCACTGATAACTATATCGGGGTTAGCTACTTTTTCGATTAGAGTTACTCGTTCTTTGATTTCGTTAGTTATATGAGGAATTACCTGTACGGTTTGCCCCAAATAATCTCCTCGCCGCTCTTTGTCAAGGACCGCTTGATAAATTCTCCCCGTTGTACAGTTGGCATACTTAGTTAAATTTTCATCAACAAATCTTTCGTAATGACCTACATCCAGGTCCGTTTCTGCCCCGTCTTCAGTAACATACACTTCACCGTGCTGGTAAGGACTCATAGTGCCTGGATCAACATTTATATAGGGATCAAATTTTTGCATCCAAACATTAAGTCCCCGGCTTTTGAGCAATCTGCCCAGTGATGCTGCGGTAATTCCTTTACCTAGCGAAGAAACTACCCCTCCGGTAATAAAAATATACTTTGTCACAGTCTGCTCCTCTCTTTCACTCGCTCAAATAACATTATTTCATCAAATTAACTTACCGGATAATCAAGAACTATTACTTGCTTAGGATACCCGAGTTCTGATTTGCTAATTTGCAGAAAAGGTTTTTTTACAATTTGATCAAACTGGCATGTATAAGCCTCCACAGGGTCAATATCAAAAGAAATTACCGGAGTCTTAAAATGCATAGGTATTACTATCTTAGGTTTTAACTGCCCGGTAATCTCATACGCTTCTTTGGCATCAACTGTATAATTACCGCCTACCGGCAGAAATAATATATCAATAGCACCTATTTCCCTTATCTGTTCCCTGGTTAAAACATGACCCAAATCTCCCAGGTGAACCAGATTCATACCCTCAACTGAGATTTTATAAATTATGTTTGTCCCCCGGTCTTTTCCTTGGGCTTTATCATGAAAGGAAGCTATACCTTTTATATGAATGTCCTCGTAAAGAAAATTGCCGGGTTCAGTTACTATAAACGGATTACCGTCTACCAATTGGGCAGCATTATGGTCCCAGTGATCATGACTTATGGTTACCAGGTCAGCTGTACCTTTAAATATTGGATATCCGACTCCTTCATTAAAGGGGTCGCTTACAATCCTTATTTTTTCAGTCTCTATTAAAAAGCAAGCATGTCCAAACCATCTAATCTTCAATCTTTTCTCACCTGTCTGCTTTTACCCGATTTTTATCGTAAAACCAGTAGCCATCACCCTGATAAATTAAACGGTTATCCATGTTTAAACGGGTATTAATTGATGAGAGAATAAGACTATTAGTCTTTTTACCCATTTTTTCAGCAATTTTTGTAATGATATCCATATAATAAACCGCTTCCTGTTTTTCTTTTAAAATCTCTACAGCCCAATCCGCCTCACTTTTTTTCCTAGGTACCATAAAATCCCTCCTTACATTTGTTGTGGTGCAGTTACACCTAGAATATCCAGAGCATTTTTTATCGTTATCCGAGTTGTTTCCATCAAGAGTAATCTGGCGCTTTGCAGTGACAAATCATCATTTAAAACGCGGTGGTGATTATAAAAACTATGGAATAACCCAGCCAGATCAAGAACATAACGGGCAATTCTGTGGGGCGCCAAAGTCCGGGCAGCAATTTTAATTTCATCAGGGAAATCAGCTATTCTGCGCAGAAGATCTATTTCTTCCTGACTGTTTAGCAAAGTACAATCTATATGCTCCAGCGAAACCAATTTAACTCCGGCAGCTTCTGCCTGTCTGAATATACTGCAAATGCGCGCATGAGCATATTGTACGTAATAAACCGGATTTTCCTGACTTTTTTCTTTAGCCAACTGCATATCAAAATCCAAATGACTTTCTGGACTGCGCATTACAAAAAAGAAGCGGGCTGCATCTTTGCCTACTTCTTCAATTAATTCATCCAGGGAGATAGTCGTGCCAGTTCTTTTAGACATACGCACTATATTGCCGCCCCTATATAACCTTACTAATTGCATCAATAATATGTCAAGTTTGGCAGGGTCATAACCTATTGCTTGCATAGCGCCTTTCATACGAGCTACATGGCCATGATGGTCTGCTCCCCAAACATTAATTACCCAATCAAAACCTCTTTCAAACTTGTTTTTATGATACGCAATATCAGCAGCAAAATAGGTTGTTAAGCCATTAGCCCTTTTTATAACTTCATCTTTTTCATCTCCATAAAGAGTCGATTTAAACCATAACGCTCCTTCATGTTCGTAGATAAAGTCTTGTTCAGCAAGCCACTGAATTACCTCCTCTATTTTTCCGGAATCATGCAGACTTTGCTCTTTAAACCAGACATCATATTCAATACCGAAATCTTCCAGGGTCTTTTTAATATAGGTTAGTTTCTCTTGCAGAGCATAGTCAACTATTAGCTTGCGTCTGGCCGGACTGTCCATTTTTAGTAAGTTTTCGCCCTGTTCTTTAATGATATTTTTGACCGTCTGAATAACATCCTGCCCGGCATAACCATTTTCCGGGAATTTTATATCATGCCCGGTGAGCTGTAAATAGCGGGCTTCAAGAGATTCACCAAATATTTCAATTTGGTTGCCAGCATCGTTAACATAAAATTCCCTTTCCACATCATAACCTGCCATTTGCAGAATATTAGCCAAAGTATCACCTATTGCTCCTCCCCGGGCATTACCCATATGTAAATTGCCAGTAGGATTAGCACTAACAAATTCCACCTGTACTTTAAGATTTAAATAATCATTATACCCGTATTTTTCGCCCATTTGAACTACATAATTAGGAATTTCAAACAGCCATGCATTATTAAAGAAAAAATTAATAAAACCAGTACCTGCAACTTCTATTTTCTCCAACTGTTCAATTTTATCTTGAGCAATTTCTTCAACAATAATACCCGCAATCACTTTAGGTGCCATTCGCGCTTGACGTGCCATTAGCATCGCCACATTGGATGCAAAATCACCATGGCCTTTTTCCTTAGGAACTTCAATTACATAATCGGGGATATCAAAAAAAGAAATTAATTCCTTTTGCTGAGCTGACTTGAGTGCTTCGTTGATGATAGCTTTAATTAAATTTTTATTAGACTCAATCGCATTCACACCATTTCACTCCTATTTCAATTTTTCACATATTTAATTTAAATAATGGCAAAACTATTACCGACATTTTATGACCAAAAACAAAGGAGGTAATTTATTTGCAACTTAACCCCGGAGAAAGTTCCGTAATGACTTATTTTACAACCGAGCATGAGGCGACTATGGCTGTTCAGTCTTTACAAGCTAGAGGGTTCCGTGAAGTACAATTAACTTACGTATCAGAATTCCCGCAACAAAAGTCATATAAGGACGAACAATACTTATCCTCCAAGGTTCTGGGTGGACATTATAATCAGAACTATGGGCCTTTACTGGCTGCCGATCCATCTGTAAGCGGAATGTCAAGTCAAACTGATTCAGGTGTAACTTCTTCTTATCTGGTAACTGTAGTGACTAATTATGCCGATGTAGAAACAGCAAAGAGTATTTTAAAAAGTTATGGGGTTAGTTTGTAACTTAATTACCTGCTAAAGGTATTCCTGTTCAGCTGTTAATAATACATCACGCTTACCTAAAAGTCACCTACATCATCAGCTGATTTAAGCAGGATTCAGTCTTATTTTTAATAAAGTTTTCTCATTTTATGTCTACTCTATATAGATTACCCTTACAGATAGCTTTTTAAAATCATTGTGCTTATCCGGTGGATACTTTTATTTTCCCCTGTTCTATTCTAACAAAAATTTTCTCCTTAAGTTACTTAAAATCGTTTATTAAGATAGATTTTTTACTCTGCAACACAGAAACCTGATTAAACAACCTATAGGAGGTATAATAATTGGCCAATAAATCTTTAAATATAGTTGTTTTTAGCGGAGATTACGATAAAGCTTTAGCCGCCTTAATTATTGCTAATGGTGCCAGAGAAATAGATGTTGATGTAACTATGTTTTTTGCTTTTTGGGGACTATTATTAATAAGGAATCCTCTAAATATGACGAATGAGGATAAAACTCTGTACGAAAAGATGTTTGCAACCTTAACACCCAAACAGGCCGAAGAATTACCCTTATCCAGAATGAATATGGCGGGGATCGGTAAATCTATGTTGTTAGAAATGATGGACGCCAATGATACTCCCCGTTTAGTTGACTTTTTAAATGGTGCACTTCATAAAGGAGTGAATTTTTATGCCTGTAAATTATCTCTGGAAATAATGGGTTTCAAACCTGAGGAACTACTAGAAGGAATAAAGGTAGTTGATGTCAAGGAATACCTAAAAGATGCTTTAGAGTCAAATATGCAGCTTTTCATATAAATATAATAAGAGTGTATCTATATAAATTATTTTGGTGGGGCAAATAATGCGGGTATTCATAATATATATAAACAACATACATGGGAGTGTTCTTTATTATCAGAGAGCAATTTGACCACCGTTCTTTTAGGAAAAATATAACTGGTATCGATTGTAGAGTTCCTACTACAACAAAAAAGAGCGTACCTTATACCAATTTTGATAATGCTGCTAGTACCCCACCTCTAATATCGGTTATTAAAGAAACTGAAAACTTTATGCAATGGTATTCAGGAGTACACCGTGGTACCGGACTTAAATCTCTGATAGCATCCAAAACTTACGATCTTTGCCATCAAATAATCGCAAACTTTGTTAAAGTAAGTCTGGAGAATAATACCGTTATTATGGTTAAGAATACTACTGAGGCTATTAACAAGTTAGCCTATCGGTTGCAGCTAAAAAAAAGTGATGTAGTTATAAGCTCCGTGATGGAGCACCACTCTAATGATTTACCCTGGCGGCAAAAAGCTAATGTTGAATATATCCGTTTAGATAAAGCTGGCCATTTATGCCGGGCTGATTTAGAAAAAAAGCTGCGCCGCCATTATCCCAGGGTGAAGTTAGTAGCCATCAGCGGAGCTTCTAATGTTACAGGACAATTAAATGACATTTATGAAATGGCCGCCTTAGCCCATCAGTATGCAGCTCCCATATTAGTTGATGCTGCCCAGCTTATTCCCCATCACACGGTTGATATGAAATCTGACCACGACCCCTACCATTTAGATTATATAGCCTTTTCAGGCCATAAAATTTACGCACCATTCGGGTCTGGCTGTCTAATCGGTCCGAAAAGCACCTTCATGGCTAGTGAACCTGAGTACACCGGCGGCGGAACCGCCAAGATAGTATTCCCGGAAAAAATCTGGTGGGCAGACTTGCCAGATCGAGAAGAAGCAGGTTCCCCGAATATAGTCGGCACTTTCGCCTTGGCTAAAACCCTCCAGTACTTGGAGAGCATAGGTATCAAAAAAATTGCCTCCTATGAAAAGTCCTTAACTGACTACACTTTAGTAAAACTTGCGCAAATACCTGGGATTACAATTTACGGCACTAAACCTCGGGTAGGGGTAATCAGCTTTAATATGGCAGGGATGCCTCACGCCCTGGTAGGAGCAATACTTTGCTATGAAGCAGGGATCGGCGTTAGAACAGGGTGCTTTTGCGCTCAGAATTATGTGCGCATTCTACTTCAAAATGATGAAAAAGCTATGCCTATCTCACCTATCAATAATGAACAGTTGGGTAAATTACCCGGCATGGTACGAATAAGTCTTGGTGCCTACAATACAAAAGAAGAAGTTGATAAATTAATTATTTGTTTACATCGGATAGCTTTAAACCGACGCCAATATTTGAAAGATTACCACTATTCATCCGCAAGTAATCAGTTTCACCCTCTCCAGCAACCCTGGATTAATGATTGGGTTGAAAAGACTGTCCAGAGAAGTTTCGCCTAAAGTAGCACAAATATCTAAACTGTTTTATTTGGACAATAGTTTTTGATAGAATAATTTACCTTTTAGCTACCTTCTTTAGCATATATATGCTATTTTATAGCAAAGAACTTCACAAAGCGTTGGGTTGTTGAAAGGTGGATTTGCTTGGAAAATTTTCTGGCGGCATTAGATTCATTATTAAAGGAAATACCAGAGCGTGATAGACGGCAAATAATTGGAAAATATCGTGAACATTTTGATTTAAGTATTAGTCTGGGCAAAACCGAAGATGAGATAATAGCATTTTTAGGTAATACTAAAAATGTAGCTCGTTATATTATGGCGGACTACCTGGTTAAAAAAGCAGAGGAAGAATCTTCGATCAAAAATATTTTTAAAGCGGTAATAGGTTCTATTGGGCTGGGCATTTTTAATCTGGCCTTTTTCCTCGGACCTTTTCTGGGGTTGATGGGTGCTTTGTTTGGCCTTTTTCTTTTCGGTCTGGGGGTTAGCTTTGTAGGATTAGAAATTTTATCAGGCGTTTTAGCTTATCCTGCTTTGCCTACCATTATAAATATTCCGCCCGATTTATATGCTGATACAACTACCAGAATAGGCACCTTGTTTCTGTCCACCGGTTTAATCTCTTTTGGTCTGCTGTTTTTAGTCGGAGATTATCTTTTGGCCGGAATCTTTTATCGGGGTACTCTAAAACATTTAAGATTCCATTTAGGTACTTTAAAAAAGGGGGACTTTTAAATGTTCGGCATCAGTCTCAAGAAAATAATTACATGGCTCATTGTTATTATATTTGTCAGTTTTACTTTCGCCTTCGTATTTTACATTAGCAGTGGTTGGTTATCGCTATAGGTTAAATATTTAAAGTAGATACTCACCGCTTAATGTTGTGTCATCTATTTGTTATAATAAATGAATTACACATTTAAAAATAATTAAAAGAGAGGTAGTTTAAATGAATAAGAATCCCTTAGTTACTTTGGAAATGGAAAAAGGCGGCCAGTTAAAAATAGAACTGTACCCGGAATTTGCCCCTAATACCGTTAATAACTTTATATCACTAATTAAAAAAGGCTTTTATGATGGTCTGGTTTTCCACCGCATAATTCCCGGTTTTATGATTCAAGGCGGTTGTCCACAGGGTGCAGGCACCGGTGGTCCCGGTTATCAGATTAAAGGCGAATTTCCCCGCAACAACTTTAAAAACAACTTGAAACATGATCGAGGCGTTCTTTCGATGGCCAGATCAGCTAAACCCAACTCTGCTGGTTCCCAGTTTTTTATACTGGTAGATAAGGCCCCTCATCTGGATGGTGATTACGCAGCTTTTGGTGCTGTTATAGAAGGCATGGAGGTTGTCGATGAAATCGTAAGCGTTACCCGAGATTTTAGAGATAAACCTTATGAGGAACAAAAAATCAAAACCGTCACTGTAAATTGTTTTGACATAAATTATCCTGAACCAGAAAAGGCTTAACCAGCTAAAATAGTTTGCCTACAAAACCGGGGTTAACTGCCCCGGTTTTTCCTTAATTATAATATTGCGATTCTAACCTTTTATCATCATCTGACGGCTAAACAACCACACTGGCTGTTCTCTCCGGGAAGGTAGGATACAGATGTATTTCTTTCCCTACTGTCAGTCCGGCATTTGTTAAAACATCTCGCACAGTTTGCTGTGCTAAAGCTGGTTGATTATTCTGCTGACTTAAGTGAGCCAACATTACTCGTGTACCAGTTTTGTGTGCAATTCGCGCTAGAACCTGCCCCGTTTGCCAATTAGATAAATGTCCTTTATTGCTTAAAATGCGCTGTTTTAAAAATTGCGGATAAGGACCATTTTTAAGCATATCCACATCATGATTACTCTCTAAGACCATCAAATCTGCACGGGTCAGTGCTGATTCAATAGTTGGTGTTACTATACCCAAATCAGTCGCTACTACTATTTTCCTATGACCCTGATAAAAACAATAACCGACCGGATCAGCAGCATCGTGGGAAATACTGAAAGGAACAATATCAACATCTCCTAATGTAAACGAGTTGTTGATTTCCTTTACACATTCAGCGGGGAGTCTATCAAGACAGTTAATTTTTTGCCAGGTACGACTTCGGGTATAAACCGGAATCCTATGCTTGCGCACCAGTACATCCAGACCATTAATATGATCAGAATGTTCATGGGTTATTAATATTCCGTCCAATTCGCTTATCCTGATTCCTAAATCGCTCAAACCTTTTTCTATCCTGCGGTTGCTAATGCCGACATCAACTAAAATTTTGGTTGACCCCATCTGCACTAAAACTACATTACCAGTACTGCCGCTGGCTAATATATGTATCTGCATTTACTACTCCTAACTATGTATATGTGCTTATAAAATATTATAACGCAGTTCCCCTTCATTTGGAGGGGAATTGCGTTACTTTGCGCAAGAAAGATTATTAATAGAAAAAATGATTCGTTGTTCTGCCAAGATACTTTTCGCTGATAAACCGATAAAATTTTAACTTATTAAATATTTTACTTTGCTGCAATAAAATTATTCAATGACCGATACTGCCACATCAACAGTTCCATTTCTTATAAATGGATGGCGAGCCAGTAAGGCAAATCTGCCGTCCTTATTCAAATCTGCAACTAATGGTTGCATATCAGCATCCGCGGCCCAGGGATAAAAAGCTCGCCCGGTAGGTAAAAACTTATAGTCTTTATTAAGCGCTACCTGCCAATCACCTAAAAGACGGTTAACCACTAAAATATCACTTTTGCCATCGCCGTTAAAATCTCCGATCAACGGACTCCATTCCCTTCCTATCCCCCAATTATTTAACCAGACTGGCTGCCCGCCTATAGGACCCGGATTAAAGCGGTCCCCTTCACTGAAAGCAACCTGCCACTCACCTGATGTTGGATTCCAGACTACGATATCATCACGACCGTCACCATTAAAATCACCTATCAATGGAACCCATTCTTCCCCCCGCGCCCAGGGCTTAAGCCAAATGAAATTCCCCGGACCTGGTGAAGGTGAAAATCCGGTACCCGTGCTAAGAGCAACCTGCCATTCACCGGTAGGAGGATACCACACTAACAGATCAGCTTTTCCGTCACCATTAAAATCACCGATAAAAGGTTGCCATTCTCTACCTCGAGCCCAATTTTTTAGCCATTTAAAGTCACCGTTCCCCGGATGTGGAACCAACTTTTTACTATCACTTAAGGCTACCTGCCATTCTCCATGCTCCGAATCCCAGACCACCACGTCATCATAGCCATCTCCGTCTACATCACCGATCAAAGGTACCCACCCTGGTCCAACTGCCCAATCAGATAGCATTAAAATATCACCGAATGCTAGTTGATCGGCTTGGCGGTTGGGGAAGTTTTCTAACAGGCAGGGACAATAATACCATTTGCCATTCGCAACAGACCAGATAATTAAACCACTCTGGTTAATATCAATCAGAGAACCTGCCATAATTTTATTGTCAAAATCGGGGAAAAAGTTAGTCTCCCGTGTAGATGGAACAAAATCAACCAAGTTTAATATTGAAATAAAAGCATAGCCTCTTTCCTTAAATGCTCGTATAAGTCTTTTTAAGTAGGAATTTTCAGCATAAGTATAACCTCCCCCTACCCGTTTAATGAAACTAAACTCCAGATAGGGGTGATAAAAAAATGATGCTAGTTCGTCTTTGCCATAACTATCTATAGTATTTAAAATTCTGGCAATATCCTCCTCTGCCCGTAGTCCATCTACATAGTATAAAGGGGTTGGTACATATATCACTCCCCTGTATAAAGGGGTATCTTTATCCAGAATGCTTACTCTGGTTGAATCACCAGCCCAGGGATTGCCTTCATAAAATATGCCTGACCATGCCTCAAGAATCTCCCTTTGAGTATAAGATGCCGTATAATGTGGTGTTGAAAATCCCCAGCTAAGTGGAATATTTGAGTTTTTAAAGCACTCATACCCAGCCATCATTCTGCTGGAAGCGTAAGAATTCATAAATGCCTCCCGATCCGAAGTTGCTGCTGGAATATCTTCCGGAGGACAATTTTGCGCGCAATCAGAACTGAAGAACTCATCACCAATAGCGCTGATCGATTGATCAAATTGATGGGTATATCCGTGCATACCAACTGACCTGCCGGAACTGCATCGATTCATATAATTTACCGTTTCATTGAATTGCTGAATATACGGGTCGTCCAGTTCATCGATTGCTTTACTGTATTCGGCAGGCGGGTCCATAAAATGAGGAATCAAAGATATATGAAAATATACCTGTTCAGATTGAAGATACTCGGCAATTATCCTCAGTTTTTTCAGACTTTCTAATGAACTGTAGGGACCTCCCGGGCCAACGTCTTCCAGTCTGATTAGTGCTTTACGCAAACTAAACACCTACTTATATTTCTAGTATACTCCTATTTTATGGCTTTTCACTCGAAAAGTTCTTCGTTTGTGGTGTTAACTATGGGGTGTCGTGTCTAATAATTGAAAGAAATACTTAGTAATAACAAGAAGCTGGTCTTAGGAACATTCCAAGGCCAGCTTTCTTAATTAATTTTCAAATAAATATGTGACTTCTTTAAGCACACACAATCACAATATGCTATTTATTTATAATCTACAGAATAATTTCCTCTGATATCTGCATCTTCAAAGTCAGTACCGTCGATCACATCTTCGATTTCACTTTCTACAGCGTTTATTAAACGGTTAATATCTCCCTGGGCAAGCTCCCTATCCTCACTGTAATTGTTAGAATAAAATGCATCAATTTCAACATCATAATCGATTTCGTCCTCATCTCCGCTTAGGGATATATTTACCCTTACTCCACTATCCCCGAAATATTTTTGGCCGGCACTTTTAAAAGCATTAGTTACATCATCTTCAATATCACCAAGGTCATCAGTACTGCCTAAATTGAAAGTATAGGCTTTGCCATTATAGGTTACTTTTAATTTGGAATCATCATTATCCAGAAGTTTTCCAGTTATATCAGCATCTTCAAAGTCAGTTCCGTCAATTAAATCCATAATTTCTTCTTCTACGTCATCCAAAAATGATTCTATATCGCTTTTGCTGACATCAGATAAATCTTCATACTCGCTAGAACGGTCAAAATCCAGTTTGATTGTGTATGCCAGGTCATCCTCATCACCACTTAGAGCCAATGTAACTTTTATTCTGTCATCATCAAAATATTCATCACCAGCATCCTCAAAGATATCAATCAGATCGGCTTCGATTTCATCAAGATCTCCGCCCTTACCCTCTGCAATAGTACTTTCCAATTGAGTAATCTTCTTTTTTAGCTCTGCTATCTCTTTATCTTTAGCCGCTAATTCCTTGGAACCAGCACCTGTAAGCATAACCCTGTAGTTAACAGCATCCCATGTTACACCACTGCCTACGAGTTCCATTATCATACGCAAAGGAACATATGTACTGTCATTAATAATCAAGGGTTGGGTAGGATTAATTACCTGCTGCCCGTTATAAAAAATCTTGACTCCTGAATATGCATCTACCTTCTGGACTGAAGTCCATGCGGCAAAAGCACTTGAACCTATAACCATGGTAAACACAAACACTAAAACCACGATTATTGACAATTTCGTTTTGAACTTTTTCATTAATTGTTTCCTCCTTTTTAAGTTGCATTATATCCATATTATACTATCTCTTGCTTAATAATCTTACATTTATTAAAAATTATAATGGGCATAACCAAAAAGGCATACCTATCGGAGCATACCCAATCGGGGTACAGGCAGGTAAATAAGTGCAGCTTTATTTGACAATATTTATTATTCACGATATTTTTGTTTTGAGCGTACCCGACAGTTACAGAAAAAGTGAGAAGAAATGTGCCCGCTAATTTATCATCAGATGAGGAGATTTCCAATGCTTGCTATTGTCAACAATCCTAGCCTATTGACAATTTTACCTTTTGCGCACCGGGGGTTGCATACTAATGACCAGACTGTGCCGGAAAATTCTATGTTAGCTTTTGCCCAGGCAATTAAACAGGGTTATGCAATTGAACTGGATGTACAACTTTCCGCTGATGGAAAAGTGATAGTATTTCATGATGCTAATCTTTTCAGAATGTCGGGAGTAGATAAAAAAGTAAATGAAACTGACTGGCTGCAAATAAAAGAATTGACTTTGCTGGAATCCAATCAAGGTATACCTTTGCTGGCAGATGTTTTATCTTTGGTCGGCGGACAAGTACCGTTATTAATTGAGATAAAAAACCGCGGTAAAATCGGAAAATTAGAAGAGTCTGTTCTTATCTTGCTCAAAGGCTATCAGGGCCCCTATGCTATACAATCTTTTAATCCTTTTACAGTTGAATATTTTAAGAAAAAGGCCCCGCATATTGTGCGTGGACAACTCTCAGGCAGTTTTGACGAAGAAGACCTGCCTTTTTTACATAAATTTTTGCTTAAGTTCCTGCTTCTTAATATTATTAGCTCTCCCCACTTTGTTGCTTATGAGACAGGGTGCCTGCCTGTTTGGATGGCCAAAAGGCTAAAGCGAAGGAATATCCTTATATTAATATGGACTGTCAGAAGCCAAGCAGAAGCAGAGCGATTGCCAGTATATATTGACAATATCATTTTTGAATTGTTTACGGCTAAATGCCCGCAATGCTCCACCTGACATTTTAGAAGGCGCATGAGTTTACTGTACGGGGAAATGGGATGACATCACGAATGTTACTAACACCGGTCAGATACATGATAAGCCTTTCGAAGCCCAGGCCAAAGCCGGCATGGGGCACACCTCCGAATTTTCTAAGCTCCAGATACCACCATAATTCCTCTGCTGAAATATGCATTTCTTCCATGCGGTGCTTTAGGTAATCTTCTCTTTCTTCTCTTTGACTACCACCGATTAATTCTCCCACGCCTGGTACCAATAGATCCATAGCTGCTACTGTTTTGCCGTCACTATTCTGACGCATATAAAAGGCTTTAATTTCCCGGGGATAATCTTTGACAAAAACTGGCTTACCAAAAGCTTTTTCTGTCAGGTATCTTTCATGTTCAGTCTGCAAATCACTGCCCCAACTAACCGGATAATCAAAGGTTTGCGGAGAAGCCTGCAGAATTTTTATCGCCTCCGCATAACTAATACGGGCAAAGTCCTGGACTACTATATCCTGCAATCGCTTTAGCAAATCTTTATCTACGAAATCTACAAAAAATCGCATTTCAGCAACTGCTTGTTCCAGCACGTAATTGATAACATATTTCACCATAGCTTCTGCCAGATCCATATCCTCTTCCAAGCCGGCAAAAGCGATTTCAGGTTCAATCATCCAAAACTCAGCCGCATGCCTGGCGGTATTAGAATTTTCCGCGCGGAAGGTGGGGCCGAATGTGTAGACTTTGCCAAAGGCTAGTGCAAAAGCTTCCGCTTCTAATTGACCGCTTACGGTAAGGTTGGTCTTGCAGCCAAAAAAGTCCTGGGCATAATCTACCGTTCCAGCATCAGTTATAGGAGGCTTTTGTGCCTTTAAAGTAGTAACTCTGAACATTTCTCCTGCTCCTTCAGCATCACTGGCAGTAATGATTGGTGTATGTACATAAATAAAACCCTGTTGTTGAAAAAATTGATGCACCGCAAAAGCTGCCAGAGAGCGAACCCGAAAAACTGCGGAAAACAAATTGGTGCGGGGGCGCAAATGAGCTATTTCCCGTAAAAATTCTCTGGTATGGCGTTTGGGTTGAATAGGATAGTCTTCTGGGCAGTCAGCTAGTAAATCAATCTGGCTGGCCTTTACTTCCATCGGTTGTTTGGCTTTTGGGGTCTCAACTACTAAGCCGGTAACAGTTATAGCAGCGCCAGTTCTCAAACTTACTGCTGCAGCAAAATTTGCCAAACTTTCTTTTTCATAAACTATTTGAATGGAACTAAAGTGGGTGCCATCATTTAAGGCAATAAAACCGAAGGATTTTTGATCGCGATTTAACCTAACCCAGCCGTTAATCTGTACTAATTGTCCCGCGTATTTATTAATATTTTTTAATAGTTCTGCAACTGTTACTTTTTGCATTATTAGCCTCCTATCTTTTGTATCTTTTAAACCTGAAAAGACTTCTCGCTATTTATGGTAAGGCTCGCCCTTGATTATTTTGAAGCCTCGATAAATTTGCTCAGTAAGTATTAATACTGCCATCTGATGGGGAAAAGTCATTTTAGAAAAAGAAAGTAAGCGTTCAGCTCGCTGTTTAACTTTTTCATCAACTCCAAAAGATCCACCGATAACAAGGTTTACCCGGCTTACTGGACTTACATTTAACCGTTGAATATATTGTGCCCATTCTTCAGAAGTAAGCGTTTCCCCTTTAATATCCAAAACAATAACTATTTCATCATTCCCAATTAAGTTAAGCAGCTTAGCTCCTTCTTTTTGCAGGCAATTTTCAATATCCTTAGTTCCTGCCCGCGGGCTTATTTTCTCCTCTAACCCCTCTACTAATTCTATATTTGTATAGGGTTTTAATCTTTTAAGATATTCCTTAATTCCATTAATGCAAAAAGGCTCCCGTATTTTGCCCACCGATATTATTCTATATTTCACTTTTTCTCCTTCTTTGACTTTTTTATAGTCTAGCCCACCAAACCTGAAAAATAAAGCGCTGCCATTTAAAAGCAGCGCTGTTCTTACTGTAATTTAATCTTATGATTTTTAACCCATAAAAAAATTAGCGGGTAAGTTGTATGGAAAAAGTCTTGATTTGGGTCTTTTCTCGCTTACTTTGGGGAACTCTTGCTATTTTGACTTTAATAGTCTGACCAATCTTTTTGCTGGCAATAGCCTCCTGCAAATCAGTCCCCGTTGCTACCTCACGATTGTCAATGGCCGTAATTATATCATAAGGCTTCACGCCCGCCCTTTCCGCTGGACTTCCTTCATTAGGAGTAACCGCAACACCGCAGCAATCAGGTAAATTAAAGTAATTAGCTTCTGCTTCGCCTATTTCACCGATTATCCTAATTCCCATACTCGGCCAATCAACCTTACCGTGTTCTTTTATAGCTTTGATAACCTGCCGCACTTGATTTACCGGAACTGAAAATCCCATACCTTCGAATCCGGTAGCAGATATTTTTACGGTATTTATACCTATCACCTCGCCATTAAGATTAAAAAGAGCCCCACCGCTGTTACCTGGGTTAATGGCGGCATCGGTCTGAATAAGACGATAAGCAAAACCTTCTTCCGTGGTAAGCAAACGATTTAACCCGCTAACTACCCCGGCAGTAACTGAGCGGGCAAATCGTAGTCCCAGAGGATTACCAATTGCAACCACCTCTTCTCCGACTACTAAACGTTCAGAATCTCCTAGTTTTGCAGGTGTTACATGATTGTCCACCTTTATTTTTATAACCGCCAAATCTGTCCTGGGGTCTGTACCTATTACTTCGGCTTCTTCCTCATTTCCATCTATCAAAGTTACTAGTAAACGTTCCGCCCCTTTCACTACATGGTTATTAGTAACAATGTATCCCTTTCCATCCAAAATAACTCCCGAACCGGTGCTTTCACTGGTACGTTGATTAAATATATCACCACTGCGCTGGAGATTAGTTATTCCTACTACCGAAGGACTAACTCTAGCCGCTACCTCTTTTATTGTTCCGTTTCTCACTGCCTGATTTTCACTGACAATAGTTCTTTCATCCAGAACCGATTCCAATACATTAAATAACCCCACCCCTATACAGAAAAATAACAAAAAATAGAGGAAGCCTTTAAATGCTATTTTATTCACACTATTCCCCCTTTATGCTAGCTCTTTGCTTTAAGTTTATATATTTTCTACTATGGAATTAGCTTATATACGGATTAATATATGCAATTATAGGAAGAGACAAAAAGAAGGCTGCTAAGCCTTCTTTTTCAGGGAATATACTATATTATTAGATTTATCTATTTAAGTTTAGCTCCTAAAGCATTAAGTTTTTCCCGGATATTTTCATAACCACGAAATATATAGCCGGCATTTTCTATCACGGTTTCACCCTGTGCCACTAGTCCCCCTAGTATTAAAGCCGCCCCGGCTCTCAAATCGGTAGCTTTAACCCGCGCTCCATAGAGTGAACCTACCCCTTCAATTACAGATGTGTGCCCTTCTACTTTGATTTTAGCCCCCATCCTCTTTAGTTCATCTACTATCTGAAAACGGTTTTCAAAAACATTTTCTACTATCATGCTGGAGCCTTCTGCCAGACTTAGTAAAGCCATCATTTGCGATTGCATGTCAGTAGGAAAACCAGGATAAGGCAGCGTTTTTACATCTATGGGGAGTATTTTTGCTCCTGCTTTAACTATAATACCTTGATCAGTTTCGTGCACTGTCGCACCTGCTTCCTGTAGTTTGGCAATAATAGGATGCAGATGAGTAGGTATGATATTTTGCACCAGTATCTCCCCTTTGGAAATGGCAGCAGCAATCATATAAGTTCCTGCTTCAATTCTATCTGGGATAATAGCATAACGACCAGGTTTTAATTCCTTAACCCCTTCGATTTTAATAATATCAGTACCGGCCCCACGCACTTTAGCGCCCATAAAGTTCAGGAAGTTTGCTAAATCAACTATTTCCGGCTCTTTGGCCGCATTTTCTATAATAGATTGTCCAGGCGTTTTAGCTGCCATCATCATAATATTTTCTGTGGCGCCTACACTGGGGAAATCTAAATACACTCTGGCCCCATTAGACTCTTTAACCCGCGCATATATATAGCCATGTTCCAGTTCTAACTCAGCTCCCAGCGCTTGCAGGCCTTTTATATGCAAATCCATAGGTCGTGTACCAATATCACAACCTCCCGGCATAGAAATGGTCGCTTCTCCCTGTCTGCCCAGCATTGCTCCCAAAAATAAGTTGGAAGCCCTAAGTAATTTAGCCAGCTCATAAGAAGTTTGGTTTTTTATTCCAACCTGGGGAGGACATATAGAAAGACTACCATCCTCATTCCAATCAGTTATTACTCCAATATCATTTAGTATGCGAATCATTACCTCTACATCCCTTATGCGAGGAACATTATCTAATATAGTTTCACCATCTGCCATTATACTTGCAGCCATCAAAACCAGTCCGGCATTTTTGGCACCACTAATTGTTACCTGTCCGAAAAGAGGGTAGCCTCCCTCAATAACCAAAGTATCACTCAAGATTTACACCTCTTGTCCTAGTTTTTTTGCAGCGCCTGATATAAACTTAATTCCCAATCTTTATAACTTACTTGCAGAGCTTTTGTTATAGCCTGCTTAATATTGTATCCCCGACTCAGGTTATCCATAATATTGAACAAACTTTCTTCCCCATAGTTATCTACTATAGATTCAATAATCTTTAGTGATTGCCAATAAGCAAGGGATCCTTCCTCGGTGTCAAATTTTTTATTTAAAGTAGCCAATGTGAAGATTTTTATCTCCTGCCCACTGACAAACGGTTTATCGAACTGAAAACCGGTAATTTCCTTTTCTACATACTGAGCAATACCTTCTGTCCACCAACGATTATAATTGCCTCCAGTTTGCACGTCAACCATAAGATGAGCAAATTCGTGAACAAGTGGCCCTGCTTGTACCAAATCAAGATCGTCAGTCAATAGCGCCTCTTCCTGCCATAATTGTGGTGAAATTACCCGAATAGAGCTTGCCCAGTATACCCCTTCTGCCTTTTGGCTTTTGTCCCAGCCAAAACTGCGCGCTAAGCTTACCGTATCTGGGTAGACTACTATCATGGTCTTTCTCTCCGGTTTAAAATTGAAAAAATCAGTAACCGTGGCATATGCATATTCCGAAGCATTGGCTACTACACTAATATCCTCATTATCTATTATAGTATATCTGATATTAAAATTCTCTGTCTCCACCTGACTGAAATCAGCTGTCTTAAACTCAACCTCTCGCCCGACCATATAGCGCATAACTGTATTACTGTTTTTGCTTATGATCAGGACAACGATTAATATCAAAATTAAGGTTAAACTAATAGTTTTAGCTGTTCCTAATTCTTTTATCCCCAACATGATATCACTCCCCTCTGCCACATTATACTATGGGTTTAAGGACATAGGGGGAGGCAAATAGTGGATTTATTCCTTCAAATAATCAGTTACGGCTATTCCTGCCACTGCACCATCACCAACTGCGGTTGCTACCTGCCGGTATGTTTTGTATACTATATCTCCAGCAGCAAAAACTCCGGGCTGGGAAGTTCTCATGTTTGTATCTGTTACAATATAACCGTCCTTAGTCTCTACAAAATCTTGAAAAAGTTTGCTGTCCGGCACTAAACCAATACTGACAAATATACCGTCAACCACTAATATTTCTTGTTCCTGACTGTTAACATCTTTTAAAAGCAATTGGGTAACATATTCTTGTCCTTCTATTTTTTCGACTACCCGGTTCAGTTTTAGGGATATGCGTTTATTAGCACGCATCTTTTCCAATGCCGTTTGATTAGCCCGAAAGCCTTCCCGGCGGTGGATTAAGTAAACATGTGAAGTAATATCAGCCAGGTGCAAGGCTTCTTTGACTGCAGCGTCTCCTCCACCTACTACCGCTACCGGTAGGCCGCTAAAAAAAGCCCCGTCGCAGGTAGCACAATATGATACTCCCCGACCTAGAAAGTTCTCTTCGCCTTCAACTTCTAACTGTCGGCGCTTTGCACCAGTAGCAATAATGACCGTACGAGTTAGATATTCATTCTGATCAGTAGCAATCTTAATTCCGTCTTTGCCTTTTTTTAAGCTAAATGCTTCTTCCATTTTCAGCTCTACATCAAATCTTTCAGCTTGTTTACGAAAATCCTCCATCAGGTTACTGCCATCAACCCCGAAAGGGAAACCTGGAAAATTATCTATTTGATCTGTTAAGGCAGCATTCCCTCCTACTCCTGTCGCTTCCAAAACCATAGTTTTTAGCTGCGCTCTACCAGTATAAATAGCAGCCGTCAAACCTGCCGGTCCACTACCAATAATAATTACATCGTACATTTATCATCATTCCTTTCAGCATAAAATAAATAAAGCCCTGACTGTCAAGAGCCAGGGCGATTTTTGACCTTTAGCGCAAATAATTAAGCGGATTATTGAAAGAGCCACTTGCCAGTACCTCAAAGTGTAGATGTGGTCCGGTACTTCTCCCTGTTGAGCCAACTTTACCGATAACAGTTCCTTTGGATACACTTTGCCCAACTGCTACATTAAATGCACTGCAGTGCGCATAGCGGGTAACTATACCATTTCCATGATTTACAGTGATCAGGTTGCCATATCCCCCCTGATAACAAGCCCCGGTTACAGTTCCTGAGTCAGCCGCTTTAATAGCCGTTCCTGTAGAGGCACCTATATCCAGACCAGTATGAGTCCCATTTCTGCTACCATAATAACTGGTAATCGGACCATAAACCGGCCAATCTAAAGCTCCCGTTCCTCCACCGCGAGAAGCAACTGTCACTCTGGTACCTTTAACAATGATTTTGTTTACGGCTTTTTTTAGAATAGTTTCTTCTTTTATCTCCCTGGTTTCAACAATGCCATTAACTTTAGTGGCAATATAACTAATCTGTTTTTCTCCGTCTACGCCAGCCTGTTTAATTCTGACACTGCTGGTCGAATTATTATCTACTTCAGTCTTAGTCTCAAATGGAATAGTTTCAACTTTTTCCCCTTCTACCTGAGCAACAACATTTATGTATGGTTTACTGGCGACTAATATTAACTCTTGGTCCAGTTGCAAATCTTCGCTTTCCAGATTGTTAGTGTGCATAATATCATCAACATACATATCATTTTTACGCGCAATCGACCAGAGGCTGTCCCCCTCTTGGACAATATATTTTTCCGGTTTATCTGTACCCATCTTTATGAGATTGTAGGCTTCGTCTTTAGTAGACAACTTATTTAACAGGATTTTTTTCTCAATTAATTCTACATCTTCTTCCAAAGATACTGAGAGTAGTTTTTCACCTTCTGCTACAGCACTAAATTCTTTTTTTAATTCACTCAGTAATTGTTCGGCAACTTCAATATTATCCAGATAGGCTATTGCCTTCCCCTGTACCTGTACTTCAACTCCAAAAGTAGCAAATTTAAGTGACTTCTGCATTTCCGAAGCAATCTGGTCTTTGGTTAAAACTGAATTTTTGTCTACTAGATTTCTGTCCCAGGTAACTTCACTTGTAGCCTCCAACTTTCGGTTACAAGCTTTTTCTTCCTGGACCTTAACCTGCTCAATTGTCTGGGCTATATCTCCATAATGCTTGACAGCAAACTTTTCTTCCCCGTCAACATAGACTGAATATGCCGTAGTTTTCATGGAAAACAATAAGATGAGCGATAAGATAAGGATGATTAGACTAGCAATACCAATTCTTTCTAATGGTTTAGTCTGCTTTAAATAATCTGCCATAATACCTCTCCATTTTTTATTTATTGATAATTGAAATATATTCTTTAGCTAATATAGAAAATCCTGCCTAAAAACATAAATTTTTCCCTATTATAACAAGGTTTTATGAATATCCAAATAAATAGCTGCTTCTATACGCTTTTTTTGCATCTGGCATGATATTTCATCGGGTTTCTTTATATCGTGATTGCGATAATAATTATTAGCATGACAGCCGCCACCACAAAAATATCTGGCCCAGCATTTTACACATTCCGGTTTATTTCCCAGATGATTGGCACGAAATGCAGCTTGAATTTTTTCATCTAATTGGTTTTGTGCCAGATTTCCCAGGTAAAAATCTTTTTCTCCTACAAGTTGATGACAGGGATAAATATCTCCCTCCGGTGTAATAACCAGATATTCAGAGCCGGCACCGCATCCGCTGACTCTTTTAGCCAAGCAAGGGCCTGCTTGTAAATTAAGGTTATAGTGAAAAAAGTTTACGGTCTGTCCTTTTTTAAAATAATCCAGCAATAATTCAGTAAGCTTCTCATATTCTGCTAAAACCCAAGGTAAATCTTCCCTGCGAATGGAAAAATCACCATCTGCTCCTACAGCCGGTTCCATCGATAGTGATTCAAAGCCTTGTTCAGCCATATGTTTAACATCCAGGGAAAAGTTTGGGTTGTGGCGGGTAAAGGTGCCCCGGACATAATAACTGACTGGATTTCTGGCAACAGCATTTCTTATATTTGGCATAATAATATTGTAACTGCCCTTACCATTATTGAGCAATCGATGACGGTCGTTAATTTCTGGCCTCCCGTCCAAACTTAAAATAATACTAATATCATTAGAAATAATGAAATCCATAATTTCATCTGTTAAAAGCACTGAATTAGTGGTCAGGGTAAAATTAAATTGATGCCCTGTTTCTTCTTCTCGTTTACGGGCATAATTTACTATTTGTTTAACTACTTCTATATTTAATAATGGTTCTCCGCCAAAAAAGTCTACCTCTAGATTGCGACGCCCCTCACTTTTAGAAATTAAAAAATCGATAGCTTTCCGACCAACTTCTATCGACATAAGTCCTTTTTTAGTATTAAAATCACCCTGACTGGCAAAACAATATTCACATTTCATATTGCAAAGATGAGCTACATTTAAGCAAAGCGCTTTAGTGGAAAGTGAAAATAGCTCAGGATTAATATCCTCATCTTTTTCAGTAAACAGCGCTCCATCTTCACATAAGCCTAACAGCTCATAGACTGTGTCAGTAAGCTCTTCCATAGAATACTCACTAGAGCAATCCTCCATAGCTCGATAAAAATCACCCTGGTGTTTGACTAGATTCCTTACTATTTTAAAGGCAGGTTCATCAAGAAGGTGAATTGCTCCACTATTCACGTCCAATATAATTTTCAGCTCTTTGAACTCATAATAATGAATATTGGCATTAAAATCATAATTGATTAACTGAAACAACTAAAATTCTCCTTTGTTTAACACTGCATGAAACCAAAAAATTACGTTTTAAAGATTAACTGTTACGGCAAGATTGATTGCCTACGGTGCAGGATGTTTTGCAGGCGGACTGACATGATGTAGCGCATTCTCTACAGTTTATTAAGTTCTTATCTCTCTTTAAGTGGGGTTTAATAACGGTAACAATATGTTTATTCATTATTAGCTCTCCTTTCAGGCTAGTTAAATAATGAGCACAACGATATCATGCTCATTTTGTTCGCTACTAATATTTTTCTTTTTACATTAGGTATACTAACTTTTCCAAGGTAGTCAGGTTGAGAAAACTGATTGATTAAATGAAACTATCTTACAAGGTTAAATTTCACAAACCCTGCTACCTAAATTTGAGTATACAGATAATTATTCCGCTTATCAAGGCTCTTTTTACTACAAGAACCTTTTTATATTCTGATAAGAAAAGTCATAATAGTTGAGGTGCTTTATTTTTATACCTTTTATCCGAGTTACAAAAACTGGTAATATGGTGGGCGCGGAGGGTTTCGAACCCACGACTTCTACCGTGTGAAGGTAGCACTCTCCCACTGAGTTACGCGCCCATAAACACTGTATGCTATTTATGCTTATTTAATATAATAGCACTTTGGAACTTTATAGGTAAAGTTTTAGCAATTGAGGATGGCAATCCTTTCAGAACAAGCAATCACAGGGGAATAAAAAAGAGTACCTCTGGCACTCTTAGAACACACGAATCTTATGTTCGCTGCGCTCACTTTTTATAATGGAGCACCCCTCGGGCACACGAATTTCATGTTCGCTGCGCTCACTTTTTTATAATGGAGCACCCCTCGGGCACACAGATTTCATGTTCGCTGCGCTCACTTTTTTATAATGGAGCGGGAAAAGGGGTTCGAACCCTCGACACCCGGCTTGGGAAGCCGGTGCTCTGCCACTGAGCTACTCCCGCTTATAACAACGATATTTTATACTAAAACAAGGTGAAAGGTCAAATTTAAAAAGCTTCAAGATTTATTACTGCTTATAACTATCTATTGTTCAAAAACATGGGGATAAGCTTCATGTATGTACTTCATAGGAATTATTTCGATACCGTTAACCCCGCTGGGGATATCTTTGAGATTTTTTTCCGGAATCAATATTTTCTTTATTCCAGCCTGCTTAGCCGCATATATTTTTTCGTAAATGCCCCCAACCGGTTTGACACTGCCTTGAATCGAGATTTCACCAGTTATGGCAATATCTTGGCGAATAGGTTTCTTCTGAATCGAGCTTACAATTACCAGAAATATACCTGCCCCTGCTGATGGACCATCTACCTTGCCACCACCTACTATATTAATGTGTAAATCGTAGTTACTTAAGCTGTCATTACATTCATTACGCAAAACTGAAGTAGCATTAAAAACAGAGTCTTTAGCCATCGACCCGGCTGTATCATTAAATCTTATCGAACCTTCTCCAACTCTTTCTGCTCCAAAAGCAATCGCTTCAATTTCAATTAAATTACCGCGAAAACCGGATACACCTATACCAAATATTTTGCCTATCTCGCTGGAATCACTGGCTCTACTGTTTATATCTGGATTAATACGATTATTTTGAATAACTTCATAAATCCTCGCGCGGGTTACCTGTGGTATTTGTCCATCATTATCTTCATTAAGACTGAGGGAATAGCCATCTGCCAAGATTTTGTTAGCACTCCTTCCATCGCTGGCATACTCGGCTATTATATCGTCAACTCCCGCTTCTATTTCAATATTTAATTTTCGGGCCGAGAGTTCAACGATTTGTTTTATGTGTTCAGCTCTAAGTGGCTCAAAATATATTTCCATACAGCGCGAACGGAAAGCCGGGTTAATATCGCTTTTGTTCCTGGTCGTAGCTCCAATCAGAACGAAATCTGCAGGCACCCCGTCTTCAAAAATCTTTTTTATATACTTGGGTATTCTTTTATCATGAGGATCATAATATGAAGATTCAAAGAAAACCCTTTTATCCTCCAAAACCTTAAGCAGTTTGTTTTGCAGTAAAGGTTCCATTTCGCCAATCTCATCTATAAATAAAATTCCCCCATGAGCGTCCGAAACTAAACCGGGTTTTGGTTCTGGAATGCCCTCTTCGGCCAGTTCACGTCTGGCGCCTTGATATATAGGGTCATGTACTGAGCCTAGTAATGGGTTGGTTGATTCACGCGGATCCCAGCGCAAAGTGCTGCCATCTACCTCAATAAAGGGCGCGTCACTTTTAAAAGGTGCATTAATTTTGCCTTTAACAATTTCAAGGGCCAGTCGGGCACAGGTAGTTTTGCCCACTCCAGGTGGGCCATAGAGAAGAATATGCTGAGGATACGGCGTATTGAGCTTTGTGATTAGGGATTTAATTGCTTTATCCTGACCAAAAATTTCCTCTAATGACGTCGGTCTAAGAATCTCCAGAGCAGAATGATTAAGCGAAGTCATTTCCATTTTTTCCAAATGGCCATACTTTTTCAAAGTCTGCGCATTTTCTGGATTGACAGTCTGTTCTTTAATAATCTCCAGCTTTATCTCTTGCAAATAATCATTATACTTCTGATCTATCTTTGTTTGAATATGCTGCTGGAGTTCTTCTTCCACTGTTTTGCGGGCATAAATGTCAACTACCAGAGCCTCCAAATGCTCTATAGTACTGATACGGGCCATAGCATCACCGACCTCATTTATACAGGGGTCTTCTAATAACTTCTGTAAGGCTAAAATCCTGTCATCTATTACTGATGAACCCATTAAATCCATGGCGTCTAATTTACTGGCTCGCAAAATTAAGCCCTGAGCTCCATAAATGGTTTTCAAAATTTTGTAAATTGATTCAATACGCCAAGTTAATTCTGTTTCTTTTTGCTGCAAATAAGAATTGTTTTTTTGCTTTATCTGATACTGCTTCACATGAATCCTCCTACTAACTATTCTGGTGAGACTACCAGTTTAACCTCCGCTTGAACAGCAGGGTATAGCTTAATTTTTATTTCATACTCACCAAGATGCTTAATAGGCTCGGTAAATTCAATTTTTTTCTTATCAATTTTAATTTTTAATTGTTTATCTAATAGTTCAGCAACTTCTTTAGTTGTAACTGCCCCAAAGAGTTTATCTCCTCCACCAGTCTTAAGGCTAATTTTAATTGTTTTGCCTTGTAACTTTTGTTTTAAATCTTCTGCCACCAATATTTCTTTTTGTTTATTCTTTTGCACTTTTAGATTCTTTTCTTCGGTTTCCTTTATCTTTTCTTTGGTAGCTTCAGCAGCCATTCCTCTAGGAATCAAGTAATTTCTAGCATATCCATCGGCCAACTCTTTTATTTCACCTGTTTTGCCTAATTCTTTAATATCTTTTAGTAAAATAACTTTCATAATTTTAAGCCTCCTTCTGTAACCGTATTTTTCTATAATCTATCAAAGCATCAAAAAGTCCAATTAATCCTACCAGAATAATTACTGGTATAGTAAAAACCAGAATAAATATAATTGTTAGGATAATTAGCAAGATATTTTTTTTCATTTGGGTCCTGGATAATATATATAAAGCTACTGCTAGACCATAATAAAGAGCTATCGGAGCTATTACCGCTAATATATTAGACCCCACGTAATAGATGGCTGAAGTCTGTTCCCTTCCCCAGATCCATAAGCCTAGGCCAGCAATAAATACCCACACTAACTGCCAAGGCATTATTTCTTTTGTAAAAGCCTTTTTTCTTAGACGCTCAATTGAAAGGGTTTGACTCACCAGTTGTGCCAAAAATAGCATGAGAAATACTACCATAATAGCCTGAAGATAGAAAAGGGCAGGTAAATGTTTGAAGATAATCGTTATCATTTCATTAAAGTTTGATTCAATTTCTTCCATAATTAATCCCTGTTCTTCATATGATTCATAAAGGTCTGATTGCTCGAAGTTAACTATAACTTCCTTCATATAGGCGTTTAATTCGGCTTGCCGATCAGCTAAACCTACTTGTTCAGTACCATAGTAAAAAAAGATTAAAAAAATTGATATACCAATTACTGCAATAATTACTCCGCTATTTTGCATATAATAGTAATCTTTACCTAGGTTGGTTAAATAACTCATAATTAAGCCTGCAAAACCGAAAAAAAGCATAAAAACCATAGTGCTGTTAAGCCCCAATACCTGATAAAGCACAGCCAGATTAGCCAAAAACACTATTATTAGCTGGCTTCGGCTTAGATATAGTCCTGCTATAATTAATGTTGCTCCCCAGGTAATAGCGGTGAATAAATTTAAGGTTGGAATTAGTGCCATAATAATACATTCTGCTGATGTTACGACTAAAAAGGTTAGCAAGGGTAGCAAACTTATCACCTCTTTTTTCCCAGATAACTACATAATTCTGAAAGATCTGTGTTCCACTGTTCCATCTCAGTTGCATTATCTATACTGGTATTTAATTTAACTTTCATATGGGCATCAATAGTAGCGAAATTAATTCCTACTCGTCTGCCCAGGAGATAGCAGATAATTATTATCGCAGCTAATGCGTCTCCAGTCATATCATCTCCTTTCTTTAACAAGGATTTAAAAAGCGCTCCTACCGAATCGATTAAGTCAGCCTTAAGCCACTCAATGACCCGTAGATTTTTGGCGATGTCTATCTCTATATTTTTGCCAATCAAAGACTCCACCTCCTTATCTCTCTTTCTTCACCCTATAATGCTTTTCCTTCTTAACCTAGAATACAAAATAAGCCCTCTTACGAGGGCTTGTAAGCTTATTCTATTCTGCTGTATAAGGTAATAGGGCTACTATACGTGCTCTTTTCACTGCTACTGTAAGTTGACGCTGATGATTAGCGCAGTTCCCCGTAATTCTGCGGGGGAGTATCTTACCTCTTTCAGTAATATATCTGCGTAATTTCGGTATTTCTTTGTAATCTATCGCTTCTATTTTATCAGCACAAAAATTACACTGACGTCTCTTTTTACGTCTATCCTTTTTCAAAATGTTCCCTCCTCTATTTAGAAAGGTATCTCATCATCACGTTGGTTTTCTACTATGTCAACCTCATTCAGGCTGACTTCACGTCCCAGTGCTTCCCAATCATCTTTCGGCGCACTTGTCGAAGTTGGACTTTTGGTAGAGCTAGTCCCTGGTTTCTCCAAAAATCTGACATCCTCAGCAACAACTTCGGCAACTTTACGTTTATGCCCCTCTTTGTCTTCATAACTGCGAATTTGTAGTCTGCCTTCTACTGCTACCAATCTTCCCTTACTGATATAATTAGCGCAATTTTCCGCTAATCCTCGCCAGACCACGATATCAATAAAGTCAGTTTCTTCTTTATTGTATTTGCGGTCTACGGCCAAAGTGAATGTAGCAACTGCAGTTCCATTTTGTAAATACTTTAGCTCTGGGTCACGAGTCAATCGACCAATCAAAATAACTCTGTTAAGCAAGTTTTTCCACCCCCAACTTAGCTACTTTTCATCCTGACGAATAATCATGTGACGTAGAAATTTATCGGATAGTTTGATAACCCTGTCCAATTCTTGGACTGTATCCGCTGTGCCTTTGAAAAACCATAGGCTGTAAACGCCTTCCAGATAATCCTGAATGCTATAAGCTAGACGTTTTTTGCCCCATCCATCTGCCTGATTAACAAATTCTCCGCCAAAATCTGCAATTATTGACTGCAGTCTTTCTTTGGTTTCAACAACCACCTCTTCAGCTAGATCCGGTTTCAAAATGAACATTATTTCATACGAGCGCATATTACACCTCCTCCCTGTGGACTTAACCCAAACATGGGTAATGGCCCCGATTTCTAACCGGAGCAGGGACTTCCATAAATTATAGCAGTAATGTTTTAGGGATGCAAGTTATAGCTTGCCTTTAATAAGCAGGCTTTTAAGCTCTTTAAGTGGTTGTTCAATAATGTAGGTTTCATTAAACAGGGCCTTTAAAACTGCAATAGGCTCGTGGTTTTCCTCGCGTCTAATTGCAATAATACAGAAGTGTTTGTTTTCGTCCAAAGTCTTTACAGTGACCAAATCACCGCAGGCAAAACGGGAAGCAGAAACAATTTGCAACTTCATTTAATCTCACCTCCGAAGACCCCTACCCTATTATATATTATGCATTAGGGGGCGGAAGGGTCCTGGCTTTTCTTTTTTTCGACTCTGACCATTCTTTTTTCAAACTGACTGCGGGGAAGCATAACTATCCGGGCACAGTTCTGGCATTTTATTTTTATATCAGCTCCCATGCGGGTAATTTCCCAGTTATAACTACCACAAGGATGCTGCTTTTTCATTCTAACTATATCCCCCAGCTCAAACTGTTTTCGCTCCAATTCTGCCCCCCCTATCATCAAGATTATAATTGACCGCCAAAGCTTATCACTTTTATTGGCCTAAAACCTTTTTGCAATACTTGCCCAACTATTGAGTAAAAACAACCCTCCTGGCTTAAACCTTCTATCAGTTGCTCCACTTTATCTTTACTTACGGATATTAGCAAGCCTCCTGCTGTTTCCGGAGAGAAAAGTAGATCTTTTATGTCTGGATCAACATCTTGAGCAAATTGCACTTTGCATGCTAAGTAATCGCGATTTTTATAGGCCCCTCCTGGCACTAAACCCATCTGGGAATATTCTAAAGTACCCGTCATGAAGGGGATTTGTTCGGCAAATACTTCTACTGCCACATCGCTGGCAGCAGACAATTCGTAAAGGTGTCCTAAAAACCCAAACCCGGTAACATCTGTAGCTCCATTAACGCCTATTCTTTGCATAACTGCACAAGCATCTTTATTTAACATAGACATCCAGCGAACAGCTTCCTGATAAGCTTCCTCAGAAGCTAATTCGGCTTTAATGCTGGTAGCAATGACGCCATTACCAAGCGGTTTTGTCAGCAGTAATATGTCACCTGCCTGTGAGCCACTATTTAATATTATTTTTTTTGGATGGATTAATCCGCTAACTGCCAATCCATACTTTGGTTCGTTGTCATCAATGGTATGTCCTCCTACCAACAGTGCTCCCGCTTCTTTTATTTTATCCAAGCCTCCTGCTATTATTTGTTTCAATAACTTTAGATCTCCACAGTCAGGGTAACAAACTATATTCATAGCCAAAAGTGGTTTTCCGCCCATAGCATAAATATCATTTATAGCATTAGTTGCAGCTATTTGGCCAAAGACATACGGATCATCTACCATGGGGGTAAAAAAATCCAGTGTTTGTATAATAGCCGTATCATCATCTAATTGGTAAATCCCGGCATCATCTCTGGTTTCTAAACCCACTAGAAGACTAGGATCAGTAGGAAAGCTAAAGTCTTTTAATAACTCTTCCAGGGTCCCCGGACCCATTTTAGCAGCTCATCCTGCTGCTCGAACCATCTGAGTCAGCCTGACAGTCATAATTTTCCCCTCTTCCATTATGATTTTTCTTTCTTGCTAAAAAGATTGCATAAAGGCCAAGTAAGCTTTATACGACATAAAAACATCGGCTTTACTAACAACTTCAAAAGGTGAGTGCATGCCTAAAACAGCTACTCCGCAATCAACGACTTCCATGCCATAATGCGCTATATACTGAGCTACAGTCCCGCCGCCGCCAATATCTACTTTTCCTAATTCTCCCGTCTGCCATACTACCCCATTTTCATCAAAAAGTTTACGCATCCGCCACAAAAATTCAGGGTTGGCATCATTGGACTCGGATTTACCGCGCGATCCTGTATACTTAGTCAAAACTACCCCACTAGCCAAGAAGCTACAATTGTTCTTCTCGAAAACCTCTGGATAATTCGGGTCAACTGCCGCATTTACATCGGCAGACAAGGCATGTGAGTTAGAAAGACATTTACGTACAGCAAAATAATCTACCGCACCGTCCAAGTGCATTATTTCTACGATTAAGTTTTCCAGTAAAATCGACTGCAACCCAGTATTTCCCGTGCTGCCAATTTCTTCTTTATCTACAAAAAGACACATGGCCGTTGTATCTGGATTTTCAACCATCAGAGCAGCTTGTAGAGCAGCATAAGCACTTACGCGATCATCATGTCCATAAGCTCCAATCATGCTCCGATCAAATCCAACTTCGCTGGCCTTAATAGCTGGTATAAGCTGCAATTCAGCGCTGGTAAAATCAGCTTCATCAATGTTATATTGCTGCTGTAAAAATTGCAGTACCAAATCTTTGACCGGATTCTCTCCCTCTGCCAGAGGACGACTACCCACTATCGGAGTTAGGCTCTCGCCTGTGATCACTTCTGCCATTTTCTTTTCCATCTGTTCCTTGGCCAGGTGAGGTAATAAATCCGCGATAGTCAAAACGGGATCGCCTTCACTTAGTCCGATATTTATATCTATAGCGGTACCATTCTTTTTGTAGACTACTCCATTTAACGCCAATGGTATAGCAACCCAGTGATACTTTTTGATTCCCCCGTAATAGTGTGTTTTGAATAAGGCTAATCCGTCCGCCTCGTACAAAGGATTAGCTTTTAAGTCAATGCGCGGGGTATCAATATGGGATACCACCAGATTGAAGCCCTCTGATAAAGGTTTTTTACCTATTATTATCAGTGCTGATACCTTTCCTTTAATATTAATAATTATTTTCTGTCCCGGAGTGATTTTATTTATTTGCTCCAGCGGTTGGAATCCTTTTTGTAAAGCCGCTTCAGTAATGAACTTCACTGATTCACGTTCGGTTTTGACTTTATTCAAGAAATCTAAGTAGCTTTTATTAAACTGATTAGATCCTTGTATTTGCTCATCATCCATGTTTAACCATGCGCTGCCTGCTTGTCTTTTTTTATCTGACAATTACTTCGCCTCCTTAATAAATGTATTATTAGCTTTACCGGCAATAACAATAGTCTATGCATAT
>CAZLVY010000015.1:0-39924 GCA_964563125.1 uncultured Syntrophomonas sp. | reverse complement strand
GATGTACTGAGTTATTATCAATAAAATCGTACAATTCTTTGGAGCCCATGGCAAAGGTCCATACCATCTTACCTTTATCCAGGTTTTTGTTACCGGTTATTTTGCCGGCTTTATAAAGGTTAAGAAATGCATCCACAAACATCTCCGAGTGAACGCTTAAATCATTTATATCTGAATCACCTATATAGGAACCAACACAATTAGGAAGTCCGCCGATACCTAACTGGAGAGTACTTCCATTGCGCACCCGTTCTACAATGTAGGAAGCGATTTTTTTGTCCACTTCTGTAGCTTCTTTGGCTGATAACGCAGGCAGTTCATGATTGCTTCCCTGTACAATACAGTCCACTTGCGAAATATGCACGGCATTTTGTATACCATGAACGACCGGCATTTTTTCATTTACTTCAACTATTACTACTTTAGCTTGATTGATAATCGCGGGTGCATCAGCAACCTGAGGGCCAAGATTAAAGTAACCATGTTTATCCATGGGGGCAACCTGCAGCATAGCTACATCTATTTTTACATCCTGAGTAAAATATTTCAGCTGTTCCCTGAATTGTACCGGAATATACCAGCAATTTCCTTCCCGGTTCATTCTTCTTTCTACAGCTCCAAACTGTGTAGTCTGGAACTTGAAATGTTTCGAATTTGGGTCAGCTTGTACGATGGCAGGCGGTTCAGGATAAGGCCATATAGTAGTTATGGTTATAATATCTTCCAATTCATTAACCCGTACCGCCAATGCTTTATCCAGATCATATACCGCCCCACAGAATGCACCATAATGAACACAGTCACCTGATTTTATTTTTTTTACAGCTTCGGCTGCCGTGACCAGCCTGGACCGATATTGTTCCAGTAGTACTGACATAAACTTGTTCTCTCCTTACTAAAATTAAAGTTTGATAATTATGGATGTGCCCATGCCACCACCGGCACACAGGGTTGCCATGCCGTATTTTACCTGCCGTCTTTTCATTTCATATAACAAAGAGGTAATAATACGCGTACCTGAACAACCAACCGGATGACCCATGGAGATTCCGCTGCCATTAACATTGGTAATTTCACGGTTTATACCCAGGGCTTTCTCACAGGCCAGATATTGCGCAGCAAAAGCTTCATTTAATTCGATCAGTTCAATATCATTTAATGTTAATCCAGCTTTTTGCAGAGCCAGCTTGGAAGATGATACTGGTCCAATACCCATAATATCAGGATCTACTCCAGTAGTAGCAGTTGCGACTATCGTGGCAAGAACCGGTATACCTAATTGAGCTGCTTTTTGAGCAGACATCAGCATTACTCCGGAAGCGCCGTCATTAATACCGGAAGCATTACCCGCTGTAACCGTGCCACCATCTTTGAATGAGGGCTTAAGAGAGACCAGGGATTCCATAGTTACATCGCGGCGGGGGTGTTCATCAGTATCTACTATCGTTATTTTTCTGCGATCTTTTACTTCAAGAGGAAGCATCTCTTCTTTAAATTTACCTTCATCAATAGCTTTGATAGCCCGGGTATGACTTAATAACGCTAATTCATCCTGCTCTTCCCGGGTAATATTATATTGTTCAGCCAAATTTTCGGCGGTGATTCCCATGGCTGGTCCAATTCCGGTATTGGTTAATGAATCCCACATGGAATCTCTGACTTCAGTATGACCAAGACGTGCTCCCCAGCGGTGACCTTCTACTGTATATGAAGCGTTGCTCATACTTTCTGAACCACCGGCCATAATTACATCAGCTTCGCCACATTTAATCTGATAATATCCCATTTGCACTGAGGACATGGAGGAAGTACAGTTACGATGAATGGTAACTCCGGGAACAGATACCGGCAGACCGGCTTTGATTGCACCTACCCGGGCAATGTTGTTTTCCTTATAAGTCTTCTGATAATTACAGCCCCATATAACATCATTAATTTCAGCCGGGTCGATACCCGCTCTTTTGACTAGTTCCTGCATGACAGGGATGGTTAAATCCATGGCACTTAAGGCACGCAAAGCTCCTCCGTGTTTTCCTATCGGCGTTCTGCAGGCGGCAACAATAACAACTTCATTCATGTTCATGTTAATTTCTCCTTTCACTAATCCCTTTAAATTGTGGTTTTCTTTTTTAGCAGTTTGCTGTCTAACGGCGAGATAGCATTTCAGCAAATCCCTGCATCCTGGTACGTAACTGTTCGACAGAATCAGCCTGTTGTTCCAGTTCAATATATAAATGTGGAACACCAGCTTTTTCAAATTCTTTTTTTAGAATGGGATAATCAAACTCTTCCGGTTCACAGAATTTCATCATTGCTACAATGATTCCATCGGCACTGGTTTCATGAACCATATCCAAAATCATTTGACCGCGCTGTTTAGCAGGATCATAGACCAGAGAGCAGCCTTCCAGTTCAGCCCAACGGCGAGCCAGGCGCTTTAAAGGCCCCCCGCCATCAGGAACATCGGTGCGAAATTGTCTGGATTCATGGGCCAAATCATCACCTACTACGGCAATACCATACTCACTGAAAAGCTCCAGGAAATTATCCGGCTCTGCCATAATTCCGGTCAGGACAACTCTATTTCCTTTCCAGTCTTCGGCAGGTAAAGCGCGCAGTTCACTTATTAATACTTTAACCAGTAAAGTATGTTTGATTTTATCCATGAAATAGGCAGACTTAATAACGGTATGCCTTATCTTGGGAGAAACTGTTACGGGATAATTGCGGGCTACCCGGCAAAAATTGCGCATGGTTTTCCTATGCTCATTATAAATGGCAATAGCTTTTTCGAGGTCTTCGTCGCTGATATAGCGACCAGTTAAAGATTCCAGTTGATGACGAATCTGATCAAATTCTGCGGTCAGGAAAGCAATTCCCGCTTCTGATTTGCGATTCTGGGGATATACCAGACCAATGCAGGGGACCTCTGGCACTGCAACCTTAAAGTTTTCGCCAATGCATTTTAAAGTATCACAATGTACCGGACAGATTACGGCAGACAAGTCGTTATAGGCTCCTTTAACCGCAAATTCCATAATTCCCCGCATAATAGAGCAGGTAAAACCGGGCAAGTAAGCACCGGACAAAACGATGTCGGTTTGTCCTCCCCATAGCCCAATTGGCAACATGCCGCCGGCATAGATTATTTCCTCCGGGACATAAATAGGCAGGCAACCGATAACTTCTCTTCCGGTTTCTTGTTTAAACACACATACCGCTTCACTCGGGTGATTCACAGCTTGATCCATTTCTTTTATTATTGTAGTAAAGGCTTGCATTTTATTCACTCCTATTTACTAACTTTGTTTTCTGGTTTTCATCATTTCGGCCAGAGCTTGTACTCGATTTTCAAACTGGGCTTGTGAAAAGGCTCGCGGATCAGTTTGATCACCATCAAACATAACTGATGGCACTCCCATTCTGTTTTCAACCTGTCTTTGCACTTCGTACTGACAGAAATCCTGGGGTTTACAGCTGCGATTGCAATGATAAATTATTCCGTCCACCTTGAAGTCATGAACTATCTGGCAAATATTATCCACCCGAAAGTTAATATTACGGTTAACAAAATTGGAACTATAAGCCCTGGCCATCCCTTCAATGTCATTGCTTTCGTATATGATGGACCATGAATCGGGATAAGTTGATCCCACCATATTAATTCCCTGACTTTTTAAGAATTTATAGGTGCCTGATAAAGCAGTCCAACAGGCAATTCCATCCCACATAATCCGAAATTCCTCGGTACGGTCTTTCCAGGGACCAAGACCTGCCTGCAGTTTTTCTTCATATTCTACGGCCAGTAGCTTAAAGAGTTCAACTGTTTCCTGCTTGCCGCGCATACATACTATCAAAGCCATGTAATTAAAAATATCAAATCCGCTCATAGGAGATGGAACTCCCTTGGCAAGTCCCATGGCTTTTTTCCACCAACGGGCTGATTGACTGGAAATCTCCATCACTTCCCGCAATCTGTCATAATCAAATGGCCGCCCGGTTATTTCCTCCAATTTATGAATGGCATCCTGAAATTGCCCTTTAATGTACTCAACATTATGCCGGGGCACGTCATAATTGTAATTAAAAGGCATATCAAACATAATCAGCGGTATGTTTAATTCGCGGGCAATATTTTCATACCATTTAATAACCGTATTACAAATATTATTACAGCATATCAGCAGATCTGGCAGAGGAATTTTCCCGGCAGTGCTTTCCTGCAATTCCAGATAACCCATGTTAACCCGGGCGTATGAACATATATCTGTCGAATAACCTTGTGATTCAGAAATTTCTATTAATGATTCCGATCCCTTTTTAGCTCCAATAGCTGCAGCGTGATTTTCCGGATATACAGTATAAATCCCCATGGCTTCGCAGAATTCCTGGGGTGCTATGGAAGTTGACCAGGCAATTAATTCCCCCCTTGCTTTGGCGGCAAGGGCACCCGCATAATGATCGTCTAATAATTGTTGCAAAATTTGCCTTGAACTTAATTTTTGGTTCACTTTTTACCCCTCTTTCTTCTGAACATTAAGTAATTATTAATGATGCAAATATCATGCCAACATTGGTTAATAATAATATCAGTATGAACTGAGGAACATCCGTAATCTATTGATATTGCTAAAATTTTGCGCACATGTTATGATGCCGATATGCATCACATAAGACTAATTGCATCATGAAATCCAGATTTATCGGAGGTTAAAGGCAATGACTGATATTAATAAAACAACACCCCCAAATATAATGCTCGACCGCATAGCATCTCTTGAATTTGAATTGGCTGAAAGTCACAAAAAAATTGAGGAAACTCGCGCCATACTGGAATCATCTTTTGATGGAATTCTTATTACTGATGGTGAAGGTAAGGTGCTGATGATTAATAAAGCCTATGAGAGACTAACCGGTTTAAAGCCCGAAGAAATGATTGGCAATAATATGCGCGACCTTTTAAATCCGGTATATATGCCAACTTCAGTTGCCTTATTAGTTCTTGAGGAAAAGAAGTCGGTTACTATTCCCCATATGACTCGTAATGAGCGCAGCATAACGGTTACCGGCAATCCTGTCTTCAATGAACAGGGTGAAATATATAGAGTAATAACCAACGTACGCGATATTACTGAGTTAAACGGACTTCGTCAGGAACTATTGCGTGCCCAGGCTATGGAGAAAGTTTATTCTCAACTGGAAGCTGCCCGGGCTATCGGTAAGGGAGAAGGCTATATTGCCATCAGTAAAGGCATGAAATCGGTATTCGCCACTGCTTCCAAGGTAAGCTCAGTGGATGCTACAGTTTTGATTTTGGGCGAGTCCGGAGTAGGGAAAGAAGTTGTAGCCAAATATATTCATGAAAACTCCCCCCGCAGCAGTCACCCTTTTATAGTAGTAAACTGTGGTGCAATACCAGAACATCTATTGGAATCTGAATTGTTTGGTTATGCTCCCGGAGCTTTTACTGGTGCTGCCCGCAATGGAAAACCAGGATTATTCGAAACAGCACAAGGGGGAACTTTGTTCCTGGATGAAATCGGTGAACTTCCTATCAATTTACAGGTAAAAATCCTGCGGGTTTTGGAAGCGCGGGAAATTATGCGGGTTGGATCAACTAAAACTACTGCAGTAGATGTACGTATACTTACGGCAACTAACCGTGATCTTGAACAAATGGTAGCCAACCGTCGTTTTCGTGCCGATCTATATTATCGTCTCAACGTTATTGGTATTACCATCCCTCCACTAAGAGAACGAATCGAAGATATAGCTCCTTTAGGCATTTACTACTTAAACCTTTTCAATAAACGCTATCATCAAAAAAAGCGGTTCAGCTATGAAATGATCAGTGAATTGGAGAGATATCCATGGCCCGGTAATATCCGCGAGCTTAAGAATGCTATAGAACAAATGGTAGTACTTGGTTATGATGAAGTACTTCAAATAGGTGATCTTCCCTGGTACCAGCAGCAAGGTGGTGAATTACCGGCATTGACAGTACAGGTATCCGGAATTATCCCCCTTAAACAGGCCCTGGAAGAGACCGAAAAACAACTGTTGGAAAACGCCTTAAAAAAATACCGCACCAGTCGGCAGATATCCCTGGTCATAGGAATTGACCAGTCCACAGTGGTACGGAAACTAAATAAATACGGCTTACATGCCGAATAGTAATTACCGTCGCAGAAATACAAAACCGGGGCATAATGCCCCGACTTAAAGGTAAATATATTTGCATCTAGTTTTGAATGTAGTGCAATGCCTCTCCATCCAGAACAACATCACCATTCTGGTTAAAGCATTTGGTTGCCAGACGCAACATACGTTTGTCCTCCAATTTTTCTATTAGAGACACTTCAGCGGTGATCGTATCATCTACATAGACTGGCTTTTTAAATCGGATATTCTGCTGGGCATAAATATGCCCCAGGGCCAGTTTACTGATGGTCGCAGATATAAAGCCCAGTACATAAACACCTGGAACAATAATCTTGCCGAAACGAGTTCCTTTGCTATATTCGCTGTCAAGATGCATGGGATTCATATCACCGGTAATACCACACCAGAAAACTACATCTGAACTAGTCACTGTTTTAGCAAACCTGGCAACATCTCCAACTTTGAAATCTTCCCAATTTTTAACATCATTGCTGTAATTCAATTAAATCCCTACCTTTATTATTAAAGACTTTAGCTTATATTGCCCTAACTATTAGAATTTCAAACTGTAAACAGACTGAAATTGTTCTTTCAGCTCAGTTCTAAAATTTGGATGAGCTATATCAATTAAACGGTGCGCTCTTTCAACAATACTCTGTCCACGTAAATGAGCAATACCAAACTCAGTTACCACATAATCAACATCGTTTCTGGTAGTACTGATAGCATCTCCGGGGTTAAAAGTGGCTACAATCCTGGATATGGTTCCTCCTTTAGCAGTTGCGGGCATAGCAATAATTGATTTACCGTCTTTAGCCCAGGTAGCACCGCGAACAAAATCAACTTGTCCGCCGATACCGCTGAACTGTTTAGCATTTATTGTCTCAGCACAAACCTGTCCCTGCATATCGACTGATAAAGCAGAATTTACAGAAAACATGCGGTCATTCATGCTGATTATATGAGCATTGTTAACATAATCTACCGGACGGAATTCAATCATAGAGTTTTCGTGAAGCCATTCATACAGTTCAGTAGTGCCGGAAGCAAAGGTGGCAATAGCTTTCTTGGGATGCATGTTTTTACGTTTGCCATTGATTACTCCCATTTGCATCAGCTCCATGGCTCCATCGGAAATTAGCTCTGTATGGATACCCAGATCGTTCTTTTCAGTCAAGAAACCCATAATAGCATTGGGAATAGCACCCATACCAAGCTGCAGACATGCTCCATCAACAACCAGTTCAGCAATATTCTTACCAATGGCTGCTTCAATTTCACCGATTGACGGCTTCTCCATTACTAATAGAGGACGGTCACTGGGAATAAAGTAGTCTATGTCTGTTACATGAATAAGTGTATCGCCCATGGTTCGAGGCATTTTTGTATTAACTTCAGCAATAACCAACCTGGCAGCATCTACGCAAGCCCGTTCGTAGTCAACTGAAATCCCAAAGGAACAATAGCCAAAACGGTCTGGTGGTGATACATGAATAATGGCTACTGTAATGGGGACAATTCCGTTTCTGAAGGCACTCGGGGCATCCGAAAAATGCATTGGCACAAAAGGAGATCTTCCTTCCTGAACAGCCTTACGAGTATTTTTGCCGGCAAAAACGGTAGTATGATTAACACATTCAGGATCTACATTTTCATTACAATACAGCCCTGGTCCCATAGCCAGACCATGAATAAATGATACTCCGGCTAATTCCTTTTCGCGCTGCAGCAGAGCTTCAGCAAAAAGCTGCGGTTCACCAGTGGCATGACCATATGATAACTGATCACCGTTTTGTATCTTTGCTGCTGCTTCCTGAGCAGTAACAATTTTTGATTGATAGTAATCTTTCCAGTTCATAATCACATCTCCTAATACTACAATGAATTTTCTTTTCTATTATTTACATACCCATGGAGAATTATAGGCACAAATAACCGCCATCAATATTTACTAGCTGGCCGGTCATATAGCTGGAGGCATTAGAAGCAAGAAAAACTACCGTTCCTGTTAGTTCTTCAGGTTCAGCCCATCTTCCCATCGGAATACGACTGGTCAGTTCATCATAAACCTGTTTGTCTTCCATGAGTTTGGTATTTAATTCGGTTGCAACATAACCTGGGGCAATCGCATTAACATTGATGTTATATGGCGCCCATTCCAGAGCCAAAACTTTTGTAAACTGTGCCACTGCGCCCTTGCTGGCAGTATAGGGGCCCCGATCAGGCTGAGCAACTGTAGCCAGCAAGGAAGCAATATTTATAACCTTGCCGCTGCCTTTTTGTACTAATATCTTGCCCACTTCCCGTGAACATAAAAATACACCTTTTAAATTAACTCGGATAACTGCATCCCAATCTTCCTCGCTCATTTCTATACAGGGACCGCGGCGATTGATACCGGCATTGTTAACCAGAATGTCTACAGTACCAAATGTTTGCACAGCAGCATCTACCATATTTTTGACTGATGCAGCATCTCCTACATCAACTTTCACCGGATGAGCTTTTGCTCCTATCTCTTCTATAGATTGAGCTACATCCGCGGCAGCATCGAAGTCGATATCTGCCACAACTAATGCTGCACCCGCTGCGGCTAATCCTTTAGCCATAGCCGCGCCTAATCCTCGTCCGGCGCCGGTTACTATGGCAACTTTTCCATCTAAGCGGAATATGTCCATGCTTTTTCTCCTCCTAAAGTATCTATTAGCGCATCAAGTGAACCAACCACATAACCGAAGCGGGGAAATAGGTGGTAATTAATAAAACCGGAATACAACATAGTATAAATCCAAAAATTGGTTTTAATAACTTATCCATAGTTAACCCGCTAATTCGACAGGCTACAAATAAGTTACAGGCAAAAGGCGGTGTAATCATACCAATCTCCAGATTAAGCAGCATTACAGCTCCAAAATGAATCGGATCAATACCAAAAGCCTGAGCTGCTGGAATTAAAATTGGTCCCAGTAACAAAATGCTGGTATTGGTTTCCATAAACATACCGACCACAATAAGGACAACGTTAACAATTAACAGGAAGACCAGAGGACTGTCAGTTACACCAAGCATATATTGAGACAAAGCCACACCGGCACCTGCAAAGGTGAACATTTTGGTAGCAACCCCGGCAAAGGCTATCAGCAAGACGATACCTGCACTGGTTACTGCACTTTTTTTGGTCAAGGCTATAAGACCCATATTATCTCTATCTTTGAAAATCAGCGGATAAATTACCCACCCGGCAAAAAAACCATAGAAAACAGCTACGGCACCGGCTTCGGTCGGAGTCAGTATCCCACCGTAAACACCGACAAAAATGATCAGCGGCATTAAAATTGCAACTAGTGCCCGGGGTGATTTGCTCCCCACATCTTTTGCATAGGTTTTCACTGTAAAAGGTTCAGTAGGCATAATTTCCTGATGGGCAAAGAATATACGGTTATATATTACATAGACTACAACAATCATTAAACCTGCCATAGCTGTAGAAAGCCAGACTTCAGCTACCGGTACTGATGCTGTCATAGCATAAATAATACCAGGTATACTAGGTGGTATAAGGATGCCGATAAAGCCTGATGCCGCAACTAAAGCAGTAGCATATTTCTTTTCGTAACCAGCTTTCAACATTTCCGGAATCATCATACTGCCGATGGCGCTTACAGTGGCAACTGAAGAACCAGAAATAGTTCCAAAAAGGGCTGAAGTAACAACAACTGTTGCTCCAACACTACCCTTGATGCGGCCCAGAATGGACCTAACCCAGGTCATAAGTGCTCTGGAAATCCCCCCCAATGTCATCAGGTCACCAGCATAAATAAAAGCCGGTATAGCCAGATAGGGAAAAGAGTCAAGAGAACCAAATATCGCACCTGGAATACTGCTGATATCCTGTCCGCCAACCACCATACTCAACATGGCAGCCATACCTGCAGCAAAAGGTATCGGTATACGAACACAGGCCAGGAAAATAAATGCAACCATAAATATTCCTATGAGGAGCACGTGCAGTCACCTCCTCCTTCTTCACCTTCATAACCAGTTCTGCCATAACCACTAAGATTTAAAAATATATTTAATATTGAATGCACAATCATCATTATTAACCCCAGCATCATTACCCCAGTTACAATCCACATCGGTACTTGTGCCGCCGGGGAAACCATCTCGTATACGAACTGGTCAAAAACTAGAGACCAAGTTTGGTAAACAACCATACTCAAAAATATTGCTGCCAGTAAATCACGCATTACATTGGTTGCTTTTACAATCCGGTTGTATTTATCCGGATTATTTTTGTACTTCTCTATAATTATTTCAATAATATTAATTTCAATGTGTTCACGTTCCATCGTGGCTATAGCTCCGCCTAAATAGGCTGAGGCAATAAAAAGGTACCGTATTATTTCTTCTGACCATGGCAGAGGGCTTTCCAGGAAATACCGGAAAACAACCTGCGTAAACATCAAGATAAGCATACCCAGGAAAATTGGCACGGTTACGGCATATTCGATAGAACCTAGGACATTGTTAAACTTGTTAAGTTTTAATGCCATAATTTCTTTCCTTTCTTGTCATCATTATCCATGAAAAATAAATAAGGGCGTTTACCAGTCAGTAAACGCCCTTAGAAACGCTTGCTTAAACTAGTAGTTTAGATTATTCGCCAGCTCTGATTCTGTCCATTACATCTTTACCATAAAGTTCATCATTGGCTGGATCTTCCATGATCTGCTTACCAACTTCTTTCGCCTTGGTTAGCAGTTCTGGACTAGGTTCAATTATTTCTACGCCTTTTTCTTCCATGTTTGTGTAGAATTGAGCTACATCAGCGCGATTTCTTTCTAACTGAGCAGCAGTGTATTTTTCAGCTTCTTCTGCCAGAACTTTTTGCTGATCGGCAGACAGTTTATCCCAAGTCTTTTCACTGATTATGAGTACAGTACCACTGTATATATGCTGTAATTTAGTCATATAAGGCTGGAACTGATAGAACCCATAAGAATAGGTCAGGATTGCACCGTTGTCTTGTCCATCAATAGTCTTCTGTTGCAGAGCGGTAGCTAATTCAGTAACTGCCATCGGTGTAGGCAGAGTGCCCATACCTTTAAACCAGTTAATATACATAGGAATTTCAGGAACTCTGATTTTTAGACCAACCATGTCTTCGGGCTTGGAAATGGGATGCTTGGAGTTGGTTAGAGCACGGTAATCATTTTCGCCCCATCCCAGTACTATGATACCTTTTTCTGCCAGTCTGTCTTCAATTACTTCGCCCATCCAGCCATTAAGGTAACGAGCATCAACATCTGCATAGTCTTTAAATAAGAAAGGAAGCTGGGTGAATCCCAAATCAGGGAATAAAGCTGCCAGTCCTACATCAGAGGTCATTTCCATATCCAGGTCACCACGCATAACTGATTCAGTCATCTGGCGTTCTCCGCCATGAACTCCAGCAAATTCGCGGGAAAGTATTAGGCTTCCATCAGTCTTTTCTTTAACTGCATTAACAAAGTCTTCTGATACGGTTGCATAGGAATGTTCCGGTGAGGAGGTTGCTCCCCAATGCAGAGTTATAACTTCTGCCGGTGCTTTATCTCCATCTGGAGTAGGTGCAGGATCTTCATTACCGCAGCCAACCACTACTAAGGCAAAGGCTAGAACCATTATCAGTGCTACAACTTTCTTGATTTGTTTTTTCAATTTCAATACCCCTTCCTATTAATAAACTTAAATTTATAGAGTCCCTAATTATCTGGTTATACTCACCTCCAATGTTCAGGGTTATAAGAATATCGCAACTTTAAACCAGTCTTAACCGATTATGCACTTGCAGACGTTTCGAATGCAATAAGTGCTGCTCCCAATGCGCCGGTTAGCTGTGATCTAGGTGCTACAATAATAGGTACTTTAAGTTCTTTTTCCATGGCTTTAACCACGCCACTGTTCTTAGCTACTCCTCCGGTCATAACAACCAGCGGTGTTAATCCTACCCGACCGGTAAGACCAGCCACTCTACGGGCTACAGATTGATGAATTCCGGCTACAACATCAGGAATATACTTACCTGATGCTAACTGAGAAATCACTTCTGACTCAGCAAAAACCGTGCAGGTACTGCTTATGGGAACCAGACTTTTAGCTTGTTCTCCCAGTTCTCCAAGGCGGCTAACATCTATCTCCAAAACTCTTGCCATCACTTCCAGAAATCGCCCGGTTCCGGCTGCACATTTTTCATTCATAACAAAGTTGCTTACAAAGCCTTGTCCATCCAGTTTAATAACCTTGGCATCCTGTCCGCCGATATCAATGATAGTTCTGGCTTCGGGTACTAAAAAGTAAACTCCTTTGGCATGACAGGTTATCTCACTTACCTGTTCATCTGCATCCGGAAAAGTCATCCTGCCGTAGCCGGTAACAACCAATTTCGTTATATCGCTGCGCTCAACACCCGCAGTACTTAATGCCTCCTGTAATGCTCTGGCAGGCCCTGAGGTTCCGGTTCCAACTGGCAAAACAATTCCAGCTATGATTTCTTTACCATCTTTTAAAATCAGAACTTTTGAAGAAGCAGAACCAATATCGACTCCCATGGTTAACAATCCATTTTCCTCCCTAGTAATAATATCTGCTGTAAAGTCTTCAAATTTTAGTAGTAGAATATATAATCCCTAAATCAAATTTTGCTGATCATTTGTTTCATTAATTATTATTGCAAGGATTATACCAACAACAATCTCTAAGGTAAGATCCGAATTAATGCCGCTTTTCAGAATTAACATACAATTCTTTTTTAAATTTTACCCAAGCTTATGATGTCTTTATGCATCAAGCGGGTCAATTCGCATCATCAGTAAATTATTTATCTTGAAGCATTTCGGAAAATGCCTGCAAGCGTGTCCTTATCTGTTCAATAGTATCCATCTGCTGCTCGATTTCCACGTGCAGCAAAGGTATCCCGGCTTCCTCCATATCAGTTTTGATATAAGGATAATCGTATTCCTCCGGATCGCAGAACTTCATCATCATTACTATGACACCATCAGCCTGGTTTTCCTTTACCAGATTATTAATGATAGTGCCACGCATTTTGGTCGGATCATGAACAGTTGCACAACCTTCAAAATCAGCAAAACGTTGCGCCAGACATAAATAAGGTTCAGATTCATTACTGGTCTCAGTTCGATATTGGCGGGATCCTTGTGCCAGATCGTCAGCTACTACCGCTAATCCAAAATCTGCCATCATGTGCAGAATTGATACAGGCTCAGTCATGATACCGGTAACTACTACTCTTTTCCCTTTCCATTCATGGGCAGTTTGCGATTGCAGTGCTTCGGTCAACTGTCTCAGCCATTCACTGTGTTTTTCCCTGGGTACAAAGAAAGAAGATTTTATAACCATATGCCTATAATATGGAGTAATAATATCCAAATGCTGATTAGCGTCAGCCAGAAATTGATTCATCAGTTGCCGATGATTGGTGAAAATACCGATGCTATCTCGCAGTGATTCCGGTGTAATAACCTTACCTGATATTTCACTCAAACTTTGTCCCACTTTTCTATATTCATCAGCCAGGTAATCAATTCCAGCCGCGATTTTACGGTGATCCGGTAGTACCAGTCCGATAACCGGCACTTCAGGGTTAGTTTCTTTCAATAACAATGGTATACAGCGCATGGTATCACATGTGTTAGGTGACACATAAGCATCCAGATCTTTGTACACACCAGTTAAAGCAAATTCCATGACTGCTTTCATAATCGAACAGCAGAAGGTCTGCAAATATTCACTAGCTCTGGAAATGGGAGTCTGTCCTCCCCATAATCCTACCGGTAACATGCCGGCAGCATGAATCAGTTCTTCCGCACCTGAACTGTGAATAGGTAAACAACCTACTACCTTACCTCCGGTTTCTTTTTTCCATTCCTGGACAACTTTACCGGGATGATTGGCAGCATCTTCAAATTTATTTAAAATCAGTTTAATTTTATCCATAATTTTTCCCTACCTCCCTGCCGATGTGGCCGAGGCCTTGCGTTGATCAATCATTTCATATAAGGCCTGTACTCTAGTTTCATATTGAGCTTCGGAAAAGGAACGAGGGTCATTTTGATCTCCGTCGACTACTACCGCAGGTATACCAGTAAGCTCGGTAATTTTCCGTGACATAGCATACTGGGCAAAGTCCTGAGCTTTACAACTGCGATTGGAATGGAATATTACACCATCAATATCCAGTTCTTTAATCAAGCGCGTCATATTTTTGATACGGTAATCAAAATTGCGGTTAATAAAAATAGAAGTATAGGCACGGGCCATGCTCCTCAGATCATTTGTATCATATGGTAAAACCCAATTATCAGGATATGTGGAGCCCACCATACAGGCGTCATAATTCTTGATTGATTTCATCATGCCTCTTAAATTAAACCAGAATGGAATACCATCCCATAGAATGCGGTATTTCTCATTCTCCATATACCCCTCACCTCTGGCAACCTTGCCAGCTATTTCATCTCTTAATAAGGTGAAGAATTCAACTGCCTTTTCATTGCCGCGCATACATACAATCAAGGCCATATAATTAAAGAAATCTATACCGTTAAATGGGCATGGGTGATTGCGTCCCATATCTGCAGATTCTTTCCAGAGCAATGAAGCCTGGTTGGAAAGTTCCATAGACTCCTGAAAACGTTCATAGTTAAAAGGTTTTCCTGTGATCTGCTCTAATTGAGAAATCATGTGCTTGAACTGACCTACCATAAAATCTACAGCGTGTTCATCAACTTCATCCCCGTGACTGAAAGGCATGTCTATCATAATAAGCGGTACATTCAAACGGCGAGACAGTATCTCATACCATTTGGTTACGGTATTGCAGATGTTATTGCAGCATACCAGCATATCGGGAAGAGGTAATTTTCCAGCCGCGCTGTCCCCGGCTTCTACAAAGCCCAGATTAGTTCTGGCATATGAACAAATATCAGTGGAATAGCCCATGGATTCAGCTATCTCCATCATTTCCATGGAGCCTTTTTTGGCTGCTATAGCTGCAGCATGGTTTTCCGGGTAAATCGTAACTATATCCATAGCTTCCAGAAATTCGCGTGGAGCTATTGAAGTAACCCAGGCAACCAGTTTTCCTTCTTCTTTAGCCAGAAAAGCGTTCTCGTAGTATTCTGCTAATATATTCTTAACTGCGTCCTTGGCTAATATTTTGGTCATTTATTCTCCTCCTCATGGCAACTGTTGGTTAATCATTAATATATTGAATTTAGGAATTCGGGCCGAGATATTGTGTTTTTTTACCGCGTTTAAAATATGAATAAAATTATAAAAACCCGGCCCAATCCTAAAGCTAGATACATGTTTTAAGGGTTAAACTTCTACTTTGATTAAGATTGAATCACCCTGGGTTAGTCCACCGCAAATACCCATAACTCCAAGACCGCCGCCCTGACGCTTCAGTTCTTGAATCATAGTTAATACAATTCTGGCGCCGCTGGCACAGTTGGCATGGCCGGTGGCAATAGCACTGCCGTTTATATTCATCTTGTCCTTGATTTGCTGATATTTAGCATCATCATTATCAGAAAGAATCTTGGCACTTACTAAAGGTACACAAGCAAATGCCTCATTGATTTCAACAATATTCATGTCCTCAATGCTCATTCCTGCTTCAGCCAGACATCTCTTAATAGCTTTTGCTGGTGCAATAGGAAGTTTTCTTGGGTCAGCGCCGGTAGTTACAGTGTTAACCACAGTTGCCAGTGGTTTCACACCTAGTTGTTCAGCCTTTTCTCTAGTGGTAATTATCATTGCAGCAGCTCCATCATTGAGTCCGGGGGCATTTCCAGCTGTTATGCCACCAATATTATCAAAAACGGGTTTTAGTTTGGCCAGTTTTTCCAGAGTGGAATCGGCTCTATACTGTTCATCAATATCCAGTACCTTTACACTGCCGTCTTTCTGTTTAAATTCCCAAGGTTTGATTTCGTCCTTAAACTTACCGGCTTTCCAGGCTTCACCATATTTAGTATGGCTGCGTAAGGCCCATTCGTCTTGTTCCTGGCGACTGACACCATATTCTGCTGCCACTTCACCGGAGTCAACAGAAACCGGATTGTAGCGCTTATATCCTAATGGAAATAGAGGATCCACCATTTCCAATGTGCCAATTTTTTTACCGCTGAATCTCATATTGCGTAGTAAAAACGGTACTGATGAAAAATGTGTGGCTCCGCCGCATAAAACGATTTCAGCATCTCCGGCTTTAATAGCACGGATAGCATACATTAAAGCAGAACTTCCAGATACACAAGCTTTATCAATAGTACAGCAAGGGGTATCAGAAGGCATTCCTGCTTCGAGAAGGCTCTGCCTTCCTACTACTGGAGTAAATACATCGTCGGTGTTGGATGTATCGCCACAGCCCCACCATACTTCATCGATTTGCTCGGGCTTTAATCCGGCGCGTTTCATAGCTTCTTTCATTACTTCAGCACCCAAGTCAATAACATTGACATCCTTTAAAGAACCGCCAAAACGTCCAAAAGGAGTCCTTACACCACTAATAATTACATATTCATTCTGACTCATCTAAATAAACCTCCTAAAATAACTTCTATCGTGGCTTCGTTTACTCATTAATATTTATAAAAACCCTGACCAGCTTTTCTGCCCAGTTCACCTGCCCTCACCATTTGCCTTAGCAGCGGAGCAGCTTTATAAGCCGGACCAAGATCGTTTTCCAGCGTTCCCAAGCCATGTTCTACTATATCGAGTCCCACCAGATCCATTAAAGCACACGGACCAATCGGCCAATTAGCACAAAGTTTCATGGCTTTGTCAATTTCTTCCGGAGCATTACCTTCCAGAACCAGTTTGCAGGCTTCATTTTGTACCACATCCAATAGCCGGCTTACAATAAAACCGGCATAGTCAACTGCAAGACAAGCTTGACGGCCTATTTTATCAACATACTTTACCGCCTCGTCCATTACTTCAGCAGATGTCAGGCGGCCTTTGATCAATTCCACTCCTGGCATAATCGGGACCGGGTTCATAAAGTGAATACCACATACTTGCTGCGGACGGCTAGTAGCAGCACCCAGAATAGTAATCGGTAAAGTTGATGTATTGGAACCAAAAATCGCTTCCGGTTTGCAAACTGCATCCAAACGCTTGTAAATCTCAACTTTTAATTCCAAAATTTCCGGCACTGCTTCAATAACTAAATCTGCATCTTTAGCTGCTTTTTCCAAATCTATGGTGGTGCTAATCCTGGATAAGATGCCATCAACCTCTTCTGGAGCGATTTTGCCCTTGCTGACCATCTTGATCAGGCTGTTTTTAATGGCGGCCATTCCCTTTTGCAGAGCCTCTTCAGTAATATCCTGCATAATAACCGTGTACCCAGCTTGTGCACTTACTTGTGCAATGCCATTACCCATCGCTCCTGCTCCCAATACCGTGATCTGTTTAATATCAAACATTGCATAACCTCCTTAAGTATTATTTGTCCTTAAACTGCGGCTTGCGTTTCTCTATAAAAGCTGCAATCCCTTCGTGATGATCATCGGTAGCAAAGCTCTCCGCCCATAAACCAATTTCCAACTGAAGTCCTGATTCCAGGTCTAATTGAATTCCAGTATCTATAGCTATCTTGGCAAATTCTAAGATTACTGCGGAGTGCTTTATAAAACTTTCCGCCATGGCAATCGACTCATTTATTAAGTCTGCCGGCGGAACAACTTTGTTTACCAGTCCTATCTGGGCAGCTTCATCTGCTTTAATAATTTTGCCGCTAAAAATCAATTCTTTAGCTTTGGCGATTCCTACCAGACGGGAAAGCCTCTGTGTTCCCCCACCTCCCGGAATAAATCCCAGGGTTATCTCTGGCTGGCCAAATTTAGCGTTTTCTGCAGCAATACGTATATCACAACACATTGCTACTTCCAGACCTCCTCCAAGTGTAAAACCATTTAAGGCTGCTATGGTTGGCTTAGGACAGTCAGCAATCAATTGCTGAGTTGCATTATTACGAACCGAAATTTGCCTGGCCTCATACGAACTGCATTGGGCAAACTCTTTTATATCGGAACCAGCAGCAAAGGACTTGTCTCCCTTACCGGTAAGAATAATAGCTCGAACCATAGTATCAGAAATGGCATTTTCGAAAGCACTTCTTAATTCTGTAAACACCTGACTATTAAGAGCGTTTAGGACCTCTGGGCGATTAATAGTTATTAGTGCAATATTACCGTTCAGGCTGTACTCTATTGTCTGGTAATCCACAATTTTCACTCCTGTTTTCTTTAATAATTCTTCTTTTTTCTAACCATTTTTCTCAATCTTATAAACCAAGTATAGTATTTGCTCCAATTAAGTGTCCATGGAATATGTTGCAAAGTAATCACATTGCACGACTATGTTTCACATTTGTCAACATAAATAAAACTAACCATATTTTAATAACAATGACTTATGTTTTTGTTATTATTAGTATTTTGTTGCTATTTTAGACAGAGTAAGGCCTTGGTATTTTTCTGTTGAAGAAAAGATGAAATGGTTAATGAAGTGGACTAATTAAAGTCCTATCGGTAGTTTGGAAGCTTTGTTTCCAAATTATGTCGGGTGTGTCAATATACCTGAAAATTCTACTAATGCAGAAATACAACAATCAAGTGGGCACCGTCATCAGATGTAGGTAGGATTCTGTGTTCTTGGGTAGCATTGAAAAAGCCAGTGTCGCCCTCGTATAATTTATATTCTTCGTCTTTGAACTGCAGGCGTATACCACCTTCTACAACATAGAAAAATTCAAACCCATTATGAACCACAAATCGCTGTGCTTGTATTGATTCTTTGCCAATAACCAACAGAAAAGTATCTATATCGTGAGAACCAGCCATACCATAATATTTATAACCTGATTTTCCAGGTACTCCGGCTACCAAGTGTTTTCTTTCTTTTTCCCGAACAATTGTAGCTTTCTTCTTGGTGATCAGTGAACTTTCTTCCAATAGTTCATAGAGACTGACTTCCAATACGCGGGCAATACCCATCAGCAAATCTAAATGAATAGTGGCTTTATTACTTTCAATCTTACTTATCATGCTTTTGCTGACATTGCATTTCTCAGCTAACTCAGTCTGAGAGATGCCAATCTTTTTCCTTAGAGCTTTTATCTTTTGGGCTACATTTCTTTGTACGTTATCCATAAAATCCTCCTTTTTTATAATAGGATGATCTTAATGTGCTGGTAACTGATTTTAATATATTATAGCCTTATTATCTTGGCATGACAATTCTGTTTCATTCTAGAAATTATTAATATTATTTATACTGGTATTTACTATTAAACACCTTTACGTAACATTAGATAACTACAAAAAGCCCCTACCATGCCAAATGCAACTAAATACATCAAACCTAACGCATAACTGCCGCTTATTTGTATCAATAATCCAATAATAAATGGTGAAGCGGCTGATGCCAGGTTGCCAAGACCATTAACCATTCCGGTACTGGTTCCCATCAGATGAGGCGGAAAAGTTGACTGAACAATAGCCCATACCGGCGCGTAAAAGAGTTGATTAAATATCGGAGCTGAAACGACTAACAGAGCGGCTAATCCATTTGATGGAACAATCGCAGCCAGAAATATACAAAGTGATGCCCCCATCAGTCCAAATATGCCAAAAACTGAACGTTTAGCCAATCTGTCTGACAGAATTCCGCCAATGGCAACTCCTAAAGCAGCTGCTCCGTATGGAACGGCTGCTACCCATCCCAGTGATTCCAGAGAGAAACCACGTGCTACCATTAAGTATTGTGGCACCCAGGTTACAATTCCCCACCAAATTGATAAATAAGCACTATATGCAATAGTGATAGCCCAGAAGGTCGACGACTTCAATATTGGCTTTATATCTGCCAAACCGCCGGAGCTAAGTGAAAGCTTTTTACTCTGTGGCACACACTCCGTCAGGTACTTTTTTTCGTTCTTACTTATAAAGCGATTGTGCTGGGGGTTATCGCTTACCATTCCATTAACCAAAGGAATTAAAAATATAATTCCCATGAACCCGCCCAGGTAAAGGATGTATTCCCATCCCCAGTGCCCAATTAAATAAGCAAAAAGCGGCACAGCCAGAAGTGGTCCAATACAACCGACACCATAAACAGCATTGGCTTTTCCTCGTTCTTCGGGCGGGAACCAATTTTTCACTATAATGCTTTGGGTAGGATAATGAATACCCTGACCGATTCCAACCAGAACTCTTGAGACCAGAATAATAGCAAAAGTACCGGCTATGGCACCCATGAACATTGCCGCAGCCGCAATAAACAAACCCAGCAGCATAGTTTTCCGCGGGCCCAGCATATCTCCTATTGGTGCCCCAATCACATTGGTTAATGCATACGGAATAAGAAATAAGGTCATTAATAATCCTTGTTTGGCCGATTGCCCGGTAATACCCATATCGGCTAAAAACCGTTCATCAACTAATAGAATTCCAATGTTAACTCGTTGTAAATAGACTACAATCCATAGAAGAAATAATATAAATACAACCAGGTAGCGATAGGGAATTTTACGGACTAGAATATCAGGCATAGCTTATGCTTTCTCCCATCATTTAAAATCTTCCATAATGATATTTGACCGGGGGGTTAATCCCGGCCAAATAATAATAATCATATATCATAAGTCAAAAGGTTACTTTAGTTGGTAACACCGTCTCTTAACATTCCAATTTGCCGGTAGCCCTTGGTTTCAGCCAGGGATTGCTTTTTACCGCTGGCCACTTCCAGAATCAAGCCAAGCATTTCCCGGGCTGCTTCATCAAAATCTTTGCCTTCCAATACTACACCTGCATTGAAGTCAATCCAGTTAGTTTTTCGGTTGGCCATGGTGCTGTTGGATCCCATTCTCAGTAATGGTACCGCAAACCCACTTGGGGTTCCTCTGCCGGTGGTAAATACTGTTAAGACCGCACCAGAAGCTTCTTGATTAGTAATGCCCACCAGGTCATTACCGGGTCCGCTAATCAAATTAAATCCTTTGGTTTTAACGGTTTCACCATATTTCAGTACATCTGTCACAATAGCCTGGCCACCCTTTTGAGTACAGCCCAGGGATTTTTCTTCCAGGGTGGAAATGCCACCTGCGATATTTCCCTGAGTAGGATTGTCATAGATTACTTGATCGTATCTTTTGAAGTAATTTTTATAGTCATTGATAAGAGCAACAATTTTACTGAATACTTCTTCATCAGCAGCCCGATTCATGAGAATGTGCTCAGCGCCAAACATTTCAGGTACCTCTGTCATTACAATAGTTCCGCCAAAACCGGTAATGATATCAGTAACTCTACCTAAGACTGCATTGGCAGTAATACCTGAGAAACCATCTGAACCACCGCAATTAACAGCCATAACCAGTTCAGATATCGGTAGTGTCTCGCGCTTAAAAGATGATACATATTCATATAATTGGTCGATTAGTTCCATTCCAGTGGCGATTTCATCTTCGACTTCCTGGCTGATCATAGTTTTCATTCTTTGCGGATCAAAATCGCCAACTACCGGGAGAAAAGCATCCATAGAGTTTACTTCACAGCCAAGACTAACCAGCAGAGTTCCGCCAGCATTGGGGTGTTTGGCTAAATTAGCCAGAATTTTTTGCGTATTCAACAAATCTTCTCCCATTTGGCTGCAACCATTGGGATGAGTCAAAGCGAAAAATCCGTCAAAATTTTCACTGCGGGGATACTTCTGGTTGGCTAGTTCAACTATTTTTTGTACCGGACCATTGGCACAAAATACGTTAGGTATAACCCAAATTTCATTACGAATTCCAACTTTGCCATCTGCTCGACGGTAGCCATCGAATGTAGGTATATCACCCTCCACATCAACAGGTTTAAGGTTGGGTTGGTAATGGTATTCAACAACATCAGAGAGATTGGTCTTTACATTATGGTTATGAACATACTGTCCCACCTGAATATCCTCGATCGCATGACCAATGGGATTACCGTAACGAATTACATTCTCCCCGTTTTTAATAGCTCTGGTGGCTATTTTATGTCCCATAGGAACGTCACTCAAGAGTGTGATTTCCTGACCTTGATCCTGAACAGTTGCACCTTGGTTTAATAAGCTGACTGCAATAACAACATTGTCATCATCATGAACTCTTAATACATCTACCACTTAAATCAGTCCTCCGTTCTTTATTTTTCCTGTCTGCTTAATACTGTGGGATTGGCTAAATTCAACGGTCTGTTTCCAGACAATACCCTCACAATTTCCTGAGCGGCTTGCTGCTGCAAGCTTTCCTGCGCTTCTTCGGTATACCAGGAGCAATGAGGGGTAATTATTACATTTGGCAATTTTAAAAGGATATTATCCAAGTCTATAGGTTCTTTTTCACTGACATCAAGACCGGCTCCTGCTATTTGATCAGTTTGCAGCGCATAAGCTAAAGCTGCTTCATCCACCAGAGCCCCACGGGCAGTATTGATCAGAATGCAGGTGTCTTTTAGCTGTGTAAAGGTGGCTTTATTCATCAAATGAATGGTCTTTTCGGTTACCGGTACATGCAGTGACAAAACATCAGAAGACTGCAACAAAGTGTTGAAGTCCACCAACTCTACCTGATAAGCCTTGGCGATATCAGGATCAATATAAGGGTCAAAGGCAATAACCTGCATCCCAAATACTTTGGCTTTTGCAGCTACCATCCGGGCAATATTCCCAAATCCTGCTAATCCTAAGGTTTTCCCCCGCAAACGGTATAATGGCTTAGCCATCTTATAATCCCATTTTCCCTCATGTACAGCTTGATTTAATTGCGTAATTCTGCGCACACAATTTAACATCAAACCAATAGCATGGTCAGCAATATCTTCCAATCCGTAATCTGGAATATTGGCAACCATAATACCGTAGTCAGTAGCTGCTGCTACATCAATACAATCAAGGCCCACACCGTAACGAACAATAGCCCGGCATTTTTTCATCTGCGCCATAACATTACGAGTGATGGAAGCATACTGAACCAGTATTGCGTCAGCATCATGGATAGCAGCGATTAGTTCCTCTTCTGTCTGACATTGGCATTTAACAAAATTAGCTCCTACTTTGGCCAATGCTTGTTCTTCCCATTGCAGCGTATCATATTCATAATCGGTAATGACTACTTTAAACTTTGTCATGAGACAATATTCTCCTAACCTTTCTAGTAGAAAACATTTTCTTTTAATTGACACTATGAGTATTATTATAAAGGATTGAGATTATTCATTTCTTTAATTAGTAGAGTAGTTGGCAACAAAGCAGTGGATGTTGAAAAGTAATCAACGGATTTGCGTGACGACTTAAAAATACATTTAAACAAAAGTTCGAAATGTGGAAGATTTATCTGTAAGTGTTTAATTATCACAAGTTATGATTTGCATGCGGTCAAAAATCTTTAAACAACCCCCAGTTAAATAAAAATATTTTTGGATATTAGAACATCAATAACATCTAATTTAAAAAATGTTTTTCAAGTTGATTTTTTCTTTAATAGGCAGATGCTCAATCATTAGTTTTAACTCTGATAATTGACCTAAAGCTAGTGCTCTATTTTCAGTTGCGACAAATTCTTTAGCTTTAGCCAAGGAAAACTCGATATTATCCATTTCCTGGTGGTCTAAGAAAACCGGCCACCAGTGTGCATCTTTTCGCCACTTTGTTTCCAGCCGGTGAGTTTTTTGGTTGGCATCATCCCAGTTTTCTTCATTGATATCCTGACAAACTTCTGCTATTTGCATACTTAATGAGTCACTGGTAGTTTGCAAAGAATCATTTGTCCAAATACCTAATCCAATCAAAACAACTAATGTTATCATTATTGATATTAACATTTTCATTGCTTTTACTCCTGCTTTTTTAATTGAGCTTGTTTTGGAAAAAAAGTTTTCCCTGTGAATCAAGGTTGGCGAAAAATACTCTTTTATAAGTTGTACCTGCATTCTTAAACTCATTTTCCAACCACTCAACATTGCGGTTTATCTTTTTTAAATTTTCATGAATTAACCTGCCATCAGCGACTAATGTAATTGGTAATCCTTCATATTGCGGGAATATACCTACATCTCCGGGTTGAATTGCCCTTTTATCAGATTTTAGTATTACGCTTAAATGTCCGCTTGTTTCTAGAATGGCAAACTCTACATCAGCAATATTAGTTACATTTTTTTCCCGTAACTGTTCCAGCAGATCGTTTATGTTGTAACGCATTTTGCGCATTTCCTCTTCCATGATTTTGGAATTCTCAATTACTATAGTTGGCTTTCCACTAATAACAGCGCGGGCTTTCTCACTTTTTAAAGATAAAAGTGACAAACTTACGTGAGCTGCAAATAGTACAAAAATAGGAATCAAGCCATTGATAACTGGAATACTGGTATTTTGCATAGGAATGGCAGCTAATTCAGAAATCATAATAATAATTACCAGCTCGTAAGGCTGCAGTTGACCAACTTCACGTTTGCCCATAAGACGAAGAAATATTACTACAGCAGCATATAGTATTAAAGTACGAATAATTATAAGATTCATTAGCTATCCTCTTTATTAAAAACTTTCCAATAATATTATTAAAAAGGAAACATTTAAATTATTTCCGTTTAATTGATATTCAATTCTCTGCTTGAAGTTTTAAAAGAGTAATAGAAGCTAAGGGGGTAAGCGATTAGTTAGATTTGGTGCAAAGTGTTGGGTGCAAGTAAAGTTATTTGATGGTTTTTCCGAGGGGTCTGACATCATTTATATAACGCATGATAATATACTCAAAGTTATCATCTTTATGAGGCAAAAGACAATGACTGCAATCCTTCAGGTTATTCTTTAATATTTTGTATTCTCCTCCGCAATCCGGCAAGTCATATAATGGACAATAACAAAACAAACAATTGATTTCCAGTAAATCATGACAGGGATAATAATCACAGTCAGTTCGGCAGAAGTATTTATGTATATTCATATTGTCACCTCATTTTACAAAAGTTACTTTTAGCCACTCCATAGTTAATTCCTCTCGCGACTGTATAAAATCGGTAAAGCTGTGGTCAGCACCGGCAATAAGTCTTAAGGTAGATCTTGGCAGCTTTTCATGCATATAAACAGCATTTTGAAAATCCACTACTTCATCTGCCAGGCCATGGCAAATCAGGACCGCTTTAGATTCCAATGCTTTCAGTGATTGTAAAAGATTTATTTTATTAAAATCAGCCACTAAATCAGGTTTAAGTTCATAAGTAGTATCCTGTTCAATGATATTAACAGGTATTCCTGCCTTTAGCTGCTTGTATTGATCTTCTAAAATAGTACTGAATGTTTTAATCAATTCTATTGGCGTAGACCAGAAAATATATCCTGCTACAGATTCAGGGTTGCTCAGACCAATAATAGTACTCCCGCCAAAACTCCTGCCCAAAAGAATTATTGGTAATTTGATTTCAGTATTTACATAACTTATTACTGTTTCCAAATCATTTATCTGTCTGGTTAAAGTAACAGAGGCAAACTCGCCGCTGCTTTCCCCTGCTCCGGTAAAATCAAAAGCTAACACCCCAAACCCTGCTGCGGTTAATTTAGTGGTAAAGGGAAAAATCTTACCCCGGTTTTCTTTGCCACCGAGAAAACCATGACACACAATTACCAGATACTGTGGATTAACGGGCAGTTCTAATAGCGCAGCTAATTGGTTGCCGTCTTTTTTGTTTATGTAAATTTTGTCCATCAGTTATGGTATCCATTTCACATAGGTTTTTTTTGTTTATTTGCTTCATCTGATTCAAAGCGCACACGATTACTGCAATAATCACATATGAAAGCAGACAATTCTTTGTTTTTAGCAACCAGCTTTTTGTAATCTTTATGTTCTTCATCAACATAAAAAACTTTAGCACAAAGCATACATTTGGCAGCAATATTCTTCATTTTTACTCCCCCTCGCCCAATATCACTAATCAGTTTTTGCTTCAGTTATTATTTTCATATAGAGCACGCGCTGGTAATTAAAGGAACCGATAATCGTTCCATTACTATCATACAAATAATTTAGTGAAGACCCGCCAACATAAACCACTGCATCTTTTTCAATACCCAGGTTTTTTACATAACCGGTTAATTTCTGATCATCGGTAAAAGTAATCTCCACCTTGATTAATTGATCTTGATCCCCATTGCCTGGTTTCCATATATTGTTTGTATCAAAATCACATCCGCTAATAAATAGAGTTAAAATCAAGAGCAAAGTTAGTAATAATTGCTTGCTTTTCACTATCCCTTTCTCCTCCTTTGTGGCCTGTTATTTTTTGACCCCAAAGATTTGTGTTTCATTCCATTTGTCAGTATTCGTCTTTGTTCATTCCAATTGCGTAGTTTATTGTCGATCAGTTGATGAATACTCCCTGCCGGGAACCGTCCCGCATCATCTAAATTACCTGCTTCCTGCCCGGTTAGTATGGCTAATCCTTCATCAATATGGCTGACTGCCCAGAGATTAAATTGTTTTTGCCCAATTGCTGTAATTACTTCATCATCCAGCATCAATTGCGACACATTTTGAGTGGGAATAATTACTCCTTGTTTGCCATTTAGTCCGAATTCCTGGCATGTCTTGAAAAAGCCTTCGATTTTTTGATTTACTCCTCCCACCGGTTGTATTTCTCCATTTTGATTAACTGAGCCGGTCACTGCTATTCCCTGATAAATCGGCACTTCGGCTAAACTGGATAATAATGCATATAATTCAGCACTGGAGGCACTGTCACCATCAATTCCCGAATAACTTTGTTCAAAAGTAAGACTGGCGGAAATACCCAGAGGTCTATCCTGTGCATATTGAGCACCCAAATAACCATTTAAGGTAAGTATGCCTTTACTATGAATAGTGCCGCTTAAACTTACTTCGCGCTCGATATTTACCAGACCTTTTTCACCGACAAAAGTTTTAGCGGTAATCCTTACCGGTCGGCCAAAATTATAATCTCCCATTTGAAAAACTGCCAAACCATTTATTTGTCCAATTTTAAAAGAATCCACATCAATCATCAGACGGTTATTTATAATATATTCATGAACTCTATCTTCGCCCATTGAGGATCGATACCTTTTTTCATCTATGGCTTTTTTTACATGTTTGGCTTGAACAATTGAACTGTGCGAAGATTTTGCCCAGGCATCAGCTTCATAAATAATTTCTACCAGTTTGTTAAATGATGATGATAGTTTACTTTGATCATCAGCCATTCTGCTGCTATAATCTATTACTGCTGCAACTGCTGCCGCATCAAAATGCTTTAATTTTTTATTTTCGCAAACGGAACCGATGAATTGCGCAAATTCAAAAACATGTTTGCGGCTGCGGGGCATTTCTATATCAAAATCTGCTTTGATTTTAAACAACTTTTGAAATTCCTCATCCTGAGCATAAATCATATAATAATATAATGGCTCTCCAATTAAAATAACTTTGATTTTGGCAGGAATAGGCTGAGGCTGCAGGCTTTCCGTATTACTGATACCTATCATGCGTCCGACACTTTCAATGGTTATTTCCTCATTTTTCAGTACTCGCTTCAAACCATCCCAGACATAGATATTTTTAATCAAATCCCAAACATACAGAATAAGATACCCGCCATTGGCTCTGTGAAGCGCTCCTGCCTTGATCTTGGAATAATCAGTTGCTAAAATGCCAAACTCATTTTCATATAATATCTGACCAAATAAATTGGTAAAGGTAGGGTTAGCCTCATATATAACCGGTGCATGCTGTAAATGAGAGTTATCAATGAAAAGGTTTACCTGATAACGTTTTAAAGGCGCTCTTTTGTCAATACGGAAAAGGGCATTAATTGCTGCTTCTTCTTGTTTGACAAACATATCAGCATTTTCCAGCAAATCCTGCTGCATCTCTTTGATATATTCGCTTACTTCACTATAACCGTTAAATTGCGCAAGCAATCCGTCAAAGTAAGGTTTTGTAACTAATTTGGCCGTTTCCTTCTCCAAATTACTTATTTTTTCTTTGACACTTTTTTCAACTTCCCGGTAAAGTCTTAGCGCTTCAGACAGTTTTTCCTGCACTATAGCACTATTTGTCATTAACTTCTGCCGCTCCTCGTCAGACATGTTTAAATATTCTTCCTGGCTTATTGGTTCACCATTTTTAAGCGGCATGCTGGTTATACCAGTCTGATTACGGGAAATAGTAAATCCATATGAACGAGCTTCTTCCTCCAGTTGCAAATATTTGGCATTAGTATCTTCCATAAAATGATTGAGGATTTGATTTTTCTGCTGCTCAAACTCCTGACCTTCCAGAGCTTTGGCCATTTGATTAATTATATTATCGATACTTGCCGCAACCGCGTTTTTTAAAATTTTCCCCTGTCCGGCAGGAATCGAAATAGCTTTCGGCGAGTCCGGATTCTTAAAATTATATACATAACACCAATCAGAAGGTGCTGGCTCTCTCTGCGCCTTTTTCTCTGCCATTTCAGATGCCAGAGTACTCTTGCCAGTGCCATAAGCACCGGCCAGATATATATTATAGCCGTGTATATCGATATCCAGACCAAATCCCAGGGACCTGACTGCCCGATCTTGTCCTATGATGCCTTTTAAAGGTTCAATTTCAGCAGTAGTATTAAATTTGAAAACAGACGGATTAGTTTTTTTACATAAATCTTTATTCTTAACCCGATATTTATTAAGATTCAAAATTACACCTCCATAGTTTAATAATTTCAATACTACTCTTAATTATTTTATGTCGGGTAAATTTAATTGTCATTTTTCCCGAGTATATTTTACAAAGTAATTAGCTTTTGCTATATCTATTTCCTGCTTAATACAAATTGGAATCAAAGCAGATTATACAATAATGCCATGGATATTATTCCAACTAAAAGGGATATAAAAAGACTGCGCGTTTTAACCGCAAAAAATAAAGTAGGAATAAATGCCCATATAAATATATTATCTACACTAATATTAATAGTACCTTTAGGAGCTAAAACACTCAAAGCGGTAAGCGCACCTAAAACTGCTGGTGCTACATAAGAAAGCCACCGGCTTAGAAGCGGCGGGAAGGTAACGCGGGATAGCAAGGCAATTGGCAAAATTCTCGGCAATAAACTTACTAGAGAAACCCCAATAATCATAATAAAGATACTAGTCTCGGTCATGCATTAAAACTCCAATCGTTGCTCCTATAATAGTTGCTGCAATAATGTTGGCCATATTGATCATGGATGCCGGCACTAAAAAGCCAATAATAATGCAAATAACAGCTGCACTAACAGCAGCAATTACATCGCTTTTTCTGGCAATCATAAGTACCAGCAGGCAAGTATACATGGCCGGCAAGGCAAAACCGAAACCATACTTGTCAGTATCCGTAATTAACATTCCTAAAGCTGCTCCAATAAAAGTGCTGGCAATCCAGCCTAAGTGAGATGTAAGGTTAAGTCCTGCCATATAGGCAATAGTTGCTCTACGAGTCTGGTATCTGTTAATTGCTACAGCATAAGTTTCATCCGTTAATCCATAAGACAACAAGGAAGTCGGAAAAGTTGGCAGACTTTTGAAATGTGGCACCAGCGAGGTGGCGAATAAGAAATAGCGCAGATTAATTAAAATATTGGCTATAATTGCCGTTACTACTGCTCCCCCTGCCTGAACTACTCCAATAGCTATGTACTGTCCTGCCCCGGTAAAGCATAGTATAGACATTAAGCCTGCTTGAAATACACTTAGACCAACCTGAGTGGCCAGAACCCCAAAAGCAAATCCAAGTGGAAAATATCCTAAAACAATAGGAATGGAATCACGCATTCCTTCCAAAAGTTCATTTTTTTTCATTGCCTGCCCCTTAAAAAGAAATATATTGTAGCGATAATTTTAAAGCATAATGTTTATTATAGCTCTTTTATCAGGCAGGTGGGAGCTTATTCGCGCTCTGCCGGCTTTTTAATTTCTTTTTGGAAGAGCCTTTCCCAGACACTGCCATGAAGATAACAAATATCATCAGGCTCAGTGCCTTTTATAAATGCCATTTGATTAGTTCTTTCACAACCTTCTACTGCTATTAAGCCTGTATCTAGGCAAATATTTATTAATTCCACATTTGCCGGCCGGGCAAAATCCTGGTATGGCATTCCAGCAGTAGCCTGGCGCATAAAATTAGCCCAGATTGGACCTGCTGCTACCCCGCCGGTTAAATTAGCTGCCTTGTCCGCATCATAACCTACCCAAACTGCACAACAAAGAGCAGGTGTAAAACCTACGAACCAGGCATCATTAAAATTATCGGTTGTACCTGTTTTGCCTCCGGCAGGTCTGTCAAAGAGGCTGCTTAAGCCGGCACCGGTCCCGCCCGGTTGCATAACCCCTTTGAGCATATCATTAACAATATAGGCATTGTCCTCTGCTATTACTCTTTTTTGTTCAATCTGGTTTTGCTCCAGCACATTTCCCTGCCGGTCTTTAACCTCAATTATATAAATCGGTTTGCTGTATATCCCCCCACTGGCAAATACTGAATAAGCTGCCGCCAACTCAATAGGTTTTACCTCATTTGACCCCAGGGGCAAAGATAAAACCGGCTTAATATCATTAAAACCAAACATATTAGCATGTGCCGCCACTGCTTCCGGTCCTATAATTTCGTTTATCTTAACCGCAATTACATTATCAGATTTGGCTAAAGCTTCCCTAACCGTGAAGCGTTTATTATGAAAGGGCTTATCACCATAATCAGTCGGCCGATAAATATCGCCGTTTATGAGTTTATATTCGTATTCTTGGCACATAAACATATCTGCCTGAGTTATTCCTAATGCTATGCCCAGTGAGTACATAAAAGGCTTAAAGGTAGAACCAGGTTGACGGTCGGCATATACACGGTTAAAAGGTGCATTAATGAAATCTCGTCCTCCCACTAAAGCTTTAATATATCCATTAGTCGGATCAACAGCAACCAATGCAGCCTGCAAATCAGAAGGACGGTCTTTTAAACCTTCCAAATAACTCTGATTGGCAGCATCTTGCATTTGCAAATCCAGGGTAGTATAAATCTTCATTCCATCCTGATATATGCTGCGCTCATCATATTTTTTTATTAGGTAATCGGTAACCATTGAAATAAAATAAGGCGCATCTCCACTAATAAACTGGGCACTTTCGTAAACTAATTCCTCGTCCAATGCTATTTGCATATCTTCACTGCTAATCATTTCTTCTTCCAGCATGCGCTGAAGAACTAACTTTTGTCGGTCTCTAGCTTTGTCAGGATTGATGTAGGGATCATATTCTGCAGGCCAGTTGGTAATTCCAGCCAAAAGTGCAGCTTGAGCTAAAGTTAATTCCCCGGCATGTCTGGCAAAAAAAGTTCGCGAAGCAGCTTCCAAGCCATAGGCACCGTGTCCAAAATAGATGCTATTACAATAAAAAGTAAGAATTTCGTCTTTACTGTATTCTCTTTCCAGTTGGAAGGCATATAACAATTCCTTAAATTTGCGCATCCAGGTCCTTTCATTGGTGAGAAACAAATTCTTGGCAGTCTGCTGCGTAATGGTACTGCCGCCGGCAATTATTTTACCGGCTTTAATATTAGTTACTACCGCTCTGACAATTCCTATAGGGTCTAAACCATAATGGGAATAAAAATTTTTATCCTCAATGGCAATTATGGCATTGGTAAAATTATCGGGAATATCTTCCCTCTCCAGATTAATAATATTATTTTCACTGATTCCTCTGATGACAGTTCCGTTAATATCATAAATTGTTGATGGTTCAGGTATTTTAATAGGCGGCAAGTCAATAATAAAACCACTGCAGAGGAAGACTATTAAAAGATTACAAATTATTAAATAATTAAACTTGCGCATGCTCTTAATCCCCTCTTTTCTTTGTGCCAGTGCTTCTTATATCAATTATTGCCAAAATCTCCTTATCTTAAAAATATAAAAACGGGTCTTTCGAAAAGACCCGTTTTTTAACTCACTTGTCATTTAATGTTTCGCCTTACAGGGCACGCAGGTAATCAGGGCGCAGATAACTGCGGTCATTTTTCTTGATGATATCATTTATGAGCGCCAACATTTTTTCTTTATCTTCCGGTAACCGACCTTTAATGGGCAGATAATTGGAAGCATGATTACTTCTGAATTCGGTTTCTTTTACCTCTAAATTACTTATTAATATGCGCATTTCATCCAGAATTTCAAATGGACCGGGTAATTCAAACTCTCCTCTTTCCATGCGTCTGTAAAGTTCGGTTTTTGGTACTAACATAAGGGTTAAAGCACCAATATAATCAGGATTCATTTCATTACATATTTTAGCAGTATTTACTGCATGCTGTGCTGCTTGCGGAGTGCGTCCGGCTAAACCCAGTAAGACTGTAACTGAAAGGAGAATTCCGGCACGACGAATCCTTTTCCCGGCTTCCAGCATCTCATCATAGGTTACGCCTTTGCGAATGTCCTGCAACAGTTCAGGATCACCGGTTTCAACTCCCAAATAAGCAATAGTTAGTCCTGCTGCTTTTAAAGCTGTTAGCTCCGCAATTTCTTTTTCGATAATACTGTCAGGACTGGCGTAAATTCCCACATGTTTTAAACTGGGAAAGGCTTGATAAAGCTCGCCAAGTATTTCAATTAAATCGGTGGTAACCATTGCCAGTGCGTCACCATCAGCTAAAAAAACTTTTTCGACATCATGATAATAACGTTTAGCCATTTTTATATCTTCTTTTATTTCTGCCATCGGACGTACGTGATATTTTTTATCTTTGTACATAGCACAAAATGTACAACGATTATGGGTGCAACCAACCGTACATTGCAGAATATAACTTCTCGCTTCACTGGGCGGACGAAAAACATTTCCTTCATATCGCATAAGATTTCTACCTCCTAATTATTTATAGTCTAACTAACAACAGGTATAAAGGTCAATGGTTGACATTATATAGATAATAATCAAGCCATAATTATAATTAAAACAGGAAGAATAATAAACAAATGCGAGTTATTTTAGGAGGTTTTTAAATGGCAAGAAAAAACAGTAAAATGTCCGAACAGCTAAAATATGAAATTGCTAAAGAGTTAGGCGTAGATCAAATTGTATCTACCCAGGGCTGGGGGGCAGTAAGTTCAAGAGATTGCGGTAACATAGTTACCAAGGCAATTGAAAGAGCCGAGCGTAGTCTTTCTAATGGAAATCTTTAAAACTCGCATTTGAAATCGGGGGGTAACCCCCCTTTTTTACTGGTCTTTTTTATTTATGTTACTCTTAATTCTAAACTTAGCATCGGATAAAAAATAAAAAAGAAAAATCAGGAATAATATACCAATTAAAGTGCTGGTCTGTCCAATGCCAATCATAATCCCTAAAATAGCAGTTACCCATAAACTGGCAGCAACCGGTAAACCTTTAATCTTACTATTTTCTGAAATCCATATCAGACCGGTCCCGATAAAGCCTAATGCCGCAATTATCTGGGCAACAAGACGCCCCGGATCAGCAATCCAGGGCAAATCCATCATTTTAAAATATTCAGTTGAAGTAATAGTAACGAGGGTTGCTCCCATAGCAATAATAATAAAAACCCGGATATTTTGCCCCCAGCTGATATAACCGAACACCAGACCAACAATAGCAGAGGCAGCAATGCGGATAAGTTCCTCGCCCGGCATTTTAAAGAACCCTGTAATTGGGAGCCTCTTTAGTTATTGAAACATCATGAGGATGACTCTCTGTTAATCCCGCATTAGTTATCTTGATAAATTTACTTTCAGTTTTCATTTCTGCAATGTTCTTGAGGCCACAGTAGCCCATTCCGGCTCGTAGGCCGCCCACTAATTGAAAAATAGTTTCGGAAACATTACCTTTGTATGGTACCCTGCCCTCAATTCCTTCGGGAACTAATTTTTTAGCGTCTTCCTGGAAGTAACGGTCACTGCTTCCTTCTGACATGGCTCCCAATGAGCCCATACCACGGTAAACTTTATAACTTCTTCCCTGCAAAATAACTGTCTCTCCAGGGCTTTCTTCAGTTCCTGCCAGTAAATTGCCCAGCATTACTACATCTGCTCCGGCGGCTATTGCTTTGGATATATCACCGGAATATTTTATACCGCCATCAGCTATTATTGGTATATTATACCGTGATGCGACTTCAGCACAGTCCATAACTGCAGTTATTTGTGGAACTCCTATACCGGCAACTACTCTGGTAGTGCAGATAGAACCGGGACCGATACCTACTTTAACTGCATCGGCACCGGCTTTAATCAAATCTTCGGTAGCTTCGCCGGTAGCAACATTACCGGCAATTAAGTCTAATTGCGGATATGCTGCTTTTATTTTGCTCACCAAATCAAGTACTCCTGTTGAGTGACCATGAGCAGTATCAACTACAATTACATCTGTTCCAGCTTTATACAATGCTTCAACTCTTTCCATGGTATCACGAGCTATTCCAACTGCTGCACCGGCTAAAAGTCTGCCCCGTAAATCCTTGGCCGCCCGGGGATATTTTATGTTCTTCTCAATATCTTTTATAGTTATTAAGCCCATTAAATTGAAATTATCATCAACTAAAGGCAACTTTTCAATTTTATACTTTCGCAAAATTTGCATGGCCTGCTCCATAGTAGTATCAACAGGAGCGGTAACTAACCTGTCACTGGTCATAACATTTTTAATCGACTGCTCGAAATTAGTTTCAAAACGAATATCGCGGTTGGTTATAATTCCCACCAGCTTTCTGCCGGTAGTGATCGGAACACCTGAAATTCTATAATGTTCCATAATATCTAACGCTTCTTGTATTTTATTATCAGGGGATAAGAAAAAAGGATCGGTAATAATACCATGCTCAGATCTTTTTACTCTGTCAACCATTTTAGCCTGGTCTTCAATAGTCATATTTTTATGAATGATGCCTAATCCGCCTTCACGGGCTATAGCTATAGCCATTCTAGTTTCTGTAACTGTATCCATACCTGCACTCATAATCGGTACTTCAAGTTTAATATTGCGGGTTAAACGGGTAGATACATCTACATCGGCAGGCAAAACTTCAGACTTTCCCGGTATAAGAAGCAAATCATCAAAGGTGAGACCTTCTTTGCTTAATCTGTTAATCATCATAACGGCCTCCTTTTAAATTTAAATTATCTTATCTTATATTAACTAAATTTACAAGGCGGGTTTTTATTAATCACCTCCAATTACCGAGCTGATTCCATATCTCATAAAATGTTCATAAAGGGATTCTACAGTTTTTTTACTAATTTCCATGTGGTTAGCTATTGCTTCTATTGTTTCTCCTTTTTCAATCAGATTAATAAACAGATCATGATCAACACCAATTTCTGCTGTCATCTCTATGAATGAAGGGATGCGGCTCCAGGGCGGGTATGAACCTTTGTCGTGATTATCGTAATTATTGTTCATTTTTTTACACTTCCTTTTTTTAATTAGAATACCCATAGTCAAAAAAAAACTGCGAAAAACTTCGCAGTTTATGATTCATTTTATATCGAATGGTTTTTCAGGCGCATATGGGTGTGATCTAAATCTACCACAATTACTTCTCTCCCCACTTTTTTTACAGCATCCCAGGGGATAACGAGTTTTTGACGGTCAGCCCAAAAATTTAAAGCATTGCCGCGATTGGGCAAAATGATAGATACGATCTGTCCGGTCTCCTGATCTACTAACATGTCGGAATCGCCAACTATTCCCATCCTCATGCCATCATAAATATTAACCATTTCTTTGCCAATCAGTTCATTAAGACGCATCTTATTCCCCCTTATTTACCCGTATGGCCAAAACCGCTCTGTCCCCGATTAGTTTCATCTAAAGCTGCCACTTCTATAAGCTCAGCCTGCCACACCTTGGCAAAAACCATCTGGGCAATTCTTTCTCCTCTTTTCAAAATATACTCTTCACTGCCAAGATTTATAACAATTACCTTAATTTCTCCGCGATAATCTGCATCAATTGTCCCCGGGGTATTTAACAGAGTAATTCCGTATTTAAGTGCCAAACCGCTCCGAGGCCTGATTTGAGCTTCATAGCCAGAAGGTATGGAAATTGATATGCCAGTTGGAATAAGAGTATGTCTGCCCGGGGCAATTACTACATCATCATTTACTGCCGCATAAAGGTCTACACCAGAGGCACCGCTGGTCATATATTGCGGCAAGGGCAGATCATTGGAATGCATTCTTTTGATTTCTACTTTCATATTAATACCACCATTTTTTAAACTCTTGTTCAATTGCCGGCAAAGCTTCTTTAGGTCCTATACATGCTAAAGAAACCTTTTGTTTTTGCCATAGCTGGTCGGCCATATTTTTTATCATCGTCTGGTCAACACTCAATATTTTATCAAGCAGTTTTTCTATTGGCATAACCTGGTCATACATAACTATTGATTTTCCTATTCTGGTCATGCGGTTCATTACACTTTCCAAACCCAGATACATACTGGACTTTATCAACTGCCTGGTTCTAAATACTTCTTCTTCCGTAACTCCGTTATCGCAAAAATCACTCAATTGCTCCTTCAAGGCCTGAAAGGTCTCGGCTATTTTGCCGGGACTGGTACCAATATAAATTGCAAAGCTGCCGGTATCAGAATAGTTGCTGGAATAACTATAAACAGAATATGCCAAACCCAATTCTTCCCGTAAATGCTGAAATAACCTGGAACTCATTCCTCCACCTAAAATACTATTCATTACATTTTGCGTAAATCTTAAGTCATCTTTATAAGATATACCCGGAACCCCAATACAAATTTGTACCTGTTCAGTATCTTTTTCTACCAGATGCAAAAAATCATCCCCATGTCTGGCATCAGTACGGGTCAAAGCGGCTAAATCGGCAGTATGTTTATTCATCTCTGCTTCGACCAGATCTTTAATCTTTTCTCGTTCAACATTACCTGCTACTGACACAACGATATTTTCTGCCACATAGTGCTCTTGATAAAATTTCAAAACAGCTTGTCTGTCAAAATTGGAAACGGTTTCCGCAGTTCCTAAGATAGGTAAGCCCATAGAATATCCCTGCCATAATTGCTGGGCAAAAATGTCATGTACTAAATCATCAGGAGTATCTTCATACATATTTATTTCTTCTAGAATAACTGCTTTTTCAGTTGCGAAGTCCTTACTTATGAACTGAGAATTAAACAACATATCAAATAGTATCTCTAAAGCCAGTTCCATATTTTCATCCAAAATACGGGCATAGAGACAGGTATATTCTTTACCTGTGTAAGCATTTAGCTGCCCGCCTATTCGCTCAAAGCTTTCCGCTATATCACGGGCTGACCTCGTTTCGGTCCCTTTAAAAAGCATATGTTCAATAAAATGACTGGCACCAGTTAGATATAATGGTTCGTGTCTGGAGCCTACTTTAATATAAATACCTATCGCTACTGATTTTACGTAAGGTATTTCTTCCACTATCAGTTTAGTTTTGTTGCTAAGATTGTAGTAATCAATCACTTATTTTACCTCCAGTTGTTACTTTTGTTGCTAATTCTGCTTATAAGCCTTCTATTCCTTTAAATTTGCCAGCAAACGCTGCCAAAATGAATTTTTTATAGTCTGATCACAGACTAAATCAATACTATCAACATATTTATCATTGGCATAAACTATCACTTTTCCTATAGGCTCACCTTTTTGCACCGGCAATTTTAATTCATAGTTTAGTATAACCTTTTTTTCAATTTCAGGGTGTTCTCCATCATACCATAACAATAAAGGCCGGGCAGGATATAAATCTAAATATTGCGTACCATTTTCACTGATTTTCAGGCTTTTGAAAGCAACTTTATCATCTATTATTTTAGTCTTTGTAAAGTTAGTAAATCCATGCTCCAAAAGCTTGGCACAGTCGCCCTGGCGATTACCTGACTTCAAAGCTACTGCAATCAACTGCTGATTATTCCTGGTAGCTGAAGCTGCCAAACAGCGGCCTGCTGCATTTGTAGTACCAGTTTTTATGCCATCAGCACCCTTAAAACCTTGTAATAATGCATTCGTATTGGTTATTGTCAAGGGCTGCCTGTAACCAGGGTGATTAAATGTAGTTCTGATCGTACTGACCATCTCGGCAATATAATCAATGGTCAGAGCATATCTGCTTATTTGAGCCATATCATAGGCAGTGCTGTAACCGTTGTTGGCAGGTAAACCGGAGGAATTTTCGAAATGAGTGTTAACTGCTCCAAGTGCGAAAGCTTTTTTGCTCATCAAATGAGCAAAAAATCTTTCATCACCTGCTGCATGTTCAGCTAAAACAACCGCAGCATCATTGGCAGAACGTATTAATGCTATTTTAGTAAGTTCTGCCACTGTAAGTGTCTGACCTTCCCTTAGTCCGATGGTATATTCCGGTGTGTGGTCGGCATGGTCACTGACTACAGCTGTTTCGTTAAGACCGGCATATTCAAGTGCAACAATTGCAGTCATTATTTTTGTAGTGCTGGCTACCGGGCGCATTTCGTCCTGGTTTTTCGCCCAAAGCACCTGACCCGTACCCCTTTCCAATAAGCAGTAATACTGGGAAGATATATTGGGGGCAGCCTGGGCTGTCGGAATAATTATCAGACAAATAATTGTAAGTAACAAAGTTTGAAGGCATTTATATATCAGCTTTGTCATCTTTATCATTCTTCTTGGTCGGTGATACGATTATTTTATCCAGGGTTTCAAGTTGATAACCCTGCTTTTCGATTTGAGTCAATAAATCCGGCAGTGACTCCAAAGTCGGTTTTGTAGGGTGCATAAGCACTATTGCATCATCGTGCAGTTTATTTGTTACCCTTTTTACTATGGTATCAGGACTGGGAAGTTCCCAGTCAATGGTATCAATGCTCCACATAATTAATGAATAATTTATCTCTTCTGCTGCTGAGACTAAATTCTTATTATATTCTCCATAGGGAGGTGCGAAATAGACGGTCTTTTTATCAATTAACTTTTCAACAATCTGCTCGGTTTTAAGTATTTGTTCTTGAGCCTGGGGACTGGACAAATTATTGAAATGCAAATGTTTATAACCATGATTCTGAATGCTGTGCCCTGCTTCATTCATCTGTTTTATTAATTCAGGATTTTTTTCCGCCCATTGGCCAGTTACAAAAAAGGTAACCTGAGTATTGTGTTCTTTAAATACTTTTAACATATCAGGCAGGTACTCTTCACCCCAATCGACATTTACACAGAGAGCAACCGCTTTCTGCCCGCTGTTGCCTTGATATATAGCTTGAGCAGGTGTGGCGGCAATTTCGAAGCCGGTTTCAAATAATATAAAAGCTAGTAATCCAAGCAGCAATATACCTCCAATACCTAACACCGTTCTTTTTTTATTAAAGAAATATACGTTCATAGACAAACATCTCCTTAAATTTTTACGCTTTTTAGGCTCTAATTATTAGTATTCTTGCTTAGTGATTACTATTCAGTTTTTTGTCGGAGCTTATAGGATCAAGCAGAGCAGAAAATAAAATAAACCGAGATGGCTCGGTTTACCTTTATATTTTTTCAATTAAATTTAAACTGCTCTAGTTACCTGGTTTAGGGTTATCCTTTAACACTGCTTTGCGGGAAAGATTAACCCGGCCTTGTTTATCTATTTCTGTTA
>CAZLVY010000014.1:33317-40597 GCA_964563125.1 uncultured Syntrophomonas sp. | reverse complement strand
ATAAATATCTTCAAGTTTCCACTGATAGCTCTTGTCACTTTCTTGGTTCTCAGTGTGAATTTTTCCCATGCTAATATCTCCTCCTATCTTTCATGAATTATTTTACCTTATCATAACTTACTTGACCTTACTATCATTCCCAATAAACTATAAATTTGATGTAAAAAAAAACGAGAGCGATTTTCTGCCCTCGTTTAAGCCTATTTAATTTTTAAGAATGGATTCCCTGTTTTTCTTCCTCGCGTTTCTTAATAAACTGAATAATAAAGGCCACCACCAAAATAAGCAAACCGACAATGTCAGTTGTAACATTTGGATCAATCATCATAAGACCTCCACCAAAGAAGAAGATGCGCTCAAGCCAACTGGCTTTAGTATTAAAATATCCTGATACGGATATAGCTATCCCTGTCATCCCAATTAGAGAAGTAATCAATATTATCAATATTTTAGGGAAAGTAACATCAATCATTAAAAGTACCGGTGACATAACAAATATATAGGGGATAATAAAGGCTGCAATAGCTAATTTGGCAGCAGTTATACCGGTTTTAAAAGGATTACTCCTGGCAATACCCGATCCCGCAAATGCTGCCAGAGCAACTGGCGGAGTAATATCAGCAATTATACCAAAATAGAAAGTAAACATATGGGCAGCTAAAACAGGCACTCCTAACTGAATAGCAGCGGGTGCAGCTATGGTAGCAGTAATTATATAGTTGGCCGTAGTAGGAACACCCATTCCTAATATAATCGAAGTAATCATAGTAAAGAACAAGGTTGGCAATAATTGCCCTCCTGCTAAATCAATTAAAGTTGAACCTAATTTTAAGCCTAAGCCAGTTTTAGTAACTACTCCGATAATAATTCCGGCAGTAGCGCAGGCAATTACTACCCCTAATGATGCCCTTGCCCCATCAGCCAGACCTTTAATTATATCTCTGATTGTCATGCGGGTAGAAGCCCGGAACATAGCTGCAACGATTGTTAAAGCAATTGCCCACAGGGCTGCCCTCATAGGGGTATAACCTGAAACCAGCAAATAAATAATAGCTATTAAAGGTATGGCCAGATGCCCTTTGTCCATAATAACTTTTCCTATTTTGGGAAGCTGGTCGCGCGATATTCCTTTTAGTCCCAGTTTTTTGGCCTCTAAATGAACTCCAATCATAATTCCTGTAAAATAGAGCGCTGCCGGAATAATAGCTGCTTTGGCAACATCTACATAAGGAATTCCAACCATTTCCGCCATTAAAAAGGCCGCTGCCCCCATAATCGGCGGCATCAACTGACCACCAGTGGAGGATGCTGCTTCAACGGCTCCGGCAAATTCCGGTCTATAACCCAGCTTTTTCATCATCGGTATAGTCAAACTGCCTGTTCCTGCCACATTAGCAACTGAACTGCCCGAAACCGTTCCCATCAATGCACTTGATAATACCGCTACTTTAGCAGGTCCACCTTTAGCCCATCCAGCTACTGCATTAGCTAAATCGATAAAGAACGCTCCCAGACCGGACTTTTCTAAATAGGCACCAAATAAAATAAACAGAAAAATAAAGGTCGCTGAAACACCCAGCGGGATTCCGAAAACTCCCTCGGTTGTGAAATAAAGATGCTGTACCAGCATCTCCGAGCTTACGCCGCGATGAGCAAAAGTACCGGGAATATTTGGTCCGGCAAAAGCATATCCCAAAAATACAATAGCTACTGTTACTATAGGCCAACCAACTACCCGGCGTGCAGCTTCCAGTACCATCAAAATACCAATACTTCCAAAAACCATATCAGTTGGCGTCATAAGCCCGGCCCTTAAAACTAACTCCGGATAAAAAACCACTATATAAAGAGGCATCAAAGTAGCAATTACTGACAGTACTACATCTATCCAGTGTAAATGCTCCCGCGACCATTCTTTGCGACTGGGAAACAGCAAAAAGACTAACGCCATAGCAAAAGAAAGATGAACTGCCCTCTGCAAGTGGGCATCCAATGAACCGAATGTAGCAGTATACAATTGGAACAGAGAAAAACTTATTGCTATAAAACCTACTAACCACCATGCAAAACCACTGGTAAATACACGGAAATCAGATTCCTTGTCATATTGGGCTAAAAATTTTTGCATATTTAATTCTTCTTGTTTTTTAGGGTCTTTTTCTTCCAAAACTATCTTCCTTCCGCATATAAACTATGACTTACTAATTTAATTATTGAATAATTTTCTATTTTTAATTCTACTATTTGTCCTGACGCAAAATAATCAACAAATGCAAACTTTTTCCCCTGCGAAAGCAATGTATGCTCGGTAAGAGAGAGAAAAACGAAATGGAGTATATCAAAAGACCGGTTCATCCCGGTAAGATTGTAAACACCCTGATCGTTCACGAGTTGACCTTCCTCGGATAAAAAAGGAGTCCCAACTCCTAAAGACCTGAATTCAGTCCCAATTAGCAATATTTTATTTTCCGGTGCAGAAACAAAATGTTCCTGCACCGGTGTTTTATTTACTGAATGTAAATACTCAACAGTAAACTCGCTTGATTTCCAGAGCGGTATCATTAATTTGGAGTCACCATTTTGCTCACTTAAAACTATAGTTGGAATATTTATTAATGATAGCAGAATCAATATTAATATTACTACCCCTGCTACTATATACCGCTGTTTGAAATTCATAGCATTTTTCCTTAAAATTTATTATTCATTAAAATATTTTTCCGCTCCTGGATGCAATGGTACAGAGATACCTTCTTCAGCAGTATCCGGAGTAATTAAACTGCCAACTGCATGGGCGGCCTTCAATTTATCTAGATTAGTATAAATAGCTTTTGTAATATCATAAGCCAGTTGTTCATCCATATCATCAGTAACAACCAACATAGCTTTTACTGCCAGTGTGTTAACATCTTCAGTCTGATTCTGATAAGTTCCTGCAGGTATAACAATCTTGGTATAGAATGGGAAATCCGCCATCAGCTTGTCAGCTGTTGCATTATCTACGGAAACCAGAACTACATCATGTTGAGCTGAAAGGTCCTGAATAGCAGCAGTCGGGAATCCTGCCGTTATAAATCCGGCATCTATATTACCATCTTTCAAACCATTAGCAGCTTCAGCAAAAGACAGATATTGTACATTAATATCTTCATAGGTTATACCTTCAGCAGCCATTATTTGACGGGCATTAGCTTCAACGCCGCTGCCTGCTGCTCCTACAGCTACTTTTTTACCTTTCAGGTCAGCAACTGTCTTGATATTGTTCTTTTCCAGAGTAATAAGCTGACATGTTTCCGGATAAATCGTAGACAGAGCTTTCAGACCTGCAACTTTTTGGTCTGTAAACATTTCTTCGCCTTTGTCAGCATAATAAGTAATATCGTTCTGAACAAAAGCTACTTGAACATTACCTTCCTTAAGTAGGTTAATATTGGCAACTGAAGCTCCGGTAGACTCAGCAGTTGCATTAACACCTTCGATATTTTTATTCAGTATTTCAGCCATAGCCCCACCCAGTGGATAATATGTGCCTGCAGTCCCACCAGTTGCAATATTAATAAAAGTAGTATCCACCTTCGGCTGATTTTCATCTCCATCAGGCGTTGCTGCTTCGCCGCCGCATCCGGTTAAAGCCAAAGCTAGTAAAGCAACGATGAGTAACAATGCCAATCCATGTTTATGATATTTAATCATTAAAGAAAACCTCCTGTAAACAATTTTTATAAAGTCCTTCCCCTCTTTTTTACCTCCTTACTTAATTAATTTAAGATTTCATTGTACATTCTATGTATATTTCACAAAGCAGAGAAAATATCCTGCAAACTTCTATTTAAAAATTCATTCATAGTGCGGTATGCCTTATGAGTGACATGATGTTATAATTTCTTTAAATGGATTCCATAAATTAAAAGGAGTTGAATAAATTTGTCTACATTAAATCATATAGGATTAGTAGTAAAAGACATTAACGTTTCGGCAAATTTTTACGCAGATGTTCTAAATTTTTCAATTGGTGAAAAATATGCCAATCAAGATTTAAAATTATTACTGCTTTCAAACGGCATAACAACTATCGAGCTTATCGAAAGAAAAGCTGATCCCTTAGCCCCGAGACAAACTGGTTTTTGGGATCATATCACCTTTCAGGTTGATGACATTGATGCTTCACTTGAACAGCTTAAAGCACAAAATGTTGAGTTAATTGACCAGGAACCGCGGATGGCCCTATTTGGCAAAAGAGTCTTATTTTTTTTCGGCCCCGACGGTGAACGTATTGAATTTGTGGAAAATTAGGAGTAAATTATGAAAATACTAATAGCTCCTGATTCATTTAAAGGTGCGCTATCCTCCAGACAAGTTGCTGATGCTATAGGCGCAGGTATTAAAAGAGTTAATCCCAGCGTGGAAATAATAAAAATTCCTCTAGCCGATGGCGGTGAAGGTACTGTTGACTCGTTAGTCGCCGCAACCGACGGTACAATTATAAAAGTTAAGGTTAAAGATCCCTTGCTAAGAGATATCACTGCCTGTTACGGAATTCTGGGTGATAATACTACAGCGGTAATTGAAATGGCTGCCGCATCCGGTCTGACACTCCTCACTCCGAATGAGCAAAACTCTCTTCTTACTTCTACTTATGGAACTGGTCAGCTTATCACAGATGCATTGGACCGAGGTTGCCGGACTATAATTATGGGACTGGGCGGCAGTGCTACCAATGATGGCGGTCTGGGAATGTTAAACGCGCTGGGAGTGAAGTTCTATAATCAAAGCGGACAGGATAGCAGCATTGGTGGTCAAGGTTTAATAGACCTTGCTGCCATTGATTTGTCTGGCCTGGATAAAAGAATTGCCATTACCGATTTCAAAGCAGCTTGTGATGTTAAAAACCCTCTCACCGGACCTGAGGGGGCAACTTATATATATGGCCCGCAAAAAGGGGCAGATGAAGCTACCTTGGCCTTGCTGGATAAACACATGGCCAAATATGGCAAAATGGTCGAAACCTTGTTAGGAATTAATATTACTGATTTACCGGGAGCAGGCGCTGCCGGCGGTTTAGGTGCTGCTGTTTTTGCCTTTCTGGGCGCCGAATTACAGAGCGGTATAGACCTGGTGATGCAAACTGTCCAATTGGAAAAACAATTATCTGGAGTTGATCTTGTTTTTACAGGGGAAGGAAAGATCGATCTTCAGACCTCGTTCGGCAAAGCACTATGGGGAGTAGCCAGACTGGCAGGAAGTTATAGTATACCAGTAATAGCCTTAACCGGCAGGATAGGATCTGGTACCGAAGTCTTATATGAGAATGGCTTTACAGCAATTTTCGCTATAGCAGATGGGCCCATGACACTGGAGCATTCAATTGCTCAGGCACCATTTTTATTGGAATCTGCAGCCGAGAGAATTTTCCATTTAGTGAAGACATTGTATAAAAAATGTTGAACGATCATAAACGAAAATGATAGACTAGACATATAATGATTTCGGGGAATTTTTTATCAAGGATAAATAATTGAGAAAGGAGAAAATTTTATGGACAATGAAAATAGCCCTAATCTACAAATAGATCCGGCTGATGCTGAAAACAACATGGTTATGGGTATTATTGCCTACATATTATTTTTCATTCCTCTGCTGGCCGCCAAAGAATCCCCCTTTGCCATGTATCACGCCAATCAGGGATTAACCCTGTTCCTTGCTGCTTTGATTGTATCAGTTGCCGGCAGTATCATTCCCTTACTCGGATGGTTCATCATTTTACCCCTTGGTATGTTAGGCTGCTTAATACTTGCTATCATTGGAATCATTAATGCTGTCAATAAAAAATGTCAACCTCTGCCATTAATCGGCAAATATACTCTTATCAAATAGTTTATCCCCCATCCCGAAATCTTGCTGTAGTCATTTATTATTTAGGGGGGCCTCATAATGGGGCTCTCCTTTTAGTGGGAGAGTCTTTTATTTTAGCTATCAGACTAGAATTCAGTATATAATAATACAATAATTTATATGCTGTTATAAGTTAGTGGCAAGCGGAAAGGGGGACTAGCCTGATGATAAAAAGTATCAACTATAATGAATTTGTTCAGGAATCATTGACTCAACTGCCCCGCGGCGCATTTTTAACGGTCAAAGCGGGGGGCAAAATCAATACTATGACAATCGGCTGGGGATTAATCGGTTATATCTGGCGAATGCCGGTTCTTATGGTAGCAGTACGACGTTCGCGCTTCACCTATGAATTGATGGAACAGACCGACAATTTTTCTGTAAGCTTTCCACTCCAAGGCAATCTAAAGGACCCTTTGGCTAAAGTCGGTAAAGAATCAGGACGGGATATCGATAAGTTTAAAGAATTTCCTCTCACTGCGCAACCGGGGACAGTTATTGAAAGCCCGTCTATTGGTGAATGCCACCTGATATATGAATGTCAGACAGTTTACAAACATCACATGGATCCCCTTTTGCTGGCAGATGAAATTCAGGCATCCTGTTATGCCGATAATGATTACCATGTTCTTTATTATGGTAAAATAGTAGCCTCCTACCTTAACGACTAAGGTAAAAGACTTTTTTGCTTTAGTCATTAATTGTTCTTATTAGGAAACTGATAATTTGTTTCTTTTTGCGTCCTTGATTATCACGGTGTTATTACCGCCTCAGTTTCTTCGACTAGATCTGACGGCAGCTCGTTGGGATCAGTAATAATAACATCGGGATCATTAATATCTGTTTCTCCGGGTTCTTCAGGAGGAACCGTATCTTCCTCGTTTTGTTCCTGTATTACTTCACTACCTTCTGTAGGATTATCCTGGTCTTCTGTTTCGTTTACTTGCTCTGGAATTTCTTCTGGTATAGCAGCTTTTACCTGCGGGGCAGCACTCTGAGGCGGGTCTTGCGCCACATCAAATTCCTGTCCGGTAAACAGATCTTTAACTATGCCCCGGGCAATATCCTCATCTGCTACCCAGTAACTGGCACCATTATTAGGGTCGGTAAACGGATAGCCGGGCAGTGTTTGGGTTAAAATTTTATCCTGGTTAAAATCCCTGGCTACTTCAGCTAGATATAGCATATCCTTCATAGGTATATTAGTGTTTATATTTTTAACTATCTCCGGCAGTAACTGCGGTAACTTCAAGACTGCTTTAGTAGAAAACATCTCACTTGCCAACGCTTTTATAAATTGCTGCTGCCGCCCGGTTCTGCCTATATCAGCAGTCGGTCCGCCGCGATAGCGGACAAAGCGCAAGGCATCCTGTCCGTTTAGAACCTGC
>CAZLVY010000014.1:0-33217 GCA_964563125.1 uncultured Syntrophomonas sp. | reverse complement strand
CGGGGAATCCACACCATGGCAATATCCTTACTCTTCTTATCAATACTTACTAATATCATCGTATCACTGCGGGAATTTTCTTCAGGACTTTTGGTATCTACACCCATTACCAAAATATTATAAGACTTACCCAGGCTAAAACTTAATGTATCGCTTATTCCTCCCGTCTTGATAATACTACCTAATAATAGCCCCAGTCCGAAGGTTACTAGAAATACTAAGGCCATCTTTGCAGCTAAGATACTATTCTTCTTTAAGCTACTCATTTTTTTTATTCCTTCTCCCCTAAGCTAAAATGTGCAGATATTTTTGCCATTAAGAAATCCAAGCCCTCACCGGTGCTGGCTGAGACATAAATTCCCTCGCTAAAGTTATTTTCCTCCTCCATTAAATCTATTTTGTTAAATACCAGTAATACATTCTCTTTATCTCCACCTAGTTCATCCAATACGTTTTCAACTATCGCAATCTTATCCATATAATTGGGATCGGCTATATCAACTACATGCAGGATAAGGTCCGCCTCAACCGTTTCTTCGAAAGTAGATTTAAAAGCAGCTACCAGATGATAGGGTAAATTTTGAATAAAACCTACTGTATCCGTAATAAGTATTTCCTGCCTATCGCTCCAGCGAATTTTTCGCGTTGTAGTATCAAGTGTCTGAAACAGCCTGCTATCTGCATCCACCTGTTCCTGCCCACTGGTATGGCCTCTGGCGCAGAGAGCATTAAAAAGACTTGATTTGCCGGCATTAGTGTACCCAACCAGGGAAACTGTCTTGATTCCTGAACGCTCCCGTTGCTTGCGGTGTAAGCTCCTGGTTTTGCGCATTCGTTCAATTTGGCGCTTAATATCATCGATACGCCTGCGAATATAGCGCCGGTCCAGTTCCAGCTTTTGTTCACCACTGCCGCGGGTCCCGATTCCTGCTCCAAGCCGGCTTAGTTCCTTCCCTTTACCAATTAAACGCGGCAAACGGTATTCCAAACTAGCCAGCTCCACCTGTAACTTTCCTTCGTGTGACCGTGCACGTTGGCTGAAAATATCGAGAATTAAACCGGTTCGGTCCACAATTTTAGTTTCCAGGCTTTTTTCCAGATTACGAATTTGTACCGGAGAAAGTTCACGATCAAAAATAACTAAATCCGGCTCAATTTCTTCGAGTAAGTGTTTTAGCTCCTCAATTTTCCCTTTACCCAGATAGGTCGCTCCCTGAATTCGATCCCGGGCTTGAATAATAGTTGCTACTACCGTTCCTCCTGCCGCTTCCACCAAAGCATCCATCTCTGCCTGGTAATTTTCCAAGTTTATATTTCTGTCATTTTTTAATTTTACCAGAACCAAAATTGCCCGTTCTATTTTATTATTGTGCAACCTTTTACCTCATTTTCATTTATAATTTCTCATTCACCTCTACGAATATATCACTAAATTCTGTCAAGGTCATCAAATCTATACATTTAATCATTGCTTTTGGGGTCAGGCACCATTTGTTGCCTTTTTCTGGCGGATTATTAATCCTCTCAAATAAACAGCAACCTCCAGACAAAAACATAGCAGTCCTTCTTTAGATATTATAATGAGAGAACTGCCCGCCTGACAACTTGAGCCCTAATGGAGTTTGCCCCGCTGTATGCATTATATTTTTATATTTGTTATTACACTCCATATATACTATCCTGTTCTGCTTAACAGTTCAGCCAGCAAATTATTTGTTAACTGTATATTACCTGTCTGTACTACTTGCTCCTGAGCGCTGATTGCGATATATTTATTGGATAAAAGGAGGGGTATTTGATGCTTGATGAATCTGGTTTTGATTTGGAAAATACAATTATGGGAACTTTAGGTATAGAGATAAGTGAGTATACACCGGAGAGGGTTGTTGCTACCATGCCGGTTACACCTAAAACTCATCAGCCATTTGGGTTATTGCATGGGGGTGTCTCTGTGGTTATAGCTGAAACTGTCGCATCAGCTGGAAGCTACCAGTTTATAGATGCAGCTAAACAAAGAGCAGTAGGTTTGGAGATTAATGCCAATCATATCCGTAGTGTACGTGAGGGTATAGTAACCGCTGTAGGCACTCCTGTGCATGTTGGTCGCAGAACTATTGTTTGGGATATCCGTATATATAATGCAGCGGAAAAGTTGGTTTGCATTTCCCGCTGCACTATGTCAGTTATTGATGTATAATATTTTGCTCAGTCTTTGTAGCCCATACCAATTGCAATGGATTTAGCTGCCCGTTTGACATCCACTATACATTCATCAAATCTATTTTCTAGTATTAGCTCGGCATTTCCGGAAAGACTTATCGCTGCTATTACCTGATTGGAAGAACCAAAAATAGGAGCAGCGATACAGCCAAGTCCCATTACTGTCTCTTCGTTATCTATTGCATAGCCACGCTCCCTGGTTTTCCGCAGTTCTTCTCTTAACTCCTGCGGATCCTTAATCGTCTTACTGGTATAGGGAGCTAAATTTTCGAGTTCCAAATATTCTTCAATATGAGCTTCTGACTGCCAGGCAAGTAGAGCCTTTCCTACTCCGGTACAGTATGCTGCTATTCCCGCTCCGATACGGGGAAAAATAATATTGCTGGTACCGGCTTTGTTGCCGATTACAGAAATTGCCATTCTGCCGGCATATATAGCAATATGGACTGACTGCTCATATTTTTCCGCCAGCATTCTTACCTGTGGCCCCGCTACTGAGCCCAGGCGGGCACTGGTCTGATAAGTCATGCCCAGTTCATATAATCTAATTCCCAGTCTATATTTTCCACTTTCCGTTACTTCTACATATTGGTGTTCTTCCAGAGTCTTAACCAACCCATGCACAGTACTCTTAGGCAGATTGAGTTGCTGACTTATTTCGGTTATTCCCCATTCTTCTTTCCGACTGTTAAAAAGATTTAAAATTGAAAGGGCTCGAGAAAGTGATCTGCTCACCGGATTTTCCCTCCTAAAATTATTCCGTCTCCTATTTTAGCATCTATAACCGCATTTATATAATACTTTGGCTTCCGATGATGATTTAAACATATTATAAGGCTATCCCTTTTCCATCTTTATTAAAGTCAGGGTGAGCAGCAAAAGCTTTATTACCACGATTTAAGGCGAAAAGAGCAATAAGCATAGTCAAGATAGCCAAACCTATATAGAGATAAAAAGCCGGTAGATAACTGCCCTTCGCATCAAAAATAGCTCCCGAAAGCGGCATTCCTATGCCCGAACCAAGAGTAAAAAAGATACTCATTACCCCGTAAATGACGCCGTAATTCTTTTGTCCAAACAATTCCACCGTTAAGAGCGGTGCCGGAATTGTCATAATGGCATTCGCAAAGCCAAATATTAAACCAAATGCGATAGCAACTGCTGCAATTTGGGCACCGGTTAAAACAAAGGCTGCCAGAGCAAATACTGTGAAAATAAAGATAATCCCGACCCGAGAACCGTAGCGGTCGAAAATTGATCCCAGCACTATTTTACCCAATACTAATACACCCATGAAAATAGCGACAATATTGGCGGCAAAAGCTGGTGAGTGACCGATATCGTTCAAATAGGCCGGCACATGCTGTTGAATACCCATATTCATTATCCCTATCATTAAAAGTGCCAGCGCTAAGAGCCAAAAACCAGATGTTTTGATAGCTTCGCCTAAACTGAAACCTTTCAAATCGGCTACAGTTTCAGTTGAATCAGCCGAATCCCCATATGCTACCATACCCATTTCAGAAGGATGCAAACGTACAATGAAAAGAGCAACTGGAATAGTAGTTATAGCCAGCACTCCGCCCAATACCATGTAGGCCATTTGCCAGCTAAAGGCTGTAATCAAATAATTGGCAAAAGGGTTAAACAGCATCCCGCCAATACCACTGCCGGCCAAAGCAATTGCAATTGCCAGGCCCCGTTTTTCTTTAAACCAGTTTGTTATAAGCAGTGCAACCGGTATAACATGGGTCCCGGCCGAACCAATACCTAGAAATATGGATAAAAGATAAAAATGAATTAACTGGGTGGCCTGTGAATAGAGAAAGAAGCTTACTGCCAGCAGTGTGGTAGCAATACCCATTACTAAACGAACATTGTATTTACTGAGCAGTTTACCCATAAAAGGTGCAGCAACCATCATCGAAAGGGCGGCAATAGTAAAATAAAGAGAAAACTCACCGCGGGCAAAACCTAATGATTCTGAAACCGGTTTTAAAAAAACTCCAATGGAATTGATAGCAATACCAATCCCCGTAAAAGTCAGCAGGAAACACCCCGCTACAATCCACCAACCGTAAAACGCCTTAGGTTTACTGTCCATTAATAAATTCCTCCCATTTAATTTATTAACCTTCCCCCTTATCCCCAAAGACTTTCATTATATATCAGGACACAATTATTTGTGTCCTCCCCCGGCAATTAAAAAAAACGGGGGTAGAGTACTGTTACGACTGCTACCCCCACTATACTTATAGCCCGTAAGAGCGGGCAAGAATTTTAATTGGATGGGTTACTTCCCGATCATTTACCTGAAAACCGATATAGAAGCGGCATACCGGACATTGGGTCAAAACCACATCAGATTCAGTATTATTTATGTCTTCTAAACGTTTATCTCTAATCTTTTCCGCTACTTCACGGTGTTCCATGAAGTAGGTTCCTGCTCCGCCGCAGCATTGTTCAGGGTTATCAAATTCTATTAACTGGGCATTAGGTATTTTAGCTAATAATTGACGCGGCGCATCTTTGACTGTCGGTGACCAACCACGGTGGCAGGGAACATGATAACTCCATTTAATATCCAGCTGTCCGGGCGGCACTGCTAAAGCTTCATTTTGCAGAAAATCGGTTACTTCCCACATCTTAGCTGTTACAGCCGCAATTTTTTCCTGCAGCGGATCATCCTCCGGCAGACACTTGGCGGCTTTTTCCTTAAACATCATACCGCAGGAAGTACAATCAGTTACTATAGCATCGACATCCAAATCCGCAAACATCTTAATGTTAGTTTCAACCATTTTACGAGCGCCTTCCAGGTCACCTTCCCCTAATGCTGGAATACCACAACATACCTGCCCTTTGGGAATGATAACTTCCATGCCGTTATGATTTAAGACTTTGACTACCGCTTCACCAGTGTCCGGAAAAATAAAGTTAGTGCCGCAACCTACGAAATAAGCTACCCGTTTTTTCACTTCTCCAACCGGTGTATAGGTACCGGAATACATCTTATCAAATGACTTGCTGGCCAGTTGCGGAATTTCTTTGGTAGCAATACCTAATCTTTGCGCAAAAGAGCCTGCTTTACCCAGCGCTCCGGTCAATCCCCTCTGGGTCAGCATTTTACCCATCACAAACTGTTTGATTCCTCCTGCTCCCTTTTGCCCCGCTTTTATCCTGGCGGCAATAATAATGTCGTCAATGGGTATTTTACTACAACAGGTCTGTGTACAATTGGTACATAAGAGGCAGTTGTCCAGAATTTCTTTAGCCTTTGAGCTGTAAGGCATCCTCTCATGCATAAGTGTTTCTTTAATTAAGAGTAACCGGTTTTTAGCCACAAAGCTTTCACTTTGTTCTGCTAAAAAGGACGGGCAGGTTGACTGACAATAACTGCACTGTGAACACTTCTCCATTATCTTTTCATAGTCTTCCAGTCTAAGCATTATCGCCACCACCTTCCATCCATATCTTACCTGGATTCATGATGCCTTTTGGATCAAAAGCATTTTTAATTCGTTTCATTAATTCAATCTGGATATCGCCTAGTTCCCAGGATAAGTATTCGGCTTTATGAATACCGATTCCGTGTTCGCCTGAAATGGTCCCTCCCAGGTCTAAACCGGCACGAATTAGTTTATCAATAGCAATTTTAGCTTTTGCCTCGGCTTCAGAAGTCACCTGCGGGTACAATATCGAAGGATGCATATTGCCATCCCCGGCATGACCTGCCAGACCAATCATGACTCCTTCTGCGGCAGCAATAGCCTGTACCGCTCTCACCAGATCCGGCAGCTTATTGCGGGGTACAGTAATATCCTCCGCATTGCCGCGTTCAAAAATAGTCTGTATAAGCGGATATACATTGGCGCGGGCGGTCCAATAAGTTTGCGCTACCTTGGGATCTTCAATCAGTCTCACTTCTTTTGCTTTCATATCATGACAAATTTCACTGACTAATTTAGCTTCGTATTCCACCTGTGCTTCAGTTCCGTCAAAATACATAAATAGATAGCCTTCTCCATCGGTAGGCAATGGCGGGAAAAAGTACTGATTCATGATTGTAATGGCAAGTTTAATAAGGAATTCTATCATTCCTGGAATTGCTCCACGGGCAATAATTTCGGCTACTATTTCTGCCGCCTGCTCCAGAGTTTCGCAAACTACAATAACTGTGCGGTTAGCTTCAGGTAATGGCAAGATACGCAGATTAACTGCGGTAATAACTCCCAAAGTACCTTCTGATCCGGTCATTAAGTGAGTAATATCATAGCCTACTGATTGTTTGACAAATTTGCCGCCTGGGGTAATTATCGAACCATCTGGCAGTACTGCTTCCAGTCCGGTTACATAATTACCGGTAGTTCCGTATTTCACTCCTCTGGGTCCTCCTGCCCGGGTCGCCACATTTCCGCCAATGGTGCAGACGCTTGCGCTCTGGGGATCAGGCGGATAAAACAGTTGACGCTTTTCCAGCGTGTCTTGAAAGTTTTTAAGAACAACTCCTGCTTCTACTTTGGCGGTCATATTACTTTTGTCAATTTCCAGAATCTTATTGAGGCGCTTAAGGTCCATAACAATGCCGCCATGAACCGGTGTACAGCCACCTGCCAGACCGCTGCCGGCACCACGTGGTGTAACGGGTATTTCCTTTTCAAATGCATATTTCATAACTTTAGCCACTTCTTCGGTTGTATGCGGTAGTACAACTGCATCAGGTATGCGGCTTTTGAAATAATGGGTAGCATCATTGGCATATGCCAGCATTTCCTCCGGCAGGGACAAAACCTGGGTAGGCCCTAAGAATGTCTTCAAATCTTTAACTAAGCCTTGCATTTATTCCCCCCCTTTATTAAAGGATAATTCGCGACTGCCAGTTACTATTATTTAGACCTGTTCATAACCAATCTTAAATACTTTGCGGTTTAACTCCAAAGCTTTGCCGCTAAAACGTTGTTCAAGAACTTTGTAATAATCATCAGCATCGATTGGCACTTGGGGCAATGCGGTTAAGGTTCCCATCAGCAAGATGTTGGTGGCTTGACTGTTTCCAGCCTCAACTGCCAGATTAGTAGCTTCTATTATTTGTACTTTTCCACTCAATTTCTTAAGTTCTGCTTCTATAGCTTCCATTGGCGGATAAGAAGCCTCACCAATTAAAACTCCCAGCGGATAATTAGGCCGGGATTCAGTTATTATCAAAGTTGATTTATTGGCGTAATCACGGGCTACGCGTAGAGTGTCGGTCGGCTCAAAGGAGACGATAATATCAGCTTGCCCCAACGGTATTAACACTCCATACTCAGTGGCTGTTGATATTCTGACATGGCTCATTACTGATCCCCCACGTTGTGAGGCTCCGTAAGTTTCGCCTACAGTCGTGAAATAGCCTTTTTCCACCAGAGCAGAAGCTAAGAGTTCAGTGGCCAAGATATTACCCTGCCCTCCAACTCCGCATATAATAATATTGAGCGGGTCTTTAACCAGTTCTTTACTCACTAGCTTCGCCTCCCTCCATCTTTATCGCACCTGCCGGGCAAAGACTGACACAGACCCCACAGCCGACACAGACTACCTCATCAATTTTGGCCTTTCCAGCCTCATAATCCCAGATGTTTCCGGGGCATCCCCAAACCCGACTGCAGAACCTGCCGCAGCCACAATCATCTCCCCGGCATAAATCCTGATCGACCCATACTCGTGGTTTTTCGCGTTTACGCACTGCCAGTGTGGCACATTCCTGTTTCAGGATTAGCACCTTAAGTCCCGGTTGTTTTATCAGGTTATATACGATATCAGTTGTACCAGCTATATCGAAAGGGTCTGCTACTGTAACCGGACATCCTATCGCTTCCACTACTTTCTGGATGGAAACCGGCTCAGCAATTTTCCCCATAGCGGTCAGCCCGATACCGGGATGAGGCTGGAAACCGGTCATAGCAGTAGCTGAATTATCCAGTATTACAAACAGCATGTTGGAATCGTGGTATCTGGCATTGACCAATGCAGGCAAACACGAGTGAAAAAAGGTCGAATCACCTGCCAGAGCAAGTACCGGTTGATTAAAACCGAAACGGGTTAATTGACCCAGACCCTCGGCAGCATTAATTCCGCCGCCCATGCAGCCCAGATAACCATAGAGGTAATGTCCTGCCCGTTGACCTCCCATAGTATAACAACCGATATCACCCATAACTACTCCCTGTCCTTCCTGAATACGTAAAGTCTGTTTCAGGAGGAAAAAGGATGCCCGATGAGGACAACCCGCACAGAAGGTTAATTCCCGAGCCGGAAGCACGACTGCTTCTTCCGGTGGTATAGAGATAACTTCAGGGCCAACAAAATTCTTTCCGGTTAAATTTGCCAGAGCATTTATGACTATATCGGGATTTAATTCACCATTATATGGAATTGCTTTTTTGCCAAAGCGCCCTGCCAGTTCAATATTTAATTCCGGATGATAGGCGATAATATTAGCAATGTTCTGTTCCAAAAACGGATCAACTTCTTCTACTACTAAAACTTTTTTAGTTTTTAACAGATGTTTTACTATAAAGTTCTCCGGCAGCGGCCAGGTAGTACCGATTTTCAAAATACCCACCGAATCCTTAAGTCCCAGTATTTCAATGGCCTCACTGCTATAAAGCCAGCCGGTGCCACAGGTAACAATTATCATATCCGGCTTTTCCGGTCCTTTATACCAGTTGAAAGGCGACTCTTCAAAAATTTCCCGGGCTTGATCTATCTTAGCTACTTGTGCATCCTTAAACCAATTGATGGCTACCATGCGGTCCCATTCACCAATAACAGCGGGAGACTGTTTTTCACGGGGTAATTCGCCCAGAGTTACACTGCTGCGGCCATGGTTGATACGCGTTACTGTGCGAACCATAACCAGTTGCTGTAACTGTTCTGACAGTTCATAACCCCACTTGACCATATCTTTAGCTTCCTGCATATTTGCAGGTTCCAGCATTGGCAGTTTTGCCGCCAGGGCCTGATGTCTGGAGTCAAACTCATTAGTACTGGAATGGGCACTGGGGTCATCAGCAACCACCAGAACCAATCCACCTTTAACTCCAGAAAGCGAGGCAGTATGAAGGGCATCCCCTACTGTTAGAAGGCCATTCTGCTTCATAATACAAAGCGAGCGGACTTTAGCAAATGAAGCCCCCAGACATGCTTCCAATGCACAGGTTTCATTTGTCGACCATTCGGCATATATTTCCATATTATCAGCCACATGGCCCAACATAGTTAATACTTCTGAGGATGGCGAACCAGGGTAGGCGGCGGTAAAACGGATACCGGCTTCCAGAGCCCCCCGGGCTATAGCTTCATTACCCTGCATAAGGAAGGTTTTACCTGGCTCATTGGCAGTAATCATCCATTCCATAACTATTTCACCATCCCTTCTGCCAATTTTTTAACCTGAGTATACATTTCACTATTTAAATCGATGAAAGGCTTGACCCCTTTATCAAACGCTTCTTGTGCGGCATTGAGTCCACGCGACTTTTTACCAATGGAAGCACCTTTCAACCGTTCGAGCTCACCTTCAGGATATTCGTCACAGATCAGATAACCCTTGGCAACCGTTTTATCAAAAAGTTCCTGACCCTTTGGTGTACGAACTAATACCGTATTCCAGCCTTTTTCAGCTTCAAAAGCCCCCACTGAAATGTCCGCTAACTCCGATGTCATATCCAAACAATAATTGCACCCTGATTTAACGAATTTCTTCACCTCATCAAACGGCACCTCATGAACTCCCTTATCAGTTGTCACTTCAAAACCATGCTGAGGAATAGCTATGCGCAAAATTTCCTCACCGGGAAACTCTTTTTGCAGATAATCTTTGAAATCCCAACCTAATGACCACATACAAAATAGGCCAATACTTAAAACATCCATCTGCGGTTGATCGGGTTTACGGTTATAGTCAAGTTTGCGAAGTGCTTGGATTTGACAGGGACGGCCAACTACAGCCAGTTTCTGCACCTTACTTGCCTGCGCCTCCACTATTTTGCGCATACCGGGCGAAGCCAGAAATCGTGAACCGGCTGCTTTTTTAATATCATCAACCTCTGAACACAAAAATGGTTCAGGTGTAATATGGTCGTCAGCACCAGTCAATAGAACTGTCTGCGCCAGTTCATCCTCCATAATGGTTTTGACCAGATTACTTACCGTACCACCATCCTGTTGACCGTCGATACTTATTGCCGCCTTCACTTTATAAGCTTTAAAATAAGGCCCTATTTCGATATTCTGTGGCGTATCAGGTAAATACTTTTGGCTGATTGCCTGCCAGTTAGCAAAAGTGCGCGGACAGCCTGCATAACAGCGTCCTTCAGTAACACTGCAGTCAAAGCGCAAAACTAAATGATCTTCAATATTTGCTATGTAAGGACACCAATCCAGACAAGCACCACACAGTGCACATGTAGAGCTAGCTAAAACTTCATTTTTCAGCTCCATTCCTCCGGGCATTTAATCCCCTCCTTACTTTGTTTAATATCAGCAATTAAACTTTTGTCGATAGTCTGTTGAGCAAGCTTACTTTCACCCCCTTTATTGTTCGGTCATGCTGAACGGTGTTCAGCTTTTATATTTAATAAAATCTTCGACATAATAATAATTTTTCCTTCTATTAGTAATATTCTTATCCCCCTTTTCCAAAGAAGAGATTTAATCCCAACAATATATGATAGAATTATTAGCCCTATTCATATGCTTTCGGGTTCAGCTTGCCTGCCTGCGCCCCAGAGGGGGATTTACTGCAAGGTTAGCCCATTATGGGTTGCTCTTATTGCCCTCAGAATTAATTTCAGATGCTTCCTTTAGGTTTCATTTGTTACATTAGGGTGAAAGATAATTCCCCTTCAATCGTATAACAATGTATAATAAAGGAAATAAAGTCGTTAGAAAGTAAGTGTTTAAGGAGGTTGGAGAATTTTGAAAAAATTATTTGTTTCTCTCTTACTCGTCAGTTTTTTGGTAACTGCGATGCTACCCGCACCGGCAGCAGCCGTTCAATTTCCTGATGTAAAAGACCACTGGGCTGAGACATATATCAATAGTCTCTCTGGAGCCGGTTACATAAAAGGTTATCCTGATGGTACTTTCAAACCTGATAACCCTATGACCAGGGCTGAGTTTACAACCCTGTTGATTTCCAGCATGGGGCTGAAGCCACAGGCAGCAGCTGCTAACAGCTTTAGTGATATAAGCAAACATTGGGGTAAAAATTTCATAAATGAAGCTGTCAAAAAAGGAATACTGGTCCCATCTGAATATCCGGACGGTCTGGTTCCGGACGGCAATATTAAAAGAAGTGAAGCCGCCGCGATGTTAGTACGCGCCCTCGATGAAAAGCCTGACACTGGAGCTTTGCCCCCCTTCACCGATAAGGCAAACGTGGAAAAAAGCATGTATAAAGCCTATATAAAAAAAGCTTTTGATTTAAAATTATTAAGCGGTTTTCCTGGTGGAGAGTTCTTGCCTTTCACGGATATGACCAGAGCTCAGGTTGCTAAAGTCCTGACCGACTTTTTAAATCTTTATGACGGAACATCCCCTATAACTACGGTACCGTCGGTTAGCGGTGATATCACTGACATCGCAGTTGGTGATGAAAAGTTTGTGCTCGGCCAAAGCCCGGTTATATTTAAATTTGCTTATTCGTCAGTGCCCCTTAATTCCATTACTGTTGCTGGCGACCAGGTAACTATAAATGGTACTTACAACTTTTTCATCAATAGTCCCCTGGGCAATCCTGACCTGATAATCAATAACAATCTATATAAAATAAGCAAATATACGATAAGCGGCAGCATACTGGTGGGCTTCCCCCAATCACACAACATTGATTCACTGGAGGTTGGCGGTTACAAGTATAACACCGACTTTGTACAGCTATTTGTAAACTCCGCATATGGTGACTATTACCTTTCAGATCTTGATATTATCGACCAATACAATGTAAAGGTCGCTGGCAAAGCCTATAGCTTAACTAATGACAGATTGACTATTTCCCTGGGCGGCAAATTTTATGACATTACCAGAATTAATCTGTCTGCTGCCAGCAATCCACTGATTTTATCTGAGACTGACCGGGTTATCGTCGAGGGAATGCGTATGGCTGATATATCAGCTATATTTGTCGATGACGACACTTTGTCACTCGATGATATTGACGAGATTGAGTTTATGATTGACAAGGAAATGTACGACCTCGATGAGGTGACAATAGATGCTTCAGGAAACTTCACTGCTGGTCGTGAGACTTATGACTTTGACGAAGTGTATATGTATATTGACGGTCAGACCTATAGCATCGAAGATATAGAGCTATACCGGGATAGATTTATCTTTTACTGTGATGAAAGCAGCAGCGCAGATTTAGTCATAGTAAATGATAAATACCGCGATGTGGAAGATGTGGAAATTATAAAAGGGAACACCGTTTATGACTTGGAAGAAGTTCTGGTAATAAGCCGTAACCTGGTCAGAATCGGCAGTAAACAATATAAGGTTGACTCCACTTTCAAAGCACGAATGGACGGTAAAACCTATGATATCGACCGTATAGATTACGATCTGCGCCAGGATATAGTAAAAATGGATCTTACCGAATCAGATGACTTCGTTTTAGGCAATCAACCGGACCGCATTATATTCTATGTAGATGATGCGAAATATCAGGATGGCGTTAATAATGATACGGAGATTTATGTGGCTCGCAGATGGATAGACTTTGATAAAATCACCATACTGGATCCAGGCACCTTCAGTTATAATGGCAGAAATTATGACTTAATTGATTCTGAGATTAGACTTGACGATGATGAATTTGTAGTTGTAGATACTTCCTGGACTGGGTACCGGCAAATATTCAGCCTGTTTATGGAATAATTAATTTATAAAAAAGGGGGCTGTGCCGAAACTTTGGTTTTCGGGCACGGCCCCCTTTATTTTATTATGTGGTTCACATATGCGAACGACTTGTGAGCGCCCTTTTAATCATCTATAGCTTCGAATTCTGACTTATCTGCGCTGCAAAGCGGACAAATCCAGTCATCAGGTAAATCTTCAAATTCAACTCCCGCTTTAATATCATTTTCCGGATCTCCTACCTCAGGATCATAAATATAACCGCAAATATTACATTCGTACTTCGTCATCTCTACTAATCTCCTTTCGAATTATTCAGTAAACAATTCCAATCGTTAATATACCCTTTTTCCCAAATAACTTGCATAAAAATTAAGTAAAACTATCGAGGTTTAGCACCACTTACTAACTTTATGTTGCCTGGAGGTCAGGCATTCCACATTTCCCGGATGTTTACCGTACTCGCGTTACTATCCCGTCAGTTTAACTAACTGCAGCCTTAATCCAATCAGCAACCCGTGTTAACTCCCCTTCTTTTAGCGGCCCTTCGCAAGTGAATTACTAATAGCATATGCTATCTGTTCCGTGTTGCCAAAAAAAGAATCGAAAACTATTAAAATTCTCATCGGGGCTAACCCTCCCAAAATAAATCGCCTTCAATACACATACAATACTACTTTAACTAAGCACAATACAATAAAAATTTGCTATTTTTATGGCTTTTTTCTTATCGTATAAAAAAGAAGCTTTTTGCAAAATATATGATGCAAACATTATTTGAAAGGAGCGGTAATTTATGAGACACAAGCCGGATGATCGCCGTGACAATGTAGATAAGCTCCAGGAAAATATCAATAATACTCTTGAAAACATTCGACTTGCTGAGGAAACTATGGCTGAGACGGATGATGGTGAAATGATACACGACATTAAAGCCAAGAATAAAAGACGCGAAGATGCGTTAAGAAACATGAGACATGAAATTAAAGACGAAGCTTTGGACAAAGAAAGAGATTACGAAGACTAAATGTTACTTTCGGGGGGCAGGCACTACTTGCTTATATGTTTGCCTGCCTGCACCCTATAGGATGTGCTTTAAAGAGTTTGTCGTATTACTTACCTGGAAACACGCTTTACCCATTATGGCAACTTTTTTCATCTCCTGAGCACTCATTTCTTCTACCCCTTTAATTTCGCTACCTTGGCATATAATTTATGATCAAGCAAAAACAACAATGCTTTCGCATTATTCCTGACAGATGACGGTTTGCCGAAGATAAATTCCCTCCGTAGCAGATGCCGGTATTCAGCTCTGTAAAGTCTGCCCATGCTGACAGCCCTTATATATGTGTTAAAAAGAAAATCGTTTAAGATTTTTCTTTGTGCCTTGTTGCCAACCCTGCCATAGAGCGGCTCTAACTCATAGCATACATTCAACAAATCAATTCCATTTCGGGTCTTATCAATGGCTGTGGTGATTGAATTGGGACGCATTACATAACTGTAAAAAACCAAATCTATATATTTCACTCTTTGCGCTTTGCAAAATACTTGCGGCACCCACAATTCATCCTCATGTATAATGCCTTTTTTAAATAACAGATCATTGTCAAGCAAAAAAGCTAAATTATACATGTTTAGCCAACAACCAGTACTCATAACATCCTGCTGCAAACTCAGACAAAAAAAATCAATACCCGGATAAACAATGTTTTCGAAAGTACGCGGTTTTCTTGACACTTTCTTAATATTCCCGTCAAGTAATCTGCAACAACGTCCGGTAAGGATATCAAGTTCGTATGTATCCATCTCTTTAATCATTTGCACATAGGCATCAGGAATTATAAAATCATCACCATCGACAAAAGCTGCATACTGCCCACGGGCGATTTTCAAAGCGGCATTCCTGGCATCTGATACGCCGCCATTGGTCTGGTGAATAACAATAATACGCTGGTCTTTCAAGGCATATTCATCACATATTTGCGGGCAATTATCTGATGATCCGTCATCAACCAGGATAAGTTCAAAATCGGTATAAGTTTGCGCCAGAACAGAATCAATACACCTGGGCAAGTATTTTTCTACATTATAAATTGGAACAATAATGCTTAATTTAGGATCCATCTTTTCCTCCTCAAAATAATCTCAAAGTTGCCTTCGGGGTCAGGCTTTCTGTGTTGCCTTTATTTTTAATTGAAACCCACCCACCTCCATTGCCGCCACTGCCTGGATAGGCTTGACACTCCGTTTATTAGCTACTACCATTAGTCTAATGGCAAAAAGGGGAGCGATATTATGGCAATACTGGTTACCGGCGGAGCGGGTTACATAGGCAGTCATACGGCTGTAGAGTTGCTTAACTCGGGGTATGACATTGTAGTTATAGACAATTTCAGCAATTCCAAACCCGAAGTCCTTGAGCAGATAAAAACAATCACCAAGCGGGATTTCCCCTTTTACGAAGCCAACCTTCTAAACCGTGAGGCTCTAAACAGAATCTTTTCCGCCAACCATATCGATGCGGTAATTCATTTTGCCGGATTCAAAGCGGTAGGCGAATCAGTTGAAAAACCTCTTTTTTATTATCATAACAATGTGGTCGGTACCATAAATCTTCTGCGAACTATGAACAGCTACAATGTTAAACAGATAGTTTTCAGCTCTTCGGCAACCGTCTATGGTAATCCTCACACAGTACCAATTACCGAAGACTTTCCTTTGTCTGCTACCAACCCTTATGGCAGCACCAAATTGCTGATTGAGCAGATATTGCGTGATCTTTATACTTCTGATCCGCAATGGCGCATTACCATTTTAAGATATTTTAACCCCATTGGCGCTCATAAAAGTGGCCTGATTGGTGAAGATCCTAACGGTATTCCCAATAATCTAATGCCCTATATAGTTAAAGTAGCTGCCGGACGATTGCCCTATCTAAGTATATTTGGCAATGACTATCCCACTGCTGACGGAACCGGAGTGAGAGACTACATTCATGTAGTTGACCTTAGCCTGGGACACCTTAAAGCACTCAAAAAAATTGCAACTGCCCAAGGTGTCAAGACCTATAATCTTGGAACCGGCATAGGATACAGCGTTCTGGAAGTTATTAAGGCTTTTGAGACATCTACCGGTCAAAAGGTTAAATATCAAATAGCACCGCGTCGTGCCGGTGATATTGCCGAATGTTATGCCAACCCATCTCTAGCTAAACAGGATCTGGATTGGGTAGCTGTCAGGGATTTAAAAGAAATGTGCCTGGATGCCTGGAACTTTGCACACAAATAATAATCAGTGGTTAAACTCAATGGCTTTTAAAACTGCCAAGTTCAAAACTTTCTGCAATAAGAACAACCTGCCCCAAAAGCAAAACTTCTTTAAACACGCAGTCTAGCAATCCATTCCCAGTTGGCCTTCATCCAATGTACAGTTCTTTTCAAACCCTCCTCTACACTAATCTCCGGTTTCCAGCCCAGCAAACGCTCTGCTTTACTGATATCGGCCCGTGTATCCATCATATCAGCTTTATGAAACGGTTTGTGCACCAGGCAAGCCTTCAGACCGAGGTATTCTTCCATAAATATTATCACCTGGTCCAGACGCTCGGGACTATTATTACCAAGATTTATAACTTCATAACCAACCGGCTGAAGTGCAGCAACCGTTCCCTTAGCTATATCATCAATATAGGTAAAGTCGCGGCTTTGGCTGCCATCTCCGAAAATTTGCAATTCTCTGCCCTTCATAATGTTGTAGATAAATTGGAAAACGCTCATATCAGGACGCCCCGCCGGGCCATAGACAGTAAAATATCTGGTCACACTGACATCAAGATCATATAGGTAGTGATAGCTGTATGCCATGGCTTCGGCTGCCTTTTTCGAAGCTGCATATGGTGAAAGTGGTGTATTGACAGGTAATTCTTCGCTAAAAGGCATCTCTTGACCAGCATAAAGCGAAGAAGTAGAAGCAAGGACCAGCTTCTGTAGACCAAACTCCCGGCAAAGTTCCAATAGATTCAGCGTACCGGTAGTGTTAGTGGACATATATACATAGGGGTTTTCCAGGCTGTAGCGCACCCCTACCTGAGCTGCCAAATTGATTATTGCCTCAGGCTGATGCTCTGTAAAAATGTCGCGTAAGGCAGGCAAATTTTCGATATCAAGATTATAAAATTTAAAAGAAGGAATACTTCTCAACTCTTGTAATCGCCACTTCTTCAATCGCACATCATAATAATCATTTAAATTATCAACCCCGATAACTGTATATTCTTTATCCAACAGTATTTGGCTGACTTTACTACCGATAAAACCCGCAGCTCCTGTAACGACTATATTTTTCATCATTTATACCCCTTTAATAAATTTGTCATCAGGTATCCGCTTTGATTTGCTTTCTTGCATGTCTGGATACCTGCCTGCTAGTTATGCCGTAATGCAGAGAAGCGTAACTTAGTATAGTCCACACACTATTTTAAAACTTCGCTATATTGCGCAACTATTTTTTCCATACCAAAATGTTCTTCCAATTTCGTTATAATTTCTGGTCCAGGGCATTCAAACCACCAGTCATCCCAAGTTAGTTCCTTTACATATCGCTCAGGCTGACCGGTCATTTCCAGTATTTCCAGTGCACCACCGGGGTTTTCCAGGCTCACGACCGGGCAACTGCAGGCTATAGCCTCCAGTAAAATATTAGGCAGGCCTTCATATAGTGAACTTAAGACGAACAAATCTGCATTTCTGATCCATTTATAAGGATTGTCCTGATAACCGGGAAGATGAATTCTATCCCAAAGACCCATTTCTTCAATCAGATTTTCCAGGCTGCCTCTGAGCTGTCCTTCTCCCAGTATCCACAAGTGAGCCTCTGGTTTTTTCTCCAGTAAAGCCGGAAATGCTTTTATCAATCGTTCATAACCTTTTTGCCGATCCAGACGTCCAGCCGCAACTATGTTTAATCCTTTTCCTGAAAAAGGGTTGGCGCAGGCTGCATTGATTTTTATTCCTATAATATCAACCGGATTATAGATTACCTGCTGATTTTTGAAGCTTATCCCGGTTAGTTCTTCAAGATCAGCAACCATATATTTGCAAAGAGATATTATCGAGTCAGCTTTGGGGTACAACCATTTAATTAATGTAATTGTACTCTGCTTCCTGACGTTGTATTTCATTAAGCCGCTCATAGCAATTGTCTCTCTTATTACTACACGGGTTTGGGGAGGAAACAGCCATTTCAGCATCATTATAGGGCGGTTCAATCCTCCCAGCGTAGGAAAAACCACATCTATTTTTTGCCGCCATATTAAGTTTATCAATTTTGGTATAACATAACGGAGCCTCTTGGTTTTCAATATAAATATTTTTACATCTCCCGGCACCTTGGCTAAAAACTCTCCTCCATCCTTCATCAAGACCAGAGACAAATCAAATTGCTTCCGGGGTAAGTTTGTAAGCAAATTTAGCATTACCCGCTCAGCTCCACCTGCTGACATACCGGGCAGAATAAATAAAACCTTAGTTTTTGGCACTTCATCACTTCCCGCATTCATAGTCCAAAATCTAATTCTCCATCATCCTACAGAACTCCTTGTATTAATGCCCGCTAATATCTACCCAGGATATTTTTTCAAATCTACATCTGCTACATATATAGCTCCTTCGCTTCTTTTGTTTTACATATTAAGTAAAAGCAACATGACATTGGCTGCAGATGATTTGACAATATTGTCATTTATAAAGTACCAATACTGCTTAAGAAAAAATTTAAGGAAAATGTTTTGTGTAAAAAATGTCACACCTTCATATCATTCTTAACTCAACCTTCGCAGCAAAACCCAATTAAGAGTTACCTTATCGACGATAAGAATTCCCCGACTGCTTTTTCCTTATTTGTCCAGCGCAAAGTTTACAGCGCCCAGGGCATGGATCACAGTGGTATCAAACAGCGGCACCTTCGAGTCTTCAGGCTTAACTAACAAGCCAATTTCCGTACAGCCTAAAATGATTCCATCCACGCCTTGTTCGGTTAAATCCGCAATGACGCTTCTATATTTGGTCCTTGATTCTTCGATAATTTGTCCCAGGCACAGTTCATTAAAAATTACCGCATTTACGATTACTCTGTCTGCTTCCTCGGGGATCAAAACCCTTATACCCTGAGCCTCTAATCGCGATTTATAGAAATCCTGTTCCATAGTATATCTGGTTCCCAACAGTCCAATGGTTTTTATGCCATTAGCTAAAACTTCCTGGGCCGTGATATCGGCTATATGAAGAAAAGGAATATGAATGCCGGCCTGGATCTGGTCAGCAACATTGTGCATAGTATTGGTGCCAAGGATAATAAAATCTGCCCCCGCTGCCTCCAAACCGCATGCCGCCTCAGTCAGAATCTTCCCCATCTTTTCCCATTCACCATTTCTTTGACATTTTTCAATTTCATCAAAATCCACACTGTTTATAATTAATTTTGCTGAATGATACCCTCCCAGCCTCTGCTTAACTTCTTCATTAATAATGCGATAATATTCGGCTGTGGATTCCCAACTCATTCCTCCGATTAAACCAATTGTCTTCATCTATTACCCCTCCAAAATATTAGGTTTGTCGTTTCACTATAAAGGCCGTGTGAAAGGCCGTGTGGTTTGCATTAAGGGTCCTAAAGTATGTTGCTTAGTAGATAAACTACCTCTTATTATATCACTAATAGATTTGGGTATTTCGGGCATAGTTATGACGATTGGGCCTATTTTATTGGCAGTTTTATTTAGAAGATACCAATCCTAAAGCAAAATTATAGGCATTTCGATTAAAATACCGGCAGCCCTTTATTTTTAGCACCATACACCTTATAATGTTTATAGCTTTCGAGAATATAAGGTGTACAGATACCTTGTAAAATCGATTTTGTGTGGGGGCGTGGCTCAGCTGGGAGAGCACCTCGTTCGCAACGAGGGGGTCGTCGGTTCGAATCCGATCGTCTCCACCATAAAAATTTACCGCGTAAAAATTAAATACATAAAAATGCCGTATTATTCAGACCTGAATAATACGGCATTTTTCTTCTAGGGTTAATTACTTGTTGAAGTTTATACTGATACATCCAAATTTGGAGTTTTCATTTACGATCGCAGTGCGGATTCAGGCTCCTATTATTGAATCGTACCCTCGCTCTCTTCAAGAAACTTTTTCTTAGATGACAAATGTTCTTTTACGTCTTTGAGCTGGTGTGGCGTGAGCTCTCCCGCATTTTCCTCCAAGAACTTTTCATTTTTCTGGATGTTTTTCATTGTTAATTCAATCTTTTTGAGATCTTCTTTTTGACTCTTGTTTCCATCTTTTCTGGGCATCTCAAATCACCTCGGAATTAGTTTCCCCAGGTAACGGAAGAACATACAACATCAAGCCGCAACAAATGGTGCCTGACCCCGAAAGCAACATGTGTAACATTTCTGAAGAATAATCCATAGCATGTATTATCTCTATTGAAAGGAGTTTTTTGGTATGGGATGTAATAATCACCAATCTCGATATTGCAATTATCAGGAGTGTCATCCAAAGAAGAAAAGTAATTGTATACAGTGCACTAGTATAGTTTATTCCATGAGAAATGCAGCTGAAAATAATGAAGTCATCGCTTTTTGTCATGGCATTTATGGTAAACTCATGCAAATGCAAGCTTATCCGACAGGTGGCAGCGGCACCGGTGAAGCAGTGGTTGACCCGCTGGTTTCTCAATACTCTCTCGTTTTATCCCCCCATAAACATTTCCTTTTTGCCGTAAACGCCGGCAGCAACAGTATCAGCAGTTTCCGTGTGCACAACAGCGGCACGCTAAACCTGGCGGATGTGGAGCCCTCGGGCGGCATTCGGCCTAACAGCATAAGCATCTTCGGTGATCTTCTCTATGTGTCCAATGCAGGAAACGAGAGCAACAATTTTGTTTCTAACATCAGCGGGTTCCGCGTGGGGCGTGACGGACAGCTCACCCGTATTGGCAGTGCCACATACTCACTAAGTACTGCCAGCGCCCAACCTTCAAGTATTATCTTCAGCCCTAACGGCCGCAAGCTGGTTGTCTCTGAACTGGATACTAATCGTCTTAGTGTTTTTGGCGTAAATAAAGATGGAACCTTGACAGGGCCAACCGTCAATGATTCCAGTGGTGAAGGGCCCTTTGGTTCCTTCTTCCTTTCCTCAGGCATTTTACTCGTTTCAGAGGCAGGCCCTAATGCTTTGTCCTCCTACAGCGTGGCTGCCGATGGAACGCTCCGGGTCATTAGCGGTTCTGTTTTGAACGGCCAGTTGGCAACCTGCTGGGTGGTCGCTTCCCGGGATGAGCAATTTGCTTATACATCCAACGCTGGCGGCAGCGGCACAATCACAACCTATCGTATCGAAAAAAATGGGGCACTATCTGTTGTGGATAATGTTATCAGTACCAAAATGGGAATGGGTGGTCCGCTTGACAGTGGTGTAAGTAAAGACAGGAATAACTTCCATGTCCTGAACGGTAATCAGGGTTCTATCTCGGTGTTTTGTATTGCCAGAAGCGGTCAGCTCAAACTCTTACAGGTACTTAGAGCTACGAAACTTCCGATTATTGGTGCCCAGGGTTTGGCTGTACTTTGATAAAAAGGCTTTCTGTAGTATGAACTGAATATCTGCCCTGCCCCCTGTTACTCAACAGGGGGCAGTTTTCGCCTGGGATCAAATATATGTTACTTTGCCCAGGCGTCTCTTAAGCGCTTTCCTGTATTTGATACCGGGATAACCAAAAATGACTACAATTCCGGGTTGATTCTTAGCAGGAAGGTTATATTTATGTTTAATCTTTTTACTGTATTTAATAAAGTAAGCCGGAGTGCCGATCATGCAGCATCCAAGTCCTAAAGATTCTGCAGCCAGCATGGCATAGGTGGCAGCAACCAGCGAGTCGGCAGGATCAGCATAAGGGGAACTGTGAAAATACATGGCCAGTGGAGCATCATACAGCAGATAGTCCTTTCCTTTGGCTTGCTCATCGATAAAGATGTCTACGGCCGGGCGGATAAAAGTTTCTACTGATTCAGCATATTCCCTGCCCAAAAAAGGCTTTAACAAGAAACTTACCAGCGGTGAAAACATCCACCGCGACTTCTTGACCATTTCTAGAATATCATCAGCGAATTCCCCCACCTTGTGCCGTGAATTCAACACCAGAATTTCCACATCACTGGGCGGCAAACCCATAGGTGCAGTAGAAACCGCCTCAATTATTAGCTCTATAACCTCAGACTCAACTGGCTTATCTTTAAAATTACGGGTACTACGGCGAGCTGACAGCAGCGCGTATAACTGTTCATAACTAGCTCGGCTCTCTTTTTCCGGCAGTGAAATAACATCCTCAGCAGACATGTCCCGCCCGCTAATCTGTATGCATTCCCGGGGACATACACACATGCATTGTCCGCAGCCAATACAGCTAAAAAACCTTGGCTGGTCAATAATCAACTTCCCCTCTGCCATATACAGGGGAGCACCTTTACAGACTTCAGCACAGAGACCGCAGTCATTGCACTTGGCTGTATCAATCTTAATTTGCGCTGCCCCATCCGCCCGAGCGGTTTTAATCGCCATCTCCGTTCCTCCCCATTTAACATCCCACTTAAAAAGGAGTAAAAGTCTTTGCTGGTTTTCGATGAATAAAATAAAAGCTGCATAGAAGATGAAGTCAAATCAGACCCGACAAAAACACAGATAAATAAAGCTTCTCTAGAGTCCGAAACATTCACAAATCAAGAAGAACTCTTATTATGAATCGCTTGAGAAATCAAATGCGATGGGCCTGCTTCCTAAAACATGGACAATTGTTCGGCTTCCATAAAACCCATCCTGTCTTCATCTTCTTCAACCCGCACATCCTTGACTACCACTCGCATACGTCCATCTTGTAAAATGTCTTGATTAAGCAGATAGTTTACCCCGAACCTTGAGGTAATTTCCGGAGTTATTTTGTGTCCAGGGGCAATCAGCTGAATATCATTTTGCTTCAATATTTTAAACATAGGGTCCCACAGGTAAACCGCCGAAGTGGAACCAAAAGGATTATCAGCAATTATGACCTTCTTGGTCCTAACTGCCGTATTACTGATAGATAGCATCCTGATAAATGAAATCAGGCAGGCTGCAAAGATGAAGTAAAGAGAATTATTTTGCCCCTCAGAGCCGACGGCGTTCTCCCAGCGGTAGAATCGTGAATTTTCCGGTATGCTTTCAACTTTATACAGCCGAACGGCCGCTTTATCCATATCAGTAATCTGGCCCAACAGTTCTTGACTGGAAAGCTGGGCCGCAATCCGTTTCCTGTCGACAGTTCCTTCCTCGCTGATTTCCCGCACAATTCCGTCAATATGGGCCTTCATCCTCAATTGCTTTTCACGCGGTTCGAATTCTGGAAGTTTAAGTTCGATCATATTGGTACGCCGCCCATATACTTCTATGCGGGAAAGGGGTTCCAATTTTCTCAATTGCCCCAGCATCAATTCCGCTCGCTGAATACATCGGCGGGTAAAATCCTGCTGATAGCTTTCCAACTGAATAATGTCATGGCCTATTTTCTGCATCTGTTCATCGATATTGGCTATATACTCAATAAAAGCCGCCTGTCGCTGGTGACACTGTATGGAACTGACAGGCTTGCTTATTTTCCCCAATTCATCTACTGGTTCGCGGATTATAAAAGCAGCTGTTTCAGCCTTAATGGTGTTTATCCGCTCATCCCATTTGTTGAGCAGCACTTGAATACTTTCCTGCCCACCGCGGAATTCTCTCTCAAACAGGCGAAAATCCTTGGTTTCCGTTGCTGCTGCGGCACTAATCATGACTTCTTCCCTTTCCAGAAAATCCTGATAGTCCTCTTCCTGACGCTGCAATTGTTGTTCTTCCCAGCTGATCCGTTCAAGCTTCTCCTTGTCTTTGGCTACTTCCTCATCATAGCTTCTTATCAGCTGTTCAACGGCGTTGATCTCCTGGCGATAACGATGGTCACTGTCATAATAGGGCAATTCCTCAATGACCTGCCCGGGAACCTCGGCCAAAATATCTTGTAGCTTTTCTTCAGCATTCTTTATTCTAATCTCGATTTCGATTACTTTTCTTTCTGCACTGCTCAAGTGTTTCTCATTTTCAGCCTTATCCCGCCGGGCATTTGCTATCATGGCCTTAGTAGGTATTGTAATCAACACGCCGCTCATTTCACTATTTTCAACCTTGGGCAGGTCTCCTTCGTAATCACGCTCAATTCGTTCGCATAATTCTTTGAGCCTTCTTTCCAAATCCGCCAACTCGCTTCTGATTCGGTCTTCTTTCATGGTTCGGTCGCTGACGGCGGCATGCAAAGCCCGGTATTCGTTGCGGGTCTCACTTAGCGAGCCATCATTTTCAATGCCCACAAAACCGGACAGCTTTTCCATTTCCTGGGTAAGCTCATGCAGTTCAATTCCTAATTGGTTGAGTTGGTTTTGATTCTGTTCCCGGTCTTGCTCCAGTTTCTCTGACAGTATACCAAGACTGTTAATAGTGGTTTTTATCGCGGCCAGCTCTTTGCGCTTTTCAGCCAATTCTGATCTGGTGGCAGCCAGTTCCTGGTTGGCTTGAATAATATCCTTGAGCTTGGCCAGCTTATTCTGGCACTCGGAGATCAATTCGGCCTTCATTTCCAATTGCTGAGCTAAGGCCTCCCCCTCAGTGCCAAGGCGTTCCTTTTGAGCCTTAATGTCCACCCGGCTTTTATACAAATCTTTCAGTGCCCGAGTGGCGGCCAACTGTCTCTCTTGCTGGTCGTCGACTTTATTTAGGGGATATACAGCATAGAAATTATTGACCTCTGACAACTCAAGGTTCAACTCCGCCAAACGGGCAGCTCCAGCTGCCATTTCCCCGCCAATATTTGCCAGGGCAACTGCCATTTTTTCGATATATTGTTCATATTGACTATGATCAAGCAACCCGGAGAAATTGCAGAAATAATATATATTATCAGTACCCCCAGCGGGCTTCTCGCGCAGAATCTCAAGATTAACAATCGGCAAGAGATAATCAGACGCCAAATCCACTTTCAGGCGGCCATTCTTGAGGCGGGTAAAAGCGGTATTATCAACAATTACAGCAAAGGGCAAATAAGGCATGGCTTGCATGACATCTCCCCGTTCCTCAGGTTTAAGGTCAGCCAGCCAGTCGATACCGGTTTTGACGAATTCGCATTTATAGTGTAATTGCTCGGCCAGTGACAGTACTTCTTCATTGGGCACATAATAACCCCTTTGCTGAGAAAGCTGCTGTTTTTGCCTTATTCTCCCGGTTTCGATCTCCTTTTCCAGATGTTGCAATCCTTCTTGGTGAATCAGCAGTTCCAGCTCTTCCCGGTATGCTACAATGGTGTTTTTATTGAATACTGTTGCTTTATACTCCAGACTGGACTTGGCCTGTTGATACTGGTTGAGCCATGTTTGGCACTGTTGCTGAATTTCCAGGTGTTTATTTATTTCGCTTTCCGTTTTAACCGCCTCGATTTCCAGGCTTTGAACCAAAGCAACCCCGGAATTTATCTGCTCGTCAATAGTATCCCGGGCGGTTAAATACTGCTTTAGTTCATTTTCGACCGGTCCCAAAAACTGTTCCGGTGCCAGGGCTACTTCCATCTCTCCCCGCTCCAAAAAATAATTATTTAAATGGGTCAGTTGGGTGCCCCAATCTTGTTCTGCTTGCATAAGGTTTTCAACGGCTGCCCCCAGCAAGGCTTCCTTTTTCTCCGCCCCAATCCACTCCTGCTGAGTCTTCTTTTGATCAGCGGACAGTTTTTGCTGGATTTCCCCCAGGTTTTCACTCAAATCCTTGAGCTCTTCTGACCGCCGGGCCAGCAAAAAACTGAGTCGGCCCCCAGCAGTGCGATAAGCAGCCTTGGTGACATCTTCATCTTCCTCCAAGACCTGAAGGTGTTGGCGGTTTTCACTTAGCTGACCCTTTACAATCCGGTACTCCCCATAGCCCTCCAAAGTCAGGAGATGATTGAGGTGTTGTTCCCCTCCTCGACTCTTCTCCCCCAGGCGATCTCTTTCCAGCTCCAAGGTCTCCTTTTGTGCACTCATGTGCAGCTTTTCAAAATTTACCAGTCCGGCCTGGAGCAATCTTTTTAATTGCTGTCCCTCCCGGCTCCCGGCCGCATTACTTGCCTGGCGTTTTACAACCGCATTCTTTTGTTTTTCCATTCCATCCAGCTTATTAATGATCAGATTGTGAATCGCTACTGCTTGCTGTTTATAGCCCTCGAGCGCGGCGAACGATTCCAGCAGGTCGTCATTTTTCCGGGCAAACTCCTGATAATATGCTTTGATTTTCTCAAATTCGCCCAGGTGCCCCTTCAATTGTAGATATTCATTCAGTCTGCTCCTGATCTGAATGAGGGTATCCGCCAGCAAAAGACTGGCCTCATTGTTTTTGCCCTTACTGTTGAGAACCTCAACATCCTCTATTATTTTTACAAACTGATTTTCGATAAGCTTGCGGGATGTAGTGTTCTGACGAAAATAAGCTTCTATACTGTTTTCACCGCTGTTGATACCCCGAATTATCTGCCATTCAGCCGCAATTAAACTATGGGCCGATAAATATTGTTGATATTTATCAATGCCTTCAAATATTTCGGCCGGCAGCCCTTTTTGTTTCATTTGCTGAATATACTTACGGATATCCTCAAAATTAGCGTATCTCTTTTCTCCTGCCTCTTCTGTAACTAACGGCACCGACTTAATTCCGGTTATGCTATGGTCATTACAAAAAACACACCAATTCAGGTGCTCAATATCTGCCGATTGCAGGCGCTCATCTTCATCGGTCCCCTCAACTCCCGTGACTGCACCAGAACCCTTTCTTTTGCGGGCGCAAAACCCGGTCAGCAAATACTTGTACCCATGGTTGTCCTCCATATTCCATTCCACCACCCCATGGGAAGTGCGGTCCTTCCCGCCCTGGAATAAGAGACTGACCGGTTTTTCCTTTCTGAGATTCGATTTGGGCAAAACCGTCTGCAGAAGCATCAGCAGCAAAAGGGATTTTCCGCCTCCGTTTTCCAGATCATAGGTGGTATTCCTGCCGCCCAATTCCAAATTAAAATCATCATAGAATTGGGTGGCATTATTAAAATGGACATTAGTCACTCGTATGCTTTTAATATGCGGCATCAGCCGTTCACCTCCAGGTCATTAATAAATGACAGCAGGTCTCTACGATTATCACGATCTTCATAATAGTTCCAGATGATGGTCTTGAATCGTTCACTGGGATAAATGATGCGCTGCTGGTTATCCAGCCCAATCAATTTCTCGCTATGTAAGAATTTGCAGATGTTTTCTACAAAAGCAACTTTGTCATTTTTGCCCCCGGCAACCCCTTCCCTGGCATCAGGCAGCTTTTGCCATACTCTGCATATCTCAACAAAATCAAATTGATTTTTAAGGCTGACGGTGTCCAGGTTGTCCATATCCTGCAGAACTTCCAGCCTGCGGCTTACATTCTCCACCAGGTCGCTCATTTTGATATAAACTACCGGTGTGTCAGGATAGGCTTCCCGATAGAACATAGTAATGAGGGTCATGATTATAAAGTAGCCCGTAAATAGCTCACTGTTGTTGGAAATATAACTAATCCGGTTCCGCAGTTCCTCGTTGCTCCAGCCAAATAAGCGGCTGCCAACTTCGGGACAAATAAACAACTGATCATGGCCAGAGTAAACTCTGAGTTCCAGCTTACCGGCTATATAGAACAGCGTATCTTCTATCTCTGTGCTGTGACGGTATTTATTAAATAGATTAGCGTTATTGCTTTTACCCACCTCCTCCCCCTGTAAAAGGGCTTTGAGGATAGCCAAAGCATCATCTAAGATTTCCATTGTTTCTCTATTCATCATGATCGTTCTCCTGTAAACAACATATTGGTTATTTTCAAACCCGGCAGCAACTCAATTTCCTGTTCCGGCAGGCTGGTGACTTTTATACGGCTGAGTTTTGATTCCAGCGGCAGGGCAGCTCTTACAAAAATCTCTTCTATAGTCTTGAGGTTATCATTAGAGCTCATACTTCCATCCACCATACTGATTACCCGTGAGCGTTCCCCTATTTTCTTATCCCGGTTAATTTCTATAATAAAGCTCAGGAAATCCCCGTTATAAACACTATCTTCCGAATAACTCCTGACCAGAGCGCGGCAGAATTCCGATAGATCAATCTGTTGTTCCGGTGTATCCAGGGCTTCCAAAAGCCGGGCCGCATAGAATAAAAAATTTTTTCTGACCCGTTTAGCGGTTATGATATCAATGGTCTCCCTATCAGCATCAATCTCGCCCACTTTGGCTCTGTCTTCCTCCGGTTTTTGCCGGGCCAGGCGCTGGGGCTCCAGGATTCGTAGAGGATTAAAGCTTTTACTCACTCGGGGATTCAGTAAGGGTTCAAATAGATATTTAAGAGCCTGGGGATCATCATTTTGCGTGATAAGCTTTTCAAATTCACCTTCAAAATTAAACCTTTCGGTAAAGATGGCTTTTCTTCTGATTCCCAAAGCCTGGTCATATTCCCGGGTAAAACTGGCTGCTTCTTTTAAAAGCTCAGTATGCCAAGTCTGGGCGAGGCTGATTTCCTTCTCAATAATCTTCAGCAAGGTAAATGTGCGCATTTCCCGTTCAGTGGCCGTTCCATTGTTGATTCTCTCCACATACTCACCGAAGGCGCTGCTGACATTCATCACCGCGGTATTGAACAACTCAGCTTCCTCCTCAAATTGCTTAACGATGCTTTGATGATAGTTGCTATAAGCCTCCCCCTGATCCAAAAGCCCATACATCAGAGCTTCAAGTAATGCATACTTACGGTCTTTTTTCCTTTGCACCTCCAGGTTCAGCCGACGAACTGTTTCGTAGGCAAAGCCAAAAGCACCCTTTTCCATTTGCTTTTGAAACAGCAGCAAGTTGATGGTAACCTTAGTTTCCTCAGGGAATTCTTTGGTGCGCAGGAAGAAGTCTACCCCCTGCTCGGTGATATAGTAGTGGAGTAAGCCATCCTCAAGCTGCTTGATATCCAGAAACTTCACATATCTTTCCCTGAATCCTCCCGTCTTGAAACTATAAGTGTTGAGAAAGAAGTTCCGGCCTCCATTTTGCAGCCCATCCAAAATATCAGCGGTTAACTCCCGGGCAGCCTCATCGGTAATATCGCTGGATATTATGGCTGGCAGCGTTTTGGCCAGAAACGAGGCCAGATTCTGAAAAGTGATGCCTTTATGCTTGAGTTTGCCTTCATATATTAAATAGGAAAAGGTCAGGAGGCACAGCTCGGGAACCAACTGCGAAAACTCATCCGGCTTCCTCTTGCGAAAGATTTCCATGATAGGATAATATACTTTGATTTGCTCCAGCCTCATATCAAGTTCATCCAGAAAATCATGGGCCAGGGACAGCTCCGGGTCTTTGCCCCCGGTGTTTTCCTGTATTATGGACCGAGCTAGAATATCGTCTTTATCATTAATTTCAAATCTGCGTATCTGAGTCACCATCGCTTATTTTATCCCCAAACCTCTCATGCATATCTGCCGCTGACAAGGCTTCCTGCGGTATATAGAATCCTCCCTCCAGGTGCCGCTTGAGCTGGGCCGCCCGGGAAGAGTCAAAGGCCTTAATGAACTGTTCGATGTTAGCTGGTTTTATCTGCTGCCTTTTGGGTGTTTTAACTACGGGATTATTCAGCCCAATTTCCAGAATGGCCTGATATCCTGCTCTAAAGGGAACAATGTCAAAGTCGGGATATGCATTCCGCAGTTCACAAAATATGTTTATTCCTTCCGCATCCAGATCGCCAAAATAATAGATCTTATCCCCTAATACATCTATACCATATTCATTGATAAATTTAAAACTACTGATGATTTTTTTACCTTCACCATAAATGAGCATATCTGCTTTAATAATTGAGGGAATATCCATAATGCAGCGTTTGAAGGACCAGAAAGTATCTTTGTTTTCAACAATATACACATCCCGGGCTTCCCGTGAATAAAAATCCCGGGCTTGAAAGCTAAAGAATGGTTCAACCGTCTCTACACACTTTAAATGAGCATAGTTCAGCCCCATCTTTTTCAGAACCGATTCCCCCCGACTCCTACTTTTACCAGCACCCTTAAAAAATTTCTCATCCCCGAACAACTGATAAGCTCGTTCATTGACAGTTATTATCTTCTGATCTTCATGCACGAGGAAGTCAATCATAGCTGTAATTATCGTCCGGTCTTGCAAAAATTCCTTGGGATTTTTGATATAGTAATCAACCGATGCCGGCGGCCTGATACTTCTGATAATCTCCATAAGCAGCTGATCATCTTTATTGACAGGGGTATTATTTATGCGGTATTTCTGATGCAATCCCTGCTGAGTGTAAGGCTTCCTACCGACCGGTAAAATCCCTTGTTCATTCACCAAACGTTGAACCGCCTGGCAGAAGGCAGACTGCCCCCGAGGACTCTGAAGAAAAGCGGGCATTTCCGAATCCATTTTTTCAGCGCCGGCATACAAACTATCCAGGAGAATAAAACTCCGGGGCCACTTTTCCACTTTCTCTTTAAGAACCGTATATATTTTTTCATGGCCAGGCCCATTCAAATTCACGCAATACCTCCCCTGCCACGGTTTAATAAGATGGTTCCAAGGCTGTCCTTCCGAAGTAACCTCATAAGTCACTTTGTCCACAAGCAGTGTAATAACAAGCTTCTGCGGGCTATTACTTTTAATAACCGAAGATACTGATTCAAGTCTATCCTGGTTTTAGCACAGCAAGTCTGTAATGATCATAATTCTCTACCACCGCCGCTATGGTCAAGGCCATGTTAATACTCAAACCTGGACGATGGGGGTGAATCTCCCCCTTGATCGTCTTATAACTTTGCTGCTTCCAGTTGTTCTGGCGTAGGTTGGTTGGGGATTATTGCAATCTGTTTATCTCCGTATACGAATATTGCTTCTTGGGCGGCGGTGATTTCACCGATTACGGCTGCCTGCATGTTTTCGTTGAGGGCAGCCATCACCTGGTCGACATCCTCCGCTGCCACCTGGAACAACATCCGTCCCTGGGTTTCACAGATCAGTATCTCTTCCGGGGTTATCTCTTCTGTCCGCAGGGGTACCTTGGCTAGATCAACCCTGGCACCCAGTCCGCCGTAACGGGCTGATTCACAAACCGCTGCTCCGATCCCTGCAGCACCCAGATCTGAGCAGGCTTTGATCTTGCCGGTCTGCATAGCGGCCAGGCTGGCCTCCATCACTGCTCTCTCTTCAGCAAAGAGGGCGATAGCCGGGCGCATTTCCTGCACCAGTCCCGCCCGGTACAAAGAGTCATTGCCGTCAGTATTGGTCAGACCAGCGATTATAATCCGATCCCCCGCCGCTTTAGCCGGCTTGGTAAGGGGTTTATCTGTGATCTGTTTTCCTATTACGCCCAACACTACTGCCGGGACGATATCGCTGAAGGAGGTGGAAAAACCGCCCCCGGCTACGAATACATCCATGGCATCAGCCATATCCCGCACTCCTTTGAGCATCAGATTAATGCGTTCCTGACTGGTCATTTCCACGCAGTTTCCACAGGTACAGGTGCCTTCGAATCCGCACGGTCCCACCAGCACTTTATCCTCCAGCGGCCGGGTGCCGATAAAATCGAGGATGAATATGGGCCGAGCGCCCATAGCTACTACATCTCGCATAGCCCCACCGGCTCCGGTAGCGGCGCTGTCATAGGGACGGGGTACACAGGGACTGCAGTGGCTTTCCAGTTTGGCCGCCACCAGGGTTTCGGTGCCGGGGATTCTGACCACCGCTGCATCGTCATTGGCATCAGGCCCTACCAGCAGGGTCCCTGGCCAGGTAGCATCCACCTTATCATTCAGCTTCTTGAATGCGCTGAAATCTATAGCCTTGTCTGTATTATGGTGCAGATGAATAAACAAAGCATGTATCAATGCTTTTTCGATTTGATTCAAAATCTATTCCTCCTTTTAAATATTAATGGTTTGCTCCATTTAATCTAAGTATCTCATAAATCTTGTAAAACTTCTTCAAAAGCCCCACATCATTTATGCCTAAATCCATATCCATTAACTCCCGATAATAATCCCCTATATAAGTTTAGCTTAACTTATATGCTAATTAAATATTTATAATAAAATTCCATAATGCTGGAGAAATTTTTAACTGACAGCCTTTCGTTCTCCGAATGAATAGTTGCATAAAGCTCTTTAGTTAAAACCATCGCTGCGAAGCGGTAGATGTTGCTGCAAAGCCCGGCATACTTTCTGGAATCTGTTGCTCCTGCCATCAGATAAGGCAGGACTAAGACATCGGGGTACATTTCCCCCAGAATTTTCTCGATAGTTTTATAAGCCGGTGAGTCAATGGGGGCGCTTTTTGCAGGGTCGTCCCCCAGCAGCTTTTCTATAGTGAAATCAATTCCCGGATTAACTTTGCGCATATGCTCCATAACTCCATCCACGCTGTCACCCTGCAGGATTCTGGAATTAACTATAGCCCAGGCTTCCGGCGGCAGAACATTGGGCGCATATCCGCCCCCGGTCATAGTGACCGCCATAGAAGTTCTAATCATAGCATTTATGGTTGGACTTTTTGCCAATTTGGAGTTGACTAGCGGGAAAAGGGGCCCGATGTTTTTCAGGACAAATCTGTTACTATCCATGTGGGGCGCCATTTTCTTAAACATTTCTCTGACTGGCATTATCAGTCGCGCCGGCATTGGGTTGCTTTCCAAATTGGCAATAATTTTGGCCAGGGTACCGATAGCTGTATTGACCGGCGGCATGGAAGAATGTCCCCCCTGTCCGCTTACAGTTATCTTGAAATTGGCTATAGCTTTTTCAGCAATCCCTACCAAAGCTGCTGGTACTTTAAGGCCTTCCATCATATCAGTTACAATACATCCGCCTTCATCGAGAACACATTCGAACTCGATATTTCTTTCCTTAAATAAGGCTGCCGCTTTTTCTGCCCCCATACTGCCTCC
>CAZLVY010000013.1:0-40853 GCA_964563125.1 uncultured Syntrophomonas sp. | reverse complement strand
AATTTTTTAAAACTTTTTTCCAATTGGTTCTTGACATTTAACCGCTGGACTTATTTCACTTATTCATTTAGCCCAGAACATTTCTTAACTGGTATAGTTGCGACTTCTTAACTCTTGCATTATTATGTCATATTATTTTAAACTTTAACAATATTTTGGGCTGGTAAAATACATTACCATTTATTCAACAGCATTTCCTGATTAATAAATAAAAAGGTTATAATAAATAAACTAGGAGGGAATTAAGTTGCAGATTTTAAACGAAGCCAAAAAATATCATATTTTAACTTACGGTTGTCAAATGAATGTCAGAGATTCTGAAACGATTGCCGGATTAATGGAGGCAATTGGTTACTGTGAAAGCAGTAAACCGGAGGAAGCTGATATTGTTATATTTAATACCTGCAGTGTTCGCCACTCAGCTGAAAATCGTGTCTATGGAAAACTTGGCGAAATAAATAAATTAAAAAAGAAAAACCCTGATCTGCTAGTAGCTTTAGGCGGTTGTATGGCGCAGTTACCGGCTAACAAATCACGTTTAAAGAAAAATGGCGTTGATATAGTGTTTGGTACTCATAATATCCATGAATTGCCATTATTAATTGATGAAGCACAAAGCCTGGATTCGCGAGTCTATAAGGTGTGGGAAAAAGAAGGGAATATCATTGAGAATATACCTAGTATCAATAAACCCGGGTTATTAGCCTATGTAAACATCATGTACGGATGTAATAATTTTTGCAGTTATTGCATTGTTCCTTATACCAGGGGACGGGAACGAAGTCGTCAACCTGATGATATTCTGAATGAAATAAACAAATTAAGTGAACAAGGCTATAAAGAGATAACTCTGTTAGGACAAAATGTTAATTCTTATGGGCAGGGATTAGCCGATAAATTTGATTTTTCGGATTTATTAGGTGAAGCCTCTAAAATAGAATCCATCCACAGAATAAGATTTATGACTTCCCATCCCAAGGATATTTCTGATAAACTTATCAATACTATTGCCAGTAATAAAAAACTGTGCGAGCATATTCATATGCCACTGCAAGCAGGCAGCAATGACATCTTGAAGAGCATGAACCGGGGGTACAACAGAGAACATTATCAGGATCTAACCAGGAAAATAAGAGCAGCTATTCCTGATGTTTCAATTACCAGCGATTTAATAGTTGGTTTTCCCGGTGAATCTGAACAGGACTTTTTGCAGACACTGGAAATGGTAGAAAAGATAAAATTTGACGCAGCCTTCACTTTTATGTACTCTGTGCGTACTGGTACCCGGGCCGCAGACCTGGAAAACCAGGTAACACTGGCCGAAAAAAAGGAACGTTTAAGCAGGTTAAATGAACTTCAGTACAGTATAGCGGCAGCAGTTAACAAATCACTTATTGGCAGCGTACAGGAAGTTTTAGTAGAAGGTTTAAGTAAAACTAATCCTGATATGCTTACCGGCAGAACCCGCAATAATCGTATTTTAATATTTTCTGGGGCAAAAGACTTAATCGGCAGTTTCAAAAATGTTAGAATAACTAGGAGTACGACTTTTTCACTATTTGGTGAATTAATAAATTATTAGGAGGAAAATATTATGACCGCAGAAGACATTATTAAATTAGCTTTTGAACTGGGTAATGCATTGGGGCAATCAGAGGAGATCGAACAATTAAAAAATATGCAAACCAGTATTTCCGCTGATTCCAAAGCTTATGACCTGATTATCAGCTATCAGGAAGCCAAAATGAAATTGGAAGATCAAATGAATGAAGGTAAAATTGTAAGTAAAACCGATGAAGATCACTTGCAAATACTTGAAGATCAATTAGCAGAAAATGAAACCATCCAGCAATTGATGCAGGCACAAGAAAAATTTGATAATTTAATGCAAGCGGTGTATTTTGCAATTAATCAGGCTATTACAGATGAAGATGATTGCTCTGGCGGTTGTGATTCCTGTGGTTGCGGTTGTGACAGTATGTAATTTAAACCACAACAAAAATAGAGTATTACTAAAGTCGACACCCTGACAGAGCGAGCAAAAAAGGTTAAGAGCAAGGCAATCGGAAGGGCCGAGATTGAAACGTACAAGCGGTACGTCGATTGAACGGGACTTCCGAATTAACGTAACTATTAGCAACATTAATAGTGCGCGAAGCGAACATCAGAGGTGCCCTCGGGTACCTTTTTTGACGGTCTGAGGCTTAGATTGCTAAGTCTTTCTTTTTAGGAGGTATAAGCAGCTTGTCCCAGCCAACACCAATGATACAACAATATTTAGCCAACAAAGAACTACATAAAGATGCCATTTTATTTTTTCGTCTGGGTGATTTCTACGAAATGTTTTTCGAAGATGCGGTATTAGCATCAAAAGAGCTGGAAATAGTTTTAACTGCCAGAGATGGCGGCGAACAGAAGGTTCCTATGTGCGGTGTACCACACCATTCAGCTACTAGTTATATTGCTAAACTAATATCCCGCGGTTATAAAGTAGCTATCTGTGAACAAGTTGAAGACCCTAAAGCTGCTAAAGGAATTGTGCAGAGGGAAGTAACTCAAATCATTACTCCGGGGACAGTCCTTGATGACAGTATGTTAAGCGAAAACAGCAATAATTATTTAGCGGCTATTTATGAAAATCTGGGCCAGATTGGTTTTGCCTATTGTGATATCAGCACCGGAGAATTCTGGGTAACAGAATTTACAGGCAATAATGCTTTAAGTGAGTTGACAGGAGAACTTTTTAGGCTGAGACCGGCAGAATGCTTAATCCCGCCAGCTGATATCTTAGATAATAAGTGGCATGAAAAAGGTTTAAATAATATTCCCACGGTTTTTACTGAGGTCGAAGCAGCAATTTTTGCTGTCGATGCGGCAGCTCAATTATTAAAGAATCAATTAGGAATCAGCGGCGATGAAAAGCTGGACTTAAACCTAATAGGTCCCGGGATTATTGCTGCCGGTCTCATCATTACTTTTTTACAAGCGACCCGTCAAACTCATCTGACCCATATCAAAATTATTTCGCAATATAATACCTCAAATTTTGTAGAAATGGATGCTTCCACACGCAGAAATCTGGAATTATCATCTACTATTAGAGATGGCAAAAGAGAAGGATCGTTATTATCGGTTTTAGATTATTGTAATACTGCTATGGGTAAGCGAAAACTGAAAAGGTGGATAGAACAACCATCCAGAAGTATTGCTCTTATTAATTACAGGCTGGATGCGGTGGAAGAAATTAAAATCAAACTACCTTTTAAAGACCAGTTGCAAAAAGCTCTGGTCAAAGTTTATGACATGGAAAGAATAGCTGGTAAGATTGGCAGTGGTATAGCAACTCCCCGCGACATGATTGCTTTAAAATTATCAATTGCAGCGATTACCAAATTAAAACAATTATTAAATGAAGCCAGCAGTGATTTACTTAAGATGATTAACCAAATGGATACTTTAGAAGAAATATCGAATTTAATAAATACGGCAATAGATGATGACCCTCCTTTAGGAATAAAAGAAGGAGGGATAATAAAAGCAGGTTACCGAACTTCCATTGATGAATTAAAAAAGTTAAGCCAGGAAGGCTCGCAATGGTTGATTGATTTTGAGAGCCGTGAGAAACAACGTACCGGAATTAAATACTTAAAAGTAGGTTTTAATAAAGTTTTCGGCTATTTTATCGAAATCAGTAAATCTAATTTACATATGGTACCACTTGATTATCACCGCAAACAAACACTGGTAAACACAGAACGATACATAAATGAAGAATTAAAAAATTATGAAGGTCAAATCTTAGGTGCCCGGGAAAAACTTTTTGCTCTGGAACACCAGGAATTTATTGAAATACGCGAAACAATTGCTTTATACATAGACAGGATACAAGCAACTGCCGATAAAGTATCTGACTTGGATGTAGTTTATTCCCTGGGTGAAGCAGCATATTTGAATAATTATGTGCGCCCCCGCATCAATCGGGAAAAAAACCTGGAAATTAAAGCGGGACGCCACCCGGTGGTAGAAAAGTATTTACTTGCTTCGCGATTTGTTCCTAATGATATCAGAATGGATAATGATTCACGCTTTGCAATTATTACTGGTCCTAACATGGGCGGGAAAAGTACTTTTATGCGGCAAACCGCTTTATTGATTTTAATGGCGCAGATAGGTAGTTTCATACCTGCAGATAGTGCGGATATAAGAATAGTTGATAAAATATTTACCCGGGTAGGAGCATCTGATGATCTGGCTGCTGGACAAAGCACCTTTATGGTTGAAATGGTTGAGGTTGCTTATATATTAAATAATGCCACCCGCGATAGCTTGATAATTCTTGATGAGATCGGCCGTGGTACCAGCACCTACGATGGATTAAGCATCGCTAAAGCCGTAAGTGAATTTATCGTCAACAAAACTAAAGCAAAAACGCTTTTTGCCACCCATTATCATGAATTAACGGAATTAGCCAACGAATTACCTCCGGTAATCAATTTATCTGTCTCAGTTTTGGATTCTGGTGATAATGTGGTATTTTTAAAAAAAGTACTGCCCGGTAAAGCAGATAAAAGCTATGGCATACATGTAGCACAGCTGGCAGGGCTGCCAACAACGGTTATAGCCAGAGCTCAGACCATTCTGGAAGGTTTGGAAAGAGAAAAGACACCTTATAAGTCTAACGTATTACAGCAGCAATTATTTGATGAAATTGACCCCTTTACTGAAGAATTGCAATACCTGGATATTGACAATTTAAGCCCCAGGGATGCCTTAATGCTAATTTATAAATGGAAGGAAATTATTAATAATAAATATTAGGATCCAGTTAAATGGCAGGAGGTATAACAAATGCTGATAGGTATAGATGTTGGAGGCACTTTTACAGATGGTGTGGTCTTTAAACAAGACCATATTTCGGGCTGGGCTAAGGAAGCAACTGATGATACCAATCTAGCCTTAAGTTTGCTCAAGGTTCTCGATAATTTGCTGCTTGATGTAGATGTTAAACAAATTAAGCGGGTAGTCTTAAGCACAACTCTGGTTACCAACTTAATCGTAACTGATAGCGGACCCCGCACAGCATTAATTCTTTTACCGGGTTCTGGTTTACCTTTTGAGTCTTATAAATTAGCTCCTGATACTTTTTTCCTGTCGGGCAGTATGGATTTTCGCGGCAATGAAATTAAGCCCCTGGATATTAATGAAGTAATAAATATTATTGAGCAAATTAAAGCACTGGGTATTAATAGAGTTGCCATAGCAGCAAAGTTTGGCAACCGAAATAAATCCCATGAATTATTAATAAGAGATTTATTTAATGAAAAATATCCACAAGCAAAAGTTACTATCAGCTCACAAATTACCCAACAGCTTAATTTTCCCCGGCGGGCTTTTACTGCTTATTTAACATCAAGAACCATAGATAAGTGGAATTATTTTATTGATAATATGCAGCAAGCTATAACCGAGCGGCAGATAATTGCACCGATTCATATCCTCAAGGCAGACGGTGGTACTATACCTTTAGAAGCATCACGAGAAAACCCCTGCGAGACAATTTTCTCCGGTCCCGCTGCCAGCACTATGGGAGGATTGGCATTAACCAGAAATGAAGTCAAAAATTCCGTTGTACTAGATATTGGCGGCACTACTACCGATATTTCTTTAATAATAGCCGGACAGCCGCTCTATGCTTCCAAAGGGGCTAAAATAAACGAAAAATACACCCACATTAAATCCTTTGCCGTCAGGTCTATTGCGCTGGGCGGGGATTCGATTCTGTGGCTTAATAATGGCAGTTTGCAAATTGGCCCGGATAGAATTGGTCCTGCCGCCTGCTTTGGTGGTGAGATGGCAACAGTTACTGATGCCTTCAACGTCCTTTATGATCTGCAGCTTGGCTCAGTAAGTCAATCTCAGGAAAAACTAACAGTATTGACATCTTTATTAAAAACTCCTTTAAGTGAGTTTTGCCAGATGGTGGTAAATGTTACTTTAGAAAGATTAAAAGCAGAAGTATTCACCATGTTTAAAGAATGGGAACAGGAACCGGCTTATAAAGTTTGGGAAATCGTTAACCGCAAATCTTTTCATCTGGATAGAATTATCGGCATCGGAGCAGCATCGGCGGCTATAATTCCTATTTTGGCTGCTGACATGAAAATCGATTATTTGATTCATGACTATTCACCGATTGCCAATGCTTTAGGTTCTGCAGTATCCAGACCCACTTTGACCGTCAATTTACATGCAGATACTCAGGCTAATCTCTACACAGTGGAACCGGGGGGAATCCAGGGAAAATTAAGTAAAAATAATGGTATGCAGTTAGATGATGCCAAAAAACTGGCCAGGCAGCATTTGGAAAGCTTAGCCCTAAGCAGAGGTTTGGAAAGTTACGCTCATGAAGCGCAATTTTTATTGGAAGAACAATTTAATGTAATAAGAGGTTGGGATAGATTAGGAAAAATTTATGAAGTGGGAATTCAGATAACGCCTGGCTTTATAGATGAGTTTAAGGAGGTAGTTAAATTATGATAACCAAGCCTACCGGAATATTATTCTTTCCTGCTTTTGACTGGGCTATTTCTCCTTCTCATCCGGAAAGAGAAGAAAGACTATTATATACCAGAGATCAGATATTTGAAGAAGGCATAATGGATCTTCCCCAGATAACAGAATATTTCCCTAAACTGGCCCAAGCCAAAGATATCGCTCGGGTTCATTTTTGTGTGCCTGATGTCGCTGCTCAGGTAACTGAGGCGCATTTAGTATCAGCAGGCTCTACACTGGTTATTGCCGATGCTCTAATGAAGGGCGAAATTAAAAACGGCTTTGCAATTGTGCGCCCACCCGGACACCATGCCATGACAGTCAGTCACGGCAACCGTGGGTTTTGTAATATCAACAACGAAGCTATAATGGTAGAATATTTACGCCAAAAATATAATATTAGACGAATTGCCATAGTTGATACTGATGTTCATCACGGGGATGGAACCCAGAATATTTTCTGGCATGACCCGGATGTCCTTTTTATTTCATTTCATCAGGACGGAAGAACTCTTTATCCCGGTACCGGTTTTATGGAAGAACGCGGCGGACCTTTAGCCTACGGAACTACTATTAATGTTCCCTTGCCTCCTCGGACTTCTGATATTGGCATCCATTTTGTACTGGACAATCTGGTCCAACCATTGTTGGAGGAATTTAAACCGGACTTGATCATCAATTCTGCCGGGCAGGATAATCATTATAGCGATCCTTTGGCAGATATGCGCTTTTCTGCCCAGGGGTATGCCAAATTAAATGAAAAACTGTCGCCGCACATTGCGGTATTAGAAGGTGGATACTCAGTTGAAACTGCACTTCCATATATAAATATGGGCTTAATCATGGCTATGGCAGGTATTGATTATTCTAATTTACGCGAACCAGATTATGAACCCGGACGTTTCAAGGAATCGCCGCAAAATATTGCTGATATAAAGAAAATCGTCCAGGTACAATTAGAGGTGTTTAGAAACCGGGCAGATGTAGTGGCGAAAAACAGATCAAAAGGTTTAACGTTTGAGACATCTCATAAAAATATTTTTTATGATACAGATTATATTAATGAGGATCAGACGGAAAGATTGCGACTCTGTCCTCAGTGCGGCGGATTTAGAGTTATACATTCCTCTGCCCAGCACCGCAATGCCAAATATTATGAGGTCTTTTGCATTTCTGTTCCTATAAATTGCTGTGAAAAATGTCATCAGCAAGCAATTGCCATGTATAAAGAAATGAGCAGCAAAAGTAATTTCGATTTTATTTATTTGCAGGATCGAATTAATGACCAGTATAAAAGTTTTAATATTAATAATGATTTGGAGATTGTGTTATAAATGGCCATCAAGCTGCTGGAAGATGAATTAATCAATAAAATAGCTGCCGGTGAAGTAATTGAACGTCCGGCATCAATTGTTAAAGAACTGGTTGAAAACTCTATTGATGCAGGTGCCTCTCTTATTACAGTCCGTATCCAAAACGGGGGAATAGATGAAATCCAAATAGAGGATGATGGCAGGGGGATTGATTTTGATGATTTGCCCTTGGCTTTTTTACGCCATGCCACCAGTAAACTTACCCGGGAAGAGGATTTGTATGCTATTAACACCATGGGATTTCGCGGTGAAGCCTTGCCTAGTATAGCTGCGGTTTCGCGTATTGAATTATACTCCAAAACTCCCAATGCTGATGGCAGCACATGTTTAATCGAAGGCGGCACTATTAAAAAATTAGAAAGATATCCGACCGCTGACGGCACCAAAATAATTATTAAAGATTTGTTTTACAACACACCGGTGCGCAAAACCTTTTTAAAAAGTCCGGTCAGTGAAGGTAACAGCATTTATGATATAGTTTGTAAATATGCTCTGGCATACCCGGGGATCTCCTTTGTTTTCGATAATCATAAAAAGACCCAGTTTAAGACACCCGGTAATGGCAGTCTGCGTGATACCGTATTTACTTTATATGGTTCTGACATTAACAATTACTTAATTGCCATAGATGTAAAAGGCAGTCAATACTCATTACAAGGCTTGATTTCCAAACCGGATTATAAAAGAAACAACCGCAAGCAAGGCTTCTTCTTCGTAAATAACCGACCGGTACGAAGTCCTATGCTAACCAGAGCAATTGACAATGCCTATCGTGGTTTATTAGTATCCAAAGAATTCCCGGTCTTCTTTTTATCGCTAACTACCCCCACTGACAGCATCGATGTCAATATCCACCCGCAAAAATCAGAGGTACGTTTTCAGGATGAACAAACTGTTTTTAGATTTGTCAGCGGAGTGGTAAAAAAACATTTGGATGATACTGACTTTAGAGTAGGGAATAATTTTCAAAGCATTTATCGTTCGCCTGACAACAACTATAGCAGACCACATAAGCCGCTTAATATGTTTTATGAAAATCAATTATTAACAGAAACATATAGTGGTGAAACTGGGGAAGTTTTTGTTGCAGCCAAAAATTTAGCCAAGATAGAAGCAGTAACTGATGATAGTAAAAATCAAAGTTTTTCTATAATAGGGCAGTTAGCAGATGCCTATATTCTAGTGGAAAACAGAGACGGCCTTTTGATAGTTGACCAGCACGCTGCCCATGAGCGCATCTGTTATAACCGTCTGACCAGGCTTTATAAAACTTCTGACCTTATGCAGAGGTTAGTTTTGCCACTGGCTATTGATTTAAGCAGTGAACAAATTAGTATACTGAAAACTAAAATGACTGTACTTAATGAATTAGGCTTTGAAATAGATATTATGGGGCACAATTCCATTGTTTTAAGAGCGGTACCAAACTTTGTGGTTGGTAAAGAATTAGCAACCATATTAGCCGTTGTGGATTTGGCAGCAGAGGATGAGTCAAATCACTTTAAAGATAAGATATTAATTAGTATGGCTTGTAAAAATGCAGTTAAGGCAGGAACCAAATTGAGTACTAACGAAATGGTGCAGATAGTTGATGATTTATTTGGTGAGGAAAATTACAAAAATTGCCCTCATGGCAGACCTACCATTATTAATATAAATGCTGCCGATTTACAGCGAATGTTTAAGAGGTAAAAATGAAATTAGTTGTTACAACTTCTCAATCAGTAAAATTAATAAGCACTGAACTTGATCAGTTTATAAAAGAAACAGAAGTAGAATTTATTCCCCGTAATAAACAAAGTCTTGCCTGTTTAGCAGGGGATAATAATGCTCAGGGTGTTATTGTCTGGCATGATGAAGGGCCTATATTACATATGGAGGAGGAAAAATTCTTTTTTCATCCCAGTATGGCTAAAAATAGAATTGCTTCTTATAGAAAAAATGGCATAATAGATCCGCTAATAAAAGCTTGCGATTTTAAAGCTAGTTACAGTTTTCTGGATTGTACACTGGGAATGGGTGCGGACTCTATTGTAGCATCATACTTTTCCGAGCAGCCTGTCCTGGGACTGGAAGCATCTTTTCCCATTGCTATAATTATAAAATGGGGCATGAAAACTTATCAATCAAAAATTAGCTGGTTAATTGAACCTATCAAAAAAATTGAAGTATGTCATATTAATCATTATGAATTACTCAAAAGTCTCAATGATGATTCTTATGATATCGTATACTTTGACCCCATGTTTCGTCACCCATTGCTGGCTAGTCAACCGATTAGTGCACTAAGATCGATTGCTGATCATAGTCCTATCACCAGAGATACTATTAATGAAGCTTGCCGGGTAGCCCGAAAAAGAGTGGTGATGAAAGAACTGGTAAAGAGTGAGGAGTTGCAAAAACTCAATTTTCAAAAGGTCATTAACAGCCCCCACAACCGAATTGGCTACGGAATTATTGCCGTATAAACAAATGTTGAGAGACATAAACATTTGTTGGAAGGGAACTTTTATGTATAAACTGTCTGCCATTGTTGGCCCAACTGCAGTAGGGAAGACCGGTATTGCTATACAGGTGGCCCAGGCTATTGGTGCTGAAATTATTTCCTGTGATTCTATGCAGGTTTACCGTGGAATGGATATTGGTACTGCTAAAGTAACCCGTGAAGAACAAGCAATTGTTAAGCATTATTTAATTGATATTGTTGATGTCGATAGCAACTATAATGTTTCCGAGTACCAAAAAGCGGTGCAGAAAATAATTGCAGCTGTTAATGAACGGGGTAAAATTCCTATGCTAGTCGGCGGAACCGGATTATATTACCAGTCTGTGGTTGATAATTATCAACTGTTTCCTATTGAATCGGTAGAATCTGTACGGGAAAAATATAACAATGAAATTATGTTAAAAGGGATAAATTATGTTTATGAGAAATTAAAGGCTATCGACCCGGTTCATGCTGAAAAAATCAGCGCTCAGGATCAAAAGAGAATAGTACGGGCTTTGGAAGTTTATGAACTGACCGGTAAACCATTTTCGCTTTTTCAGATGAAAAAGGAGAATACTTATAATTTAGCTGCAATCGGATTATACTTAGAACGTAAAAAACTATATGAACGAATTGAACAACGCGTAGATGAAATGTTTGAACTCGGATTTATTGAAGAAGTTGAGCGTCTTATCAAGGCTGGTTATAATTTAGATCATAAACCTATGCAGGCACTTGGCTATAAACAGGTTTTCAGTTATCTTCATGGTCATATAACACAACAAAAAATGTTGGAAGATATAAAACGCGAAACCAGACACTATGCTAAAAGACAATATACCTGGTTTAATAGAGATAAAAAGATTAACTGGTTTGATATCAGTGAATATAGTGATGAAAAAGTGCTGGTGGAAAAAATATCAGAGCTTCTGGAAGGACAATTATTTGGAATGTAGAATTTAATATACAGTTAGCAAAATTTGATTGGAGGCCTGAATTGATGAGCAAAATCCAAGTTAACCTGCAGGATGTTTTTCTTAACCAGGTGAGAAAAGATAAAATAGCAGTTACGGTTTTTCTGGTCAACGGATTTCAAATTAAAGGACTTGTAAAAGGCTTTGATAACTTTACTGTAATAGTTGAACTCGATGGTAAACAGCAACTGGTATACAAACATGCCATATCAACTGTTGCACCGGTAAGGCCAATGAGTCCTCTTAATCTGGATGATAAATCAGATGAGGCCTAATCTTAATTAGTAACATAATTATTAATCAAAGCTCCGAGTAGCACCACTATTATCTATTAATCATATAATATTTTAGATAATTGGAGAGTGGTGATTTTCTTAATGGTTATTTCCATGAAGTTTTCAGATAATGATAATGGTCTATCCGCTTTACCTCCTGATTCCTTTCCTAAAAAAGATTCTTTTATAGAACTGGAAAAATTAATTGGTTTACGCGAAGTTAAAAGAACTTTAGCCGAGGTAACAGCTTTTTCTTTAATACAAGCTAAAAGAACTCAATTACACCTCAAAGCCGATCCTACCGCACTGCATATGTTATTCAAAGGTAACCCCGGAACCGGGAAAACTACCGTTGCTCGTATTTTGGGCAATATATTTAAAGAAATAAATATTTTAAGCAAAGGACATCTTGTCGAAGTTGAAAGAGCTGATTTAGTAGGAGAATTTATCGGTCATACTGCACAGAAGACAAAAGAGATGATAAAAAAGTCACTGGGTGGTATTATGTTTATTGATGAAGCTTATACTCTGGCACAAGGCGGAGAAAAGGACTTTGGACAAGAAGCTATAGCTACTTTAGTAAAAGCTATGGAGGACTATCGTGAAGATATTATTGTAATCCTGGCCGGTTATTCTAACGAGATGAACAGATTCATCAGATCTAACCCGGGGCTTAGATCACGTTTCCCGATTCATATCGATTTTTGTGATTATGATAATGAAGAACTATTTCTAATTGCTTTGCAGATGTATGCGGAAAGGGATTATCAACTTTCTAACCGCTGCAGATGGAAATTGAAAAATGAACTGAATAACTTTATACGTACCCGTCATCCCCACAGTGGTAATGCCAGATATGTCAGAAATTTAGTGGAAAAATCGATCCGCCTGCAGGCTTTGAGAATAATAGATAAGGAAGGCTTGAGCCGCAGAGACTTGATGATAATCGAAGATACTGATTTGCCGGAAATCATTAATCAACTTTAGTTTTTAAAAAAAGGACGGACACCAAATTGAACAGTTTATCAATAATAAAAGAGGCAGAAAAAGTTTTAGCACAAGAATTTGCCCAACTGGAACAGATTGCTTATGAGAATCAAGTTAAAGTATTAAAAGCTTTTAAAAATAAACATGTGCGGGATTATCATTTCGCTACTTCCAGTGGATATGGATATGGTGATACAGGGCGAGATTTACTGGAAGAAATATACGCAGATATTTTTGCCTGTGAAGATGCACTGGTAAGAAATCAAATTATATCAGGTACCCACGCTATAGCAGCCTGCCTATTAAGCCTTTTAAGACCTGGAGAGCAGATGGTATCTGTAGTGGGAAGTCCTTATGATACATTGCGGAGAGTTATTGGTATTGACAGTAACAGTTATGGCACATTAATTGACCGCGGAGTTAAATATAAGGAAGTACCCTTAAATTCGCTGGGACAACCTGATTATACGGAGATAGAAAAAGCACTTGCCTCTCCAACTAGATTGGTATTGATTCAACGTTCCCGGGGCTACTCTTTAAGACCTGCTTTAAGGCTTGAGGATATTGCTGCTCTGGTTAAAGCTATCCGCGCCAAACAACCTAAAGCAATTATTATGATTGATAATTGTTATGGGGAGTTTGTAGAGATTGAAGAACCTAGTAAATATGATATTGACATTATGGCTGGTTCACTAATAAAAAATCCCGGCGGAGGACTGGCTCCGGGCGGGGGATATGTAACAGGAAAAAAAGATTTAGTTGAATATGTTTCATACCAGATTACGGCACCGGGTTTAGGCAAAGAAATTGGGCCCAGCTTAATTAATAACCGTTATTTATTCCAGGGGATATTCATGGCGCCCCATATAGTTTTGCAATCGATGAAGAGTGCGTTATTATTAGCTTACGTATTTGCCAAATTTGGTTATCCGGTTTATCCGCACTGGAATGAAAAACGGGGTGATATTGTCCAGGCTGTTGTGTTAAAAGATCGGCAGCAGATACTCCGTTTTTGCCAGACCGTTCAGAGCAATTCGCCGGTAGATAATGATGTAACACTGGAGTTTGCAGATCTTCCTGGCTATACTAATAAAATAGTGATGGCTGCCGGCACTTTTGTCCAGGGATCATCTATTGAACTATCCTGTGATGCCCCGGCAAGAGAACCATTTGCGGTTTACATGCAAGGCGGTCTTACTTATGAACATGCCCGTTTTGTTATAAGTCAGTTAATTGAGAGTATCTTATTATAAAAGCAGGTGTTTTTATTGGACTTACAAAATATTTTTTTAATACTGGCAATTATACTCTGTATAGTTGGTATTATAGGAACGGTTGTGCCTCTTCTGCCAGGTGTTCCGCTAATTTTTATTGTTATTCTTGCTTATGGTTGGTATGAAGGATTTAATATTATCAATACTAATTATTTGATTATATTAGCGCTTCTGACCCTTTTATCTGTGTTAATAAATTATTTATCTACCGTTATGGGAGCTAAATATTTTGGCTCGACCAGGGCAGGTTTAGTAGGTGCACTTCTGGGCACTTTTGCAGGTATTTTCTTTTTCCCGCCTTTAGGAATCTTATTAGGTCCCTTGGTTGGTGCATTTATTGGTGAGTACATATCCAATCAAGATGTTCAAAAATCTATTAAAGCTGGTATTGGTGCGGTTATTGGCGTGTTTACAGGAGTGCTTTTTCAATTAGCTCTGGCATTAGGTTTCTTTATATCATTTTTAATTAAGGTCTTTTAATAATTGCTATGAGACTTTAATTGTGCTAATCTTACTTAGTTATAATATTCCTAAAAATTGGAGGTCATCAAGATGACGAAAACGGAAATAATGAAAAAAGTTCAAGAGGGCAATGTACAGTTTATAAGACTTCAATTTACTGATATTTTAGGGGTAATGAAAAGTATTTCGATAACCGTTGATCAGCTTGAGAAAGCATTGGATGGGGAATTAATGTTTGACGGCTCCTCAATCGAAGGTTTTGTCCGTATTGAAGAATCAGACATGTACCTTAAACCAGACCCCGATTCTTTTTTGATTTTACCCTGGAATAATAACTCCAGTGGCAAAACTGCACGTTTGATCTGTGATATTTATGACCCTGATAATCAACCTTTTGAAGGCTCACCTCGTTATGCTTTGCAAAAATGCCTTGCCGAAGCCAAAGAGCTTGGATATACAATGTATGTGGGGCCGGAACCGGAATTTTTCATGTTTCATTTAGATGAAAATGGCCAGCCTACATTAAAAACTAATGATAAAGCCAGTTACTTTGACCTGCCTCCGGTTGATAAAGGAGAAGAGGCCCGACGTGATATGGTTGAAACTCTGCAGAGCATGGGTTTTGAAATCGAAGCAGCCCATCACGAAGTTGCACCTGGTCAACATGAAATAGATTTTAAATATATGGAAGCCTTAAAAGCTGCTGATGGTATAGTCACTTTTAGAATAGTGGTAAGAACAGTTGCACAAAAACATGGCATGCATGCCACTTTTATGCCCAAGCCTATCTTTGGCATTGCCGGTTCAGGTATGCATCTGCACGTCTCACTTTTTAAAGATGGCCAGAATGCCTTTTATGATGCCGATAAAAAAGATGGCTTAAGTAATATCTGCTGGTATTTCATAGCCGGAGTATTAAAACATGCTCGGGCCATTTCGGCAATTACCTCCCCGACGGTTAACTCTTACAAACGACTGGTGCCTGGTTATGAAGCTCCGGTTTATATAGCCTGGTCATACAGAAACAGAAGTCCGCTGATTAGAATTCCTGCCCGTCGCGGCATTGGCAGTCGCATAGAGGTTCGCAATCCTGACCCGACCTGTAATCCTTATTTAGGTTTAGCAGTAATACTTAAGGCTGGTTTGGAAGGAATAAAAAATAAAATGGAACCACCGGTACCGGTGGAACAAAACATATATGAAATGGATTTAAGTGACCGGAAATTAAACAACATTCATTCCTTACCGGAAAATCTTTATGAAGCCATAAATGAGTTGGCTGCTGACAAACTTATTCAAGAGGCATTAGGAGAGCATATTTATTCACGCTTCCGACTGGCAAAAATAAAGGAATGGGAAAATTACAGCTCGCGGGTTTATGACTGGGAAATTGATGAATACCTGGAGAAATTCTAGATATATCACACAAGGGGACGGTTCTGTTGTGTCAAAATATCATCTACATCTTACTTGACTTGACACAACAGAACCGTCCCCTTGTGTCTACATGCGGCGCATAAGACCTAATACTTTGCCAACTATATGAGCTTCGGATGTTATAATTGGCTGCATAGCACTGTTTTCCGGTTTAAGCTCCATGTAATTCTGGTGTTTATATAACCTTTTTACTGTTGCTTCGTCTTCCAGCAAGGCGACAACAATATCACCATTATTAGCATCAGGCTGCTCTCTGACAATTATGTAATCACCGTCTAATATCCCTGCTTCAATCATACTTTCACCTTTAACTTTCAGTATAAAAGAAGTACCGCTATTAATAAATTCACCAGGGACCGGCATGTGTCCATCAATGTTTTGCTCGGCCAGAATAGGAGTTCCGGCAGCTACAGCACCTATTACAGGAAGATAGATTGTATCATTTACTACAGATAAATCTGCTTGTTCAACAGGTATAACAGTCCTGGGTTTAGTAGGGTCTCTTTTAACCAGTCCCATTTCTTCCAGATGAACCAGGTGAGCGTGAACAGTAGAGCTTGATTTTAAACCAACGGCGTGACCTATCTCACGAACTGATGGTGGATAGCCGGATTCTTTTATTTTATTTTTTATATAGTCAAGTATGAGCTTTTGGCGGTTAGTCAGGTTAACTTCTTCAGACATAAGGCACCCCCTCCAGTTATTTGCCCAAATTATACCACAAGTATTTATACAAAACAAATGTTCGTCTTTATTTCCAAAAATTATCCGGACTTACATTTTCGATGCTGCGTAAAAAACTGCGTTTGGCACCAGGATGCTCAATTTCAATTTTATCGACTAAAAGACTAATTTCTTTTCTTTTAGATAATCCTTCTGCCGGGCATAAATTTTCCACTACTGCTATATCTGAAGATTCAATGAAGAGCTCGATATCTTTTTCCTCCACATATATTAATGGTCTGATTACAGTAATATCAACTCTATCCAGATATGTCAGGGGTTTAAAAACGCCAAAGCGATTTTCATACAGCATGGACAGGAAAAGGGTATTAACTACATCGTCCATGTGATGACCAAGTGCTACTTTATTGCAGTTCATATTTTTAGCAGTGTTGTTAAGTGCCCCTCGGCGAAGGTTGGCACAAAGTGAGCAAGGGTTGCCTTCTTTTCTTATATCAAAAACTACTTGCCCGATATTGGTTTTTTCAATCTTTAAAGAAAAACCAAGACTCTGGCAAAATTCATGCAAAGAGGTAAGTCTTAAATCCCAGCCTAAATCAATATGAATAGGAATAATTTCGAATTCAAGTGGGGTATATTTCTGCAGCAACCACAAAAAATACAGCAGTGTAATGCTATCCTTGCCGCCTGATAAGCCGACTGCCACCCGATCGCCGTTTTCAACCAATCTATATTTAAGGTTGGCATCCCTCACTTGTTTAAACATCTTCTTTATGCGGCGTTTACTCATAAATACCTCCAGAATTTCAGTGTGTGTATAAATCAGACATCCTGACAGAGCGAGCAAAAAAGGTCAAGAGCAAGGCAATCGGAAGGGCCGTGATTGAGGCGTACGTGAGGTACGTCGATTGAACGGCACTTCCGAATTAACGCAGCACTTGGCCTTTTTTGACGGTCTGAGCACTTTGCATTAGTCGTAAAGTGCTTTAATAATGCCTTATTGTTGATTAATAATGTTAAGCAGAGTTTAAAACACTTAACCTGCTTGCTTCTCTGACTAACTGAATCGGATGAACCACATTACAATTCATATTGTGCCTCTTTATACCATAATTTAACTGCATGGTGCAACTTGGACAACAGGTAGCAATCGTTTGAGCACCAGTTTGCTTGATCATGGCCATCTTTTTGTCCAGAATTTGCATTGAGGTTTGGTAATGAGTAATACTATAAGTCCCTGAGCCGCCACAGCAATAATTGGTGTCTGACATTTCAATTAGTTTAACACCGGGAATACGTCTTAAAAGTTCCCGGGGTTGTTGTTTAATTCCCTGAGCATTAGCCAGGTGACAAGGATCATGATAGGTGACGCTCCGGGTTTGCTGCATATTATTTACTGGTATATTTATATCTAAAACCTCAATTAAAAACTTGGTTAAATCCATTACCTTACTGGCAAAAGCTTCCGCTGCCTTCGCATGTTGAGTCTCACCCAGCAGGAAATGCATATTTTTTGCTGATAATGCTGAAGAGCATGAGCCGCAGTCTGTGATTATATAGTCAAAATCATAGGAATTAAAAACTTCTATGTTATGAATTGCCAGGCTTCGGGCTGTATCCATTTTGCCATTGGCTATTTGCGGAAGTCCGCAGCATTTTGTATGGCGCGGTACAATAACTTCACAGCCGTTGTTGGTTAAAACTTCTACAGCAGCAACAGCAACATCAGGAAAGAGTAGGTTAGTAGCGCAACCTAAAAAGTAGCCGATTTTATATTTTTTAACCCCTTTGGCCGCATTAACTTCAGGAATTAACCTGCGGGCATTCATGAAGGGGACAGCATCAAGTATTTTTTCAGCTTCGGGTAAATCTCCCGGCAGCAGTTTAGTCAGCCCTAAATTGCGGGCAAATTTTTGTAAACCGGCTTTTTGCACTCCCGACATAAACAGGGTAGAAAAGCTTAATAAAGATGGTTTGGTCCATAAAGTATCAAATATTAAATCTTTAGTTATGCTGGGGTTTTCCTGATTAATATAAGACCTGGCTGCAGCATTTAATTCATGAATATCTATACCTGAGGGACAATTAACACTGCAGGTTTCACACATCAGGCAAGCGGTTAAGCGCTTGTAAACTTCTTCAGTAGGCTCCACAACTCCGTCTCTGAGCATCTGCACCATAAAGACATGACCTCTTGGTGCAGCAGTTTCATTGCGCAGTTCAGCGAATACCGGACAAACACTGCGGCATTTTCCGCAGCGTACGCATTTCATTATTTGCTCTTTGACCAGCGGCAAATTTTTAAAATCCACAACAACCCTAACTCCTTTACTGCAACTAAAAGCTAAAATAACTTACCAGGATTCATTATCCCTTTGTCATCAAAAACTTGTTTGATTTTCTTCATATAATTAACTGCATTGCCATGCTCGATTTCTGCATATTGGCGGCGAACTGCCCCGACGCCATGTTCACCAGTGGTAGATCCATTTAATTCAATTGCTAAAAGATGAATCTCGTGAACTAACTGATTAACACGCTCTACTTCTTCCGGGATTTCAGGGTTAATTACCGGTGCGGTATGGACATTGCCATCACCAATATGACCATAATTTACTACCTGAATATCATATTTTTGCCCCAATTTTCTAATGGCTCTTAAAGTATCTGCCACTTTGTCCAAAGGAACGCTTATATCTTCACCGGCAAAAACTCTGGTTCCGTCAGATCTGATACGGGCAGCAGCAGTAGCAGTAACACTGCGTCCTTCCCATAACTGAGCCATTCTCTGCGGATCTGTTGACCATTCAACATTTCTGGCTCTGCGACCGGCAACTTCTTTTATCACATTTCCCTCATATTCAACTGAGGGGGGATTACCATCTACTTCAAATAGTAAAATGGCTTCTGCTTCCGGCAGATTAATTTCCGGTTTATATAAATTGACAGCTCCTATAGCAGAACTATCTAATATTTCCATACCTGATGGCATAATTCCGGCTTGATATATTTCTAATACTGTAGCCGGTGCATCATCCAATGAATCAAAAACAGCCATGGCAATTCCCCGAGCTTTTGGTTTAGGCCAGCAGCGCAGACGAATACGGGTAATTACCCCTAAAACACCTTCTGAGCCAACCATTATCTTGGTTAAATTTAAGCCGGAAACATTTTTCAAGGTTCTGGCTTTAATGCCGCCGGTATACATAATTTCTCCATTAGGAAGCACTATTTCCAAACCTAACACATATTGTTCTGTACAGCCATATTTTACTGCTCTGAGACCACTGGCATTATTGGACACCATTCCACCGACAGTACACATTTGACTGCTGCCAGGATCGGGAGGGAAGAATAGATTATACTCGGCCAGTCTTTTATTTAATTCAGCATGTATTATGCCTGGTCTTACTATAACCTGCATATTCTTTTGATCAATTTCTACTATTTCATTAAAGTTTGACATGTCCAGGACAATGCCGCCGTTTAGTGCCACACTTCCGCCTGTTTCTCCGGTTCCTGCGCCTCTGGGAATAACATCTATCTGATTAAGATAGGCATATTTCATCAATTCCTGAACCTCTGCGGTGGAATCAGGTAAAACAACCGCCCATGGATTCTGCGGTTTCATTTTGGTTAAAAATGAACTGTCATAAGAGTAATACATCAAGTCTAATTTTTCAGTCAGCACTTTTTGTTTACCAAACAGTTCGAGTAAGTCTTGTTGTACTTGCTGGGCATCCATAGAGTTCCACTCCCTTAAACAGTAAATATAAAGATTAATAATTCTTAGCTATTATAGCATAAAGTTGTTGACGCCGTTTATAAAACCTTAATAGATAAGGTATAATCAATAGCATAGTAGAATAATGCCGTAAGATGGACAATAAACATGTTAAAACGGTAAAGAGGTGTTTATTCATGTATTCAGATTTATATAAAATACTCCCAGCTGAGACCATAAAATTAAATGAGTTGATGAAAGAGCATACTACCTTTCAAATCGGTGGTCCGGTTGATATAATGATTTTTCCGCAAAATGTTGGGCAAGTTGCAAAAACAACCAAGTGGTGCCATGAAAATAACATTCCGCTTTTTATATTGGGCCTGGGCAGTAACCTCTTGGTGCGGGAAAAGGGCATAAGAGGCGCAGCAATTAAAATAGGCGCAGGATTAAAGCAGGTTATATTTAAGGACAATGAAATATATGCCGAAGCCGGAATTAGTTTATCGGATTTAGCAAAATTGGCAGCCAATAACTCTTTAAGCGGACTGGAATTCGCCGAAGGTATTCCCGGAAGTTTAGGCGGTGCCGTTGTTATGAATGCAGGTGCTTACAATGGTGAAATGAAAGATGTAATAAAGGAAGTAATAGTTGTAGATGCGGATGGTAATCTAATCAGTATTAATAATCCAGATATGCATTTTGCCTACCGGCAGTCAATTTTGCAAAACAGTTCATATATTGTAACTGCGGTCTGCTTACAATTAACTCCCGGCAACAGACCTGAAATTGAAATGCGTATGGCTGATTTAGCGTTGCAAAGGAAGAGTAAGCAGCCACTTGAAATGCCCAGTGCCGGCAGTACTTTTAGGCGTCCGACAGGTTTTTATGTAGGTCCAATGTTGGAGCAATTGGGCTTAAAAGGTTTTAGCATTGGCGGTGCTCAGGTTTCAACCAAACACGCCGGCTTTATTGTTAATAAAGGTGGAGCAACTGCTGACGATGTTTTGCAATTAGTTGCTTATATACAGGCAAAAGTCAAAGAAGCCTTTAATGTCAATTTACATACCGAAATATTAGTAGTCGGGGAAGAATAATCACTTTTATGAATAGAGGAATAAAATGAAAATCCTGCTCACAACACTAAATGCTAAATTTATTCATTCTTCATTAGCATTAGCATATCTCAATGCTTATTGCCAAGCTGATTTTAACGATCTACATATTAGAGAATACACTATTAATGAACCACAGTCTAAAATAATGGCGGATATTTATAGCTTAAAACCTGATGTGGTATGTTTCTCCTGTTATATCTGGAATATAGATTTAATTAAAGATATTTGCTCTAACTTAAAACAGGTTTTACCAGATATAAAAATCATTGTTGGCGGGCCGGAAGTAACTTATGATGCCCCTACTCTTCTGCAGGAAAACCAGGCAGTAGATTATGTAATTCGCGGTGAAGGGGAAGAGACTTTATACGAGTTGCTCTACTGTTTACAGCAAGAGGTAATTCCGCAGCAAGTGTCCGGTTTGACTTACCGCCACGATTTAATAACTGCCAATAACGACCGGCCTTTAATCAATCATTTAGATAAAATTCCATTTCCTTATGAAGAAGAAAATATCGGCAATTATAATAATCGGGTGATTTATTATGAGACAAGCCGCGGCTGCCCTTTTAATTGCTCATATTGTCTCTCCTCAACTACCAGGGGAGTCAGGTATTTTAGCCTGGAAAGAGTATTTAAAGATCTTAAATTTCTTATTGATCACCAAGTGCCTGAAGTAAAATTTGTCGACAGAACATTTAATTGTAATGAAAAGCGCTCCATAGAAATAATGAGTTTCATTATGCAAAATAATATCAAGACTAAATTTCACTTTGAAATAGATGCCACACTTTTAACCAATGAATTTCTTGCCTTTCTTAGAATTGTTCCGTCAGGAGTATTCGATTTTGAAATTGGCGTACAATCAACATACCCCAAAGCGTTGTGTTCTGTTAACAGGAATTCGGACTGGATTAAGCTGCGAGAAAATATTTCTTATCTACTTCTAAACTGCAAAATACACATTCATCTTGATCTCATTGCCGGTTTGCCTTATGAAGATTTTGAACGGTTTAAAATATCTTTTAATGATGTTTACAATCTAAAACCTCATGTAATTCAATTGGGATTTCTCAAATTATTAAAAGGATCCTTAATACGGACAGAAAGTAATGATCATAATTATAAATTTGAACCAAAGCCGCCTTATCAGGTGCTGGAAAATGATTATATTTCCTATGAAGATATGCTGAAGCTTGTTCAGGTAGAGGATTTAGTAAGCCGCTACTATAATACCGGTATAGTTTCAAACTGCCTTTCTTATATAATTGACCAACTGTACATGAATAACGCCTTTGCCTTCTGGCAGGATTATGCTGATTTCCTGAATGATAAAAATTTTTTCCGCTTCGGTCATAGAAGGGAAGAAGAGTATACTCTTCTAAATGATTTTATTGCCTATTATCCTGAACAAACAATCATATTGAGTGAACTATTAAAACTCGATTATTTGCTTAATAACCAATCGAGTAATTTGCCCGCCACATTTAGCAGAAATAATCCTGATAACATAAATGAAATTCTGTACTCTTTTCTTAAGGATGAAGATTTTGTAGCACTCAATATGCCTGCCTTGAATAATAAGACACCTCGTGAAAGACGTCGTATGGTTCATATGGAATATCTGTTGCTGAACACAAATTTTCTGGCAACAAAAGAACCGATACCATTTATTTTTATTTATGAGTTAACCAGTAAAAAGGCTGCTTCAGTAGTAATTCCACGTTTTGTATAATTCATTAATATTAAATATCTTGCTAAAGGTTTAACTTTCAGCAATTCAATGGTTAGTAATCCCCAAATGCTATATAATAATATGAATAGCACTATTTTGGGCCAATTTCATATAATAATAAGAAATATGGGGATATATGATGATATCAAACAATTTTATTGCCAAAGATGGTTGGCCAATAATAGGTTTCTTTGCCATCATAACCATTATTTTTCATTTATCACAAATTACTATATTAACCTGGTTGTTCCTGGTACTGACTATCTTTTGTATATATTTCTTCCGCAATCCTCGCCGGGTGACAATTGACGAAGAAGGTATTGTTGTTGCTCCCGCTGATGGTAAAGTACAATCAATAACAATAGTTTATGAAGATAAATTTATACAAGACGAAGCTATCCGTATCAGTATTTTTTTAAGTATTTTTAATGTTCATATTAATAGAGTTCCGATCAGCGGAGTAGTAGATTATACCGAAAAAAAGGGGTTTAGTTTCCACCCTGCTTATAAATCGGATGTTCGGGATACTAATGTTTCAAATTACACTGGTTTAGAAACCAGGTATGGTAAAGTACTGGTTGTGCAGATTACTGGTATAATTGCCCGTCGCATTGTAACATGGGTTAAAAAAGGTGACATAGTTCAAACAGGTAAACATTTGGGTTTAATACGTTTTGGTTCTTGTACGGAAGTTTATTTACCAGTTGGAGCACAAATTATGGTGGAAACAGGCCAGAGTATACGAGGAGGGGAAACAATAATTGCTAAACTTAATGACTAGAACTTTCGCCAATGTCGTGACATTATTAAATATAATTTTTGGTTCGTTAGCTTTGATTTATACGTTTAATCAAGATTACAAGACAGCGGCTATATTAATCATACTGGCAGTAATTATGGATGGATTGGATGGAAAGGTTGCGCGGAAATTGGATGCTGAATCTGAAATGGGCAAGGAACTCGACTCACTATGTGACATGGTTTCATTCGGCGTTGCACCGGCAATTCTACTTTATTCTCAGGTATTAAGCCAACAGTTTATGACGCTTGGTTTAATGGTTACCCTTTTATTCATTGTATGTGGAGCACTCAGATTAGCACGTTTTAATGTGTTAAATATATCAGAATATTTTGTTGGTATCCCAATCACCTTATCTGGTATGTTACTGGCTGTGGTATCTTTGCTGGCGGTATATATTAATCCAATATTGATAATTATTATAATTTTTGTTCTGGCATTATTAATGGTCAGCAATTTAAAAGTCCCCAAAGCAAGATAATTTTAGAAATAAAAAAAAGCTATTTAAGAATGATTTCTTAAATAGCTTTTTTATTAATTAACGATGTTTAATGGTGCTGGTATACATACTGTCAATGATGTCTGCATAGTTTTCGAGTATAGCTTTTTTCTTGGTCTTCTGGGTAGGGGTAAATTCACCACGTGCTTCGGTAAATTTATTGGCAAGAATCGTGTATCGTTTAACTACCTCAAATTCTTCTAATCTGGCATTAGCATTCTTTATATCTGCGGCTATCATCTCCTGCAATAATGGAATAGCAATGAAGTCCTGCCCAACCTCTTCACAAAGCGATGCACCGCTGGCATTAGAATAGACCAATTTTTCTTTATCATATTGAATACCCTTTTTGTCAAAAAGCGCAATAAAATAATTAAAATCAGGTACAACAAGCATAGTTATAGAATTTCTTTCATCACCTATGACAAATAATTGTTCAATTACTGCACTGGTAGCAAAAAGGTTTTCAATTTTGGCAGGGGCTATATTTTTACCAGTCGCCAGGCAAATAATTGATTTTTTTCGATCAACAATTTTAAAATAACCTTGATCATCCTGTATAACTATGTCACCGGTTTTAAAATATCCATCTTCAGTAAAACATGCTTCATTTTCTTCGGGTTTATTTATATAACCTATAAATATTCCTGCCGCTCCAATTTCCAGTTCTCCGTCTTCAGCAATCCTAGCTGTTGAACCATTGGCAGCAGGTCCAACATAACCTGGTTTGCAGCCTGTTATTGGATTTAAAATACAGGCATTAGTAGATTCGGTTGAACCATAACCTTCAATAACCGGGAAACCGAGGGCATAGAAAAATTTTAATAAATCCGGAGCGATTGCAGCACTGGCCGAAAAGGCATATCTGAAGCGGCTGCCAAATAAACCCCTAACTTTAGCAAATAGTTTGTCAGCTATTTTAAACTTTAATTTTAAACCTAAAGGCAGTTTTGCAACTACATCAAAATTAGGTGACATATTAATAGCGCCATTTGCGTCGGTTCTGTATTCAAGTACTTCCATACCAACACCTATTGCCCAATCAAATAATTTCTTTTTAGCCGGACTGTCTGCCAGTTGCTGGTTAAACTGAATATATATTTTCTCATATAGTCGGGGAACACAATTAAACCAGGTAGGATTATACTTTTGCATATCCGGAATAATTGTCGCGGGACTGTCAGCATAAGCAATAGTTGCTCCATTGACTAAAGCCATCCACTGGCAGGAACCACGATCGAAAATATGGGCCAGAGGCAAAAAACTTAAAGTCAGATCGTTTTCATTATTTGTCATACCATGCTTGGCAAAATAGTTATTTACTCCTTCCATTCGGGAAGCAAAACACCAATGAGTTAGAATTACTCCTTTTCCTAAACCAGTGGTACCTGATGTATAAAGAATCGTAGCCCAATCATCCAGGGTATTTTCCTGCCAGCGCTTTTCATAAACTGCAAAATTCTTCTTAGCGTATTCTCTGCCGAGTTCCATTAGCTGTTCCAGGTTTATTACTCTTTCATCATCGCTTTTATAAGCTCTGTCAATAACAATTACTTTTTGCAAAGATTGCATCTGGTCAAGACCAGGAAGTATCCTGGCTAATATGTCAGTATTACCTACTAACAAATAACGAGACTCCGAGTCATTAATTATATAATTAGTTTCAAAAAGAGAAAGGGTAGGGTAAACGGTTACTAAACAGGCCCCGGTGTTCATTACTGCTACATCAATTTGTGTCCAATATGGACTACTGGGGGACATAATAGCAACCCTTTCCTGGCGCTCTATGCCCAGGGACAATAAACCGCAGGCTATGGCTTCAATACGATCGGTCATTTCCTGCCAGGTCAAAACGCCTTTATCCTCCAGATTATATAATTCTTGATTGAACAACTGAGCATTACGAGAAGAAAGCCTTCGGGCTGAAAAATAAAAAGATTCACTAAGGGTTTTTAGCTTGTTTTGTTGCATAGATTATTCCTCCCCTAAATATTGTTATTTCAAAACTAACGATTTATAACCAATTTGGTCATAATTTCGATTAATAAGAGATATTTCTTGATAAGTATCATAATATCCTGCTTCGAAAAACAAATTTTCGTTTCGAAACAATATTTTTACACAAATTTATCTTGTATAACAAAACTATCAATCGAAAATAATAAATATGAGTAGTGTTTATTCGAAAAAATTGAAAGGGGGTTTATAATATGGCAGGAACTGATTTACCAGGTGGTGTTTATATTGATCCCATACCACCATCACTGGGAAGTGATGTGAAAATTAAATATAACGGAATTTTGTCAAATAAAGCTATTGACTCAGTTACTCTTTGTATTGGTTATGGTTTCAAAGATAAACCTTTTAACCAGAAAGAGATACAAATGCAAAAAGAATCTAATGGATTTATAGCTCATTTCCCAATTGATGCTTCAGATACCTTGAATTTTTATTTCAAAGATTCGCAGGGTAAAATTGATGATAATGAAGGTGAAAAATGGGGTGTAGCAGTAGACACCGAAAACTTATCCTATGCCTGATTATTAAATAATGCACGGTAAAATTAATTGCCGTGCATTATTGCTTTTTAATATTGATGTTTTATCATATATAAAAGCGAATAATTATGTGAGGAGAGTTATTTTGTATAATGAAAAATTAAATCAATTGCGTTTGCGAAAAGCGGCAATAATGAATCATGATAAAATGGCTAAATCCGCAGTAGTACTTCCATTAATAGAAAATGAAGGCCAACTATACATACTGTTTGAAAAAAGATCGATGATGCTCAGACATCAACCAGGTGAAATATGTTTTCCCGGCGGCGGAATCGAACTGGACGATAAGGGACCTATAAAAGCCGCTATAAGAGAGACTTGCGAAGAACTTGGCTTACAGCCAACAGATATTAATGTTATCTGCCCTTTGGATATAGTTGTAAGTCCTTTCACTGCTATTATTTATCCATATTTAGCTATTATCGGTTCTCCAGAAAAGATTGTGTTAACTGATGAAGTAGAAAAAATAATTCTTATTCCACTTGATTATCTTAAACAGAACCCGCCGCTAATCAATAATTTGCACATCAGTTTGCAGGCATCGGATGACTTTCCATTTCATTTGATTCCCCAAGGTCCTAATTATCCATTTAAGCATTCTAAGTATCCGCAAATTTTTTATCAATATAATGATACAGTGGTTTGGGGTTTAACAGCACTCATACTGACACACTTTCTGGAATTGTTAAATAATTAAAATAATACTGTATTCTTAAGAACAGCGAATTGACCAGTCAATATTTTTAGTTTAATTTTATACATATTAATAAATCACTTTTTGGAAGGAGCCAAATAATGGAGATTAAAGATAAAGTAGCGATTCTAGGGTTCGGCAATGTTGGCAAGTATGCATTAGAGGCAATAAATGCAGCACCTGATTTGAAACTAGCCGGCATAGTTGAATTACCGCGACCGGGTCTGGAAGATGAAACCAAACATTTAAATATCCCTGTTGTTGACAGTATTAAAGATTTACATGAAATTAAAATTGCTCTATTATGTCTACCTACCCGTTTAGTTCCCGAAGCAGCTAAGGATGTATTATCTATGGGCATCAATACAGTTGATAGTTATGACATACACGGAGAATTAGCTTTGCATAGAAAAAAACTAGATCAAATATGCCGCAGCAATAATTCAGTTGCTATTATTTCTGCCGGATGGGATCCGGGTACAGATTCGATGATAAGATGTATGTTTGAATTCATGACCCCCAAAGGGATTACCTTTACTAATTTTGGTCCCGGTATGAGTATGGGACACTCTGTAGCTGCCAGGGCAATTCCCGGAGTCAAAGATGCACTTTCTATGACTATGCCGCAGGGGGCAGGTATTCATAGCAGAGTTGTTTATATTGAAACCGAAGCAGGGTATAGCCTTGAACAAATAACCCAAAACATTAAAGCTGATTCTTATTTCGCTCATGATGAAACAACGGTTATTGAAGTTGATAATATTAATGACCTGATTGATAAGGGGCACGCAGTAAGTATGGAAAGAAAAGGCGTTTCCGGTTCTGCCCATAATCAATTGCTGAAATTTGGGATGCGCATAAACAATCCAGCTTTAACAGCGCAAATAATGGTATCTTCGGCCCGGGCTGCTCTGAAGCAAAAACCTGGAGCCTATACAATGATTGAAGTACCTATTATTGACTTCTTGCCAGGTGACCGGGATGAAATAATCAGAAAATACGTTTAAATTTTGTTATTTTAAACCCGATAAGCATTTTGTTGTTTATCGGGTTTTTTATTCAAACTGTCTTAATAACACTTATAATAAAATAAGTCTCTATATTTTAGGAGGGAAAATGCAAGATAAACACAAAGACTATTTCTCTGATGAAGAAGCTGCAAAATTTGATTTCAATGAATCGGATGCTGGAGAATATCCCCCCAACAATAAGAGCATAATTCTGGCTATAATTGCCGGTATTATGCTAATAACTTTTGTTATTTGGTCTTTCCCGCAAATTGGGATATTTTTTAGTGATTTGAGCTTTCTTCAGCAAAATCAACAATTAAGAGATGAAGAAATAGTCCAAAATAGCTTGGCAGCAATAGTTTCTATTGAAGCAAAAGGAGAGGGGAATAGACAGAATAAAAAAGGAACTGGTTTCAATATTGCTGCTGGCGGGTTGATTTTAACCAATCATCATGTGGTTGAAGAAAGCAGCAATATAAAAGTTGTTTTTGCTGACGGGCAAAGCTATTATAGCAATAACTTTAAACAGATTGGTAATGCTGATATAGCAATAATTAGATTAACTGAAAATAATCTCCCTTATCTCACTGTTGAGCTGCGCGAAAAAATTGAAGCTGATGATTTAGTAACAGTTATCGGTAATCCATTAGGATATAAACAAATTTCAGTACAGGGCAGTGTTGGTTCCCATTATATATTTGCAGATTATAATATATTTGAAATTAAGGCCCCGGTTAAAAAGGGAAGCAGCGGCAGTCCGGTACTTAACTCTAGTGGTGATGTGGTGGGTATCGTTTTCGCCCATAGAGATTTTGAGCTTGATGGTAAAATGGAATACCGTGCCTTAGCAATACCTCTAAAGTCATTTGTTGAGGAAATTGAGCAAGAAACTAAAGAAATTAATTAGCCGGAGCCTTGGCCCCGGCCAAATTAACTAAATGGTTCTATAACATTCCCAGTCCTTTCAATAATGTATTAGCAGCCTTCTCCTGTTGATTTATTCTAGTAGCCAAAGTCTGTTTCATAGATGTTTCGAATATAAAAGCGTTAACCCCTAAATATTGACCACTGCTTCTGGCCAGACTACCTTTAACCGGATATTTAAGCAATGTAAACTTCTGAATTGATTTGCTTATATTGCTGTTTAAAGTATTGACTATTTTTTTACCCATTGAAGTCATTCTTGTAGACGGATAATGGATAAGAGTCTGACCTACCGAATCAGTTTTCTTATTTTTGTAATAATCAAATCCTTCATGCATGTCCATCAACCAGTCGACATCGTAATCTTTTATCGTCTTATATATAGCTCTGGATATATAAGTATCCGCACTCTCTTTACTGCTTCGCGGGAACGAACGGTTAAAATCACTTCCGCCGGGATACTTTCTTTTATTGATATCCAATGCTCTTTTATTAGCTTCAGGTATAACTAACAACTTTCCTTTTTTTATCTTCAGGTTTGTATACTTACTGGCTGCTTTTGCGCCGGCCTTTTCATTGCCGTGTACACCACCTACAATCATTACTACTGGTCCAGGTTTGCCCGAATCAATAATATACAACTCTGTCGAACTGACTTTACCACTTGCCAATACTTTTTTTTGTTGGGTTGCAGTAGCAGCTTCAATCTGAACCGGGTTGGCAAATACCGCGGTCAAAAGCATTACTGCAGATAAAAAGGAAACTAAGAGATAATATGTATTAGGTCTTACTTTTTTCATTATTTAACATTCCTCCCTTGTTATATATTTTATATGTAAAAAAGTAATTAAAATCCATATTTCGACAATATATATAATCATCCTTTTAAATTTCTCTAGCAATATATTCCATTAAAATCTTTGATGCTCTTAATTAGAATTATGTGGTAAGTAAAAACCCGGAATATAGGTTTTTTATTACCTCTAATAATTGGTAATTGATATGACATGTAAATTATTCCATTAAACTAATTTGAGATTTTAAGAAAGGATTTCATAAGATGATAAATAACGTAAGCTGTTTAAAACAAAAATATTTAGCTGGTTTAGCAGAAGCGGATATCTTTGTCAGGAGATAATGCAGCAATTATATTTTACAGGCGGGAATGAGGGGGCAAAACTGCCGATAGAATTGGGGGAGAACTTATAAGATGAGATGCCTGGCAAGAAATTTAAGATACATTTTTGCCATTGGCTAATGAGAATATAATTAAACCAGTCCAAATGATGCCAAAAGCTGTTAAATGGATAAAAGAGAAAGCTTCACGAAATATAAATATTCCCAGCAGTAGGCTAAAAGTTGGGTTTATATATTGTAGAAAGCCCATTAATGATAATGGTAAGCGATTCACTGCCTGGGCAAATAAAATGAGTGGAACTGAAGTAACAATGCCAGCACCTACAAGCAGAAGCATTATAGTTGGTTCGCTAATACTGAAAACACCTTGATTGCTGTTATGTAAGAGATATAGATAAGCCAGCGAAAAAATGGCCATAATACCACTTTCCAGAGTAAGACCTGTTACCGGTTCGATATTAATTAATTTTTTTATAAGTCCATATACAGCAAAACTAATAGCTATTATTAAAGCTACCCAGGGAACTCCTCCATAATTAATAGTTAAAATTAACACACCAATAAACGCTAAAACAGAAGCAATTATTTGCCAGATGGATAACTCTTCCTTTAACACAAGAACTCCCAGCAATACGCTTAGGAGGGGATTAATATAATAGCCAAGACTTGCCTGAATAACCAGGTTGTTATTCACAGCCCAAATATATGTATACCAGTTCAATGTAAGAAATATAGCTGCAGCAATAACACCAAATACTTTTACAGGATTTTTAAAAATGCGCATTATTTCTTCTATAGCACCTGGTATTCTTCTGGATAAAACCTGTAGTATTAATAAAAATAATAAACACCAGATAATTCGGTGAGCCAGTATCTCAATCGGATTGACTGACTGTAATAGCTTCCAATATATTGGCAGTACACCCCATAAAAAATAGGCACCAATTGCCATAATAATTCCTGAAATGCGATTATTGTTTTGATTCATTGCGTTGCTCCTTATATTATGATGCAAAAAAAATTATGACTTATAATGTTATTGAATATAAAAAAGGAAAAAGGGCAGGGAAAAATCTGCCCTTTTAAGAATAATTGCTTTTGAAAATATTTAGCAGCCTTTGAAATTGGCTTCACGCCTTTCAATAAAGGCTTGCACCCCTTCAGCCGCATCCTGACTAGTCATTATAGGCATTAAATCAGGCAACAATCTTTCAAGAGCTATTTTAGTACCTTGAACTCGGGCAATACGAGCCGAATTTAAGGCTGCTTGTACAGCTAAAGGAGCCTGTTTAGAAACTTTAACTGCAAACTCTAAAGCTTTGTCAAATTGTTTACCTGGTTCAGTTATTGCTTGAACTAATCCCAGTCGATATGCTTCCTCAGCGCTCATCTCATCACCAGTTAATAAATAACGCATAGCGTTGCCCCAGCCGATTTCCTGAAACATTCTGACTGTAGCACCACCAACAGGATAAATTCCTCTTTTTACTTCAATTTGACCTAAGCGCAGATCAGATGCTGCCACTCTAATGTCAGAAGTAAGTAGCATTTCAAAAGCAAATGTATATGTAATACCTTGTATTGCCATTACCAATGGTTTTGAAAGACGTTTGTCTTCATCTAGGCCAAAAGGATCGATTACATCTTTAGGCATATCAGGCATTTTCCCCTCTGCAAATAATGGTGCCCATTGTACCAGGTCCAAGCCGGCGGAGAAGTGATCCCCGTTAGCATATACCAAACCACAACGTAAATCCGGATCATTATGTAACTGACCATAGGCAGAGGCTAATCCCCAATACATATCCAAATCAAAAGCATTTCTTTTCTCCGGGCGATTAAAACCCATTAACAATACATGTCCTTCCTTCTGAACTGTAATCTTGGTTTGACTCATTATACCTTCCCCCTTTTCACTCAATCCTTCTTTTTGGGTATAAAAATAGAAAAACAAAAGAGTTATTATGCTTTAATCATAATAACTCTTTTTGTTTTTAGTTGGTAGTCAGGCAGAAATTATTGGGAATAATATTAGGGAGATTTCACCTAATCAATTCTTTATACTGATTTTCTTTAAAGCCCAGTACCAAAGTTTCTCCATCGGTAAGAATTGGCCGTAGGAGGATTCGGGGATTTTCATTGATTAAATTTGCTATACTTTTTTCGTCCATATTTTTAAGATCCGGTTTAAGCTTTTTAAAAACCTGACTTTTGAGGTTAATTAAATCTTTAACATTCAAATTATTAATTTTGGCTATTTGTTTTAATTCTTTTAATCCAGGTGGTTCTTTTAGTAAGTCCAGGTAAGTAAATTGAATAGAATTTTGCTCAAGCCACGCTTTTGCTTTTTTGCAGGTACTTCAAGAGGGAACACAATAGAATTGATAATTGTTTGTCATACAAATCACCTCGCATATTTTTTATTAATTATAAGCAATAATAACCATTAATGATTGTTTATGTTTATTGATGCTTCACTATTTTTAAGGCCTTGGATATTTCCAATACTACCACCGGAACCAGAGCTAAACCTAGAGCTAACAGATACATTTCAGAGGATAACGCTTTTAATCCAAAAGCAGATGCGACAGGCAAGATAAATACTACCAGCGCAATCAGCGTTATTGAAATACCGGCAGCACCATTCAGATATTTATTGGTGAAAAAGCCAATTTTAAATAAAGAGTGGTTAGATCGCATATTGAAGGAGTGAAATACTTGCGAAAGCGCCAGTACGATAAAGGCCATAGTGCGTCCGGCAACTATGTCACCGGTACTTGTCCAAACAGTCATGAAGCCGATAAGCGTTAAAGCAGCAAACATTGCACCCTGTAATACGATGCGAATACCCATCCCGTATGCAAAAATACTTTCCCCTTTGGGTTTAGGTTTTCGGTTCATGACATCACCTTCTACAGCTTCCATACCTAAGGCAATAGCCGGCAGACTATCTGTTACCAGGTTAATCCATAATAACTGCACAGCCGACAGGGGAGATGCTTTCCAGAACAACATCGCTATAAAGATAGTCAACACTTCACCGATATTAGTTCCCAGCAGAAAACCCACCGTCTTTTTAATGTTGTCATAAATTCCTCGGCCTTCCCGCACTGCATCTACAATGGTGGCAAAATTATCATCAGTCAGTATCATATCCGATGCTCCTTTGGCAACATCGGTACCGGTAATACCCATGGCACAGCCAATATCTGCTGCTTTAAGAGCCGGAGCATCATTAACTCCGTCACCTGTCATGGAAACAACTGCCCCTTGCCTTTGCCAGGCGCGAACAATCCGAATTTTATCTTCAGGTGAAACCCGTGCATAAACAGAAATATTTCGCACCCGTTCCTCAAGCTCTTTTTCAGCCATCGCTGCCAGTTCTCGACCATCAACTGCGGCATCGCCCTCAAGTAAGATACCAAGATCACTGGCAATAGCAGAAGCTGTTACCACATGATCTCCGGTAATCATAATCGGCTTTATACCTGCTGCACGGCAAACAGCTACTGCGTCTCTTGCTTCCGGGCGGGGGGGATCAATCATGCCTACTAAACCCATAAAGGTTAAACCGTTTTCCAACTCTTCAGCAGTAATTAATGGGGGAAGCTGATCTATTTCTTTATACGCAACTGCCAATACTCGTAATGCCTGACGGCTTAACGCTTCAGTGTTCTGGCGGCCGGCTTCCAGATCTCCGTTAATACATCTATCTATTAAAACATCAAAAGCTCCTTTTACTATTACGATGTTCCTGTCCTCAATTTTATTTATGGTACTCATCAGTTTGCGGTCAGAATCAAATGGCAATACGGCCAACCTAGGATATAAACTGTTTAGTTTTTCCTTGGGCATACCGTTTTTATAGGCTGCCAGGACTATGGATGTCTCAGTAGGATCACCTATATGCTGCTCTTTGCCGTCTTCAAATTCAACTGTCCCATCAGAACAGAGAGTTGCGTACTGCAAAAGCTTTTTAATGGAGGTTGAATTATTGTCGGTGATATTTTCCAGCAGAGAGTCGTCTGCATTGAAGGCTGTTACCAGAGTCATTCGGTTCTGGGTTAAGGTGCCGGTTTTATCTGAGCATATTACGGAAGCACTACCCAGCGTTTCAACTGCCGGCAGTTTTCTGATGATAGCATTTTTTCTGACCATGCGTTGTACACCAATTGCGAGTACAACAGTCACGATTGCCGGAAGCCCTTCAGGGATAGCTGAAACAGCTAATGCCACAGCAATCATAAAGATTTCCATTATCTGCATACCGTTTAAAATACCGATTATAAAGATAACTGCACATATGAAAAGCGCAAGAAAACCAATGTATTTACCGAGCTCAGCCAGTTTGTGCTGCAGCGGAGTTTGCATTTCGTTTTCAGCATTTAACAGGTCGGCTATTTTGCCCATTTCGGTATTCATACCGGTGGAGGTTACAACAGCTTTACCAGAACCATAAGTAATACTGCACCCGGAATAGAGCATATTAAAACGGTCACCTAAAGGGGCATTTACTGCTGCCTCTGCTGTAGCATCTTTCTCAGTAGGCACAGATTCTCCCGTCAAGGCAGATTCTTCAGATTTCAAACTGTTAGATTCAATAATCCTGGCATCAGCAGGGACATAGTCACCGGACTCCAGGCTTATAATATCACCAGGAACCAAAATTGCCGCATCAATAATCATCTCTTTACCATTACGGATTACCCGCGCCTGGGGAGAAGAAAGATTTTTTAAAGCTTCCAGAGCTTTCTCTGCTTTACCTTCCTGTACTATTCCTACAATCGCATTTAGCACCACTATAAAAAGAATTAAAAATGGTTCAAAAAATCCTTCTCCCTCATACCAGGCAACTACAAAAGAAATTACTGCTGCAATCAGCAAAATTATAATCATCACGTCTTTGAACTGTTCGAAGAAACGTTGTAAATTAGTTTTCTTCTTAGCTTCAGTGAGTTTATTGCCACCATATTCAGATAATCGTTTTACAGCTTGGTCACTGCTTAAACCGAGATTTGGTTTTACCTGTAAACGATTAAGCACTTCATTAAAATTTTCATTATGTGGTAACAAAATTATAAATCCTCCAATCATTAGTAAATTAATAATCTAATTCTAACAAATGTTTTATGTATTTGATTATATTTATATTGCGTTTGCAGATTATAGCAGTCTAATACTAGCTTTTCCCTGCCTATTAAGCAGCATTCCGCTTTCTGCATAAACTTCACTGTAATAGTAAGCACCCCGATATAAAAGTGGCCGAATTTCCCCACTCAACCGTTTCTTGAGCTATTGCTATTAATATTGTCCTTAACCTGCTTTTAATAGGACCGATGCAGCATACATGCTAATTTTAGAACATTGGTTAATAACTGCATGGCAGAATAATTCCCGGGCTGAATAAAAAACAGTTACAATATAATAATAATCAAACGAGGAGCTGATAATAATTGCTGGATATCGGTATAACCTATATATATCATAGTGGATTTGCGGTTGAAACAAATGAATCTCAGTTGGTTTTTGATTACTATGCAGGATCAGTCAATTTGCGGGACAAAAAAACCTATGTTTTCTGCAGTCATAATCATGCCGATCACTACAATGCAGAAATATTTACTTGGCTTGATAAATTGCCGGATATTCAATACATACTAAGCTCAGATATAATTAGTGATAAGCATCTGCTGGCTCAAAAAGATAAAATAGCATTTATTGACCCCTATGAGGAGAAAATAATTAAAAATATAAACGTTAAATCTTTCGGTTCCACAGATGAGGGGATTTCGTTTTTAGTAAAATGTGATGGTATAAATATATTCCACGCTGGAGATTTAAACTGGTGGCATTGGGCTGATGATATACCAGAGGAAATAGAAAAAGCGGAACGTGGTTTCAGAGAAGAGATTGCCATAATAAAAGGAGAACCTATAGATATTGCTTTTTTTCCGGTTGATCCGAGATTGGGACAAAATTATTATCTGGGAGCAGAATTATTTATTAATGAAATCAAGCCCCGCTTCTTTGTCCCTATGCATTTCTGGGACAACTATGAGATAACCAAAAAGTTAAAAGGAAAAATGAAGGCATCCCCAACCCAGATTATAGAAATTTCCTGCAGAGGTCAGGAGATTAAGCTCTAGCGCTGATTCTATTTGCATTAACCTGGAACAGCGATATTGAACGGCCAACTTTTATTATAAGCGTTAATTTATAGGTAATAGTATATTGAGTTTAGATGAGGTAAAAATGATAAATTTTAAAAAAGTAGAGATTGAAGATAAAAAATGGTTAGTTCCTCTGGTAGATGCAGGCAAAGTGCGTGGCTGTCATTATAATTTTACTAATTTATTTGCCTGGTCAGGAATATTTAAATATCGTATAGCACGAATCGAGGATTACCTGGTGGTAAAAAGGGAGGATTCGGAGGATACTCCGAGTTATTTTTATCCGGTAGGTCAGGGAGATCCCGCACCAATAATTAATATATTAGCCCAGGAAGCATTGAACTGTGGGCATGATTTAATTTTAGTCGGTCTGTCAACTGATAATATGGCGGTGCTCAACCGTATTTTTCCCGATAAATTTGAATACACTGCAATGTGCGATAGTTTTGACTATGTTTATCTATTGGACAAACTCACCACTTTATCCGGGGATAAGTTAAGATCCAAACGCAACCATGTTAATTATTTCAAGAAGAATAACACCTGGAGCTTTGAAGCGATTTCTTCAGATAACTTAGCCGAATGCTGGGAGATGAATGTAGAGTGGTGCAAAAGACAAAAGTGTAAGTATGATATAGAACTGACCAACGAAAACTGTGCCGTAAAAAGATGCTTTGATCATTATACAGAACTGGGTTTAGAGGGCGGACTGCTGCGTTCCAATGAAAAAGTGGTTGCCTACACTATGGGAGGCAGACTCAATCCTGATACCTATGACATTAATATCGAAAAAGCATTTGAGGAAATTCGTGGTGCCTATCAAATGATCAATCAGGAATTTGCAATGCTTATAAAAAACAATCACCCGGATATAATTTATTTTAACCGGGAGGAAGACATGGGCGACGAGGGCTTAAGAAAGGCCAAACAATCGTATCGTCCCATTAGAATGGAAGAAAAATATCAGGCAAAATATCTGGGATTTTAGTGGTAAGAATTTCCGGCGGAATGCCGGTCGGAGGGTAACGCAGCTAAATGAGCGAAGTTAGGTTGGCAAAAAGAGGCAACATACTGCGGCAAAAAGAAATATGGAAACTCTGCTTTGGCGATAGTGACCACTATATAGATTTTTACTTCGATAATATGTACAAGGAAGATGAGACCTTATTGTTGTTTGAAGATGAATCAATTGCTGCCATGCTGACCATGCTGCCTGTAAAACTGATAACATCAGATCAGCGCAGTTTTGATTCTGCCATGTTGTACGCTGTAGCAACCCATCCCAACTATCAAAACCGGGGCTTTTCCAGTCAGCTAATTGATTTTGCTCACCATTATCTAATAAAAAAGGGGGTATTCTTCACCGTGCTGGTTCCTTCCGGTCAACAGCTTTTTAATTTTTATCGTAAGCAAGGGTATGAGGACGGCTTATATATACGAGAGCTGTTATTCACCAGGGAAATGATTGATCAGATGGATATAAGTGAAAATTGCCCTTGTATCTTATCCAGGATAAGCCCGGAAAAATATAATCAAATAAGAAACCAAAAACTTATCGGCAAGTTCTATGTAGAGTATGCAGATGACAAAATATTATATCAAAAACAATTGTCACAAGAATCCGGTGCAGATATATTCAGCATCAATTGTAATGGAATACAGGGATGTGTTGCCATTGAAAGATTAAATGCGAACCGGGTATTTATAAAAGAATTGCTTATTCCCGAAGAGCTCATCCCTGGGGCAGTTAAGCATATAGCTGGATTATTTCCTGCCCGGGAATATGTGGTACGCACACCTGCATATTCTGGACAGCAACTGTCAGGAATCCGCCCTTTCGGAATGATCAAGGCAATTCAGAGAAATGATTTTATGATAGCAACTGAGGACTTTGGATATTTGGGTTTTGCTTTCGATTAGGTAGGTGATCATTCGCAGGTAATAACTACGGACAGGGATAATCAGGATTTATATTGCAGTCATTTTAAGGATTAATTAACCCCCGCAACAACTTCTATTATGTCTTCACTCATACTGTTGCCGGAATAATCATTTTCTTGCCATAAACTTTCAGCAGCAGCAGCCCATACTTCTGCTGCATTCTCACACTTTGCGCAAAGATCACGGACATGTTCTGGGTTTCGCAGTTCGGTGGATTTTGCCGCTGATTTCTCTACCATATTAACCAGATACTCCGGGTTATCAAGTAAAGGGCAGGGACGCAAATGATTGTGATTAAAAGGCTGATTATTATGATATTCCATAAAAAGTGGTGATTTAAAGGCCTCCAGCAGTGTTTTATTATAGATACTACTGTCTGAATAATGGATAAAGGCACAAGGCTCAATATCGCCGTTAGCATTTATGTGAGCATAACGACGCCCCCCCGCAATACAACCGCCGGCATATTCGCCATCGTTCCAAAAATCCATGGTAAAAATGGGCTTGTTTTTACGGAATTGACGAATTTGATGATACATATATTCACGCTGTTGAGCTGTAACCATCAGTTCAGGCACAGCATCTTTTCCAACCGGCATATAAGTAAAATACCACGCGAACTTAGCTCCCTTTGCTATCATGTCGTCGAAGTAAGCTTCGCTGCCAATGATTGCAGCGTTTTTACTGGTGTAACAGCAAGATATGCCAAAGGGTAGTTTCTTTGACTTCAAAATGCTCATCGCCTCTATTATCGATTTATAAGTCCCATTTCCACGGCGTGAGTCGGTCTCTTTCTCAAATCCTTCGACACTGATTGCAGGCACAAAATTTTGTACCCTCAGCATCTCATTGGCAAATGTTTCATCAATCAATGTTCCGTTAGTGAAAGCCAGGAAAGCGCAATCGCTGTGTTTCTCACAGAGTTTAATTATATCTTGCTTACGCACCAGCGGCTCGCCGCCTGAATAAATGTAAAAGAATATACCTAATTCTTTACCTTGTATGATGATGTTATCAATCGTACTATAATCCATATTCATTTGATTCCCGTATTCAGATGCCCAGCAACCGATGCAATTTAAGTTACAGGCTGAAGTCGGGTCAAGCAGGACCGCCCAGGGGATATTACATCCATTCTTTTCCTTGGCTTTATTTTGACGTTTTTCTCCGATCGCAGTAGCATTAACGAGAAAATTCTCAAATAATTTTCTCCTAACCCCATTATCGATATCAGTCCAAAGACTCTTTAGCAGCTGAGACCAGTTATTCTCATTATTCCCCAGGACTTTTTGAACCAACCGAGCTTGTTGAACAATATGCGAATCATCCTTATCAACTCTAATCAACCAATCTATAATCTTGGGAATGTTTTTTTCCGGATCGGAATCCAAGTACGATAAAACTTTTCTAAGACCGTATGCTTGTACACTTTCTATCATTCTTCTGTCACTCATTTTAAACCTCACATTCAAATAGTTATTCTTTTGTCATAAGTTATTATGAGCTTCATTGAAAAAATATATTAGAAGATAGAAAGATGTATATTAAAATAAATATTATAATAAATAATTCAATATTTTTGACTATTTCATTAATAGTAAATTGCCATAAAAAACTGCTTGTCCTTATCCAAGGAACAAGCAGTTTTTTAAGTTGCTGATAAAATGACATGCTTATTCAGATCAATCCTTAACTCGGATATTTAAAAATAATTTATAGCACTTTTCCATTTTCATTGACTTCCAGACCATATTTTTTAGCCCAGTAAATACCTACCTGCCGAAGTACACCATCTGGGTCTGCCAGGTTCCACATCCCGGTTTTAAACTTCATTAGAATCATTTCTGACAGCAAATAAATTAAGGGAAGAAAATCATTTAACAACCACCAAATAAAGGGCAGCACTACCAGCCAAATTGAAACGCCAGCCTGATATAACAAAACCGACCCAACTATGTTTATAGTAAGCTTAGCTAAAATATTAGCAGCCGGCCTTACAAAATATTTGTTAATTGTATAATTATAAGAAGATTGATTAAAC
>CAZLVY010000012.1:0-41881 GCA_964563125.1 uncultured Syntrophomonas sp. | reverse complement strand
GGAAAAGATAGTGCTCAATCGATTAGATAGATTGGGCACTTATTTTTTGGGTATTGCTTAGTTCCTTGCTAAATGATTATAAATTGAAGGTATGTAGCTTTTATTGTAGAAATGAAACGTATAACTTTTTAGTTTATCAAGTAACATACCGACATATATAAATAAAATGTACTATTAGAAATAGGCGGCCTAAAATTATGATAAAAAATAAAATTACATTTATCGATCTATTTGCAGGCACGGGTGGGCTTTCTGAGGGGTTTGTCTGCGCTGGATATACACCGATAGCTCATGTCGAAATGAATGTCGATGCCTGCAATACTTTGAGAACCAGGGCTTGTTATTATTATCTGAAACAAAGTGGGTGTCTTGATAAGTATTATGATTATCTTAATTCAGAAATAAATCGAGATGAATTATATGCACTTATGCCTAAAGCTGTTATTGATTCTGTAATCAATGAAACTATGAGTACTTCATCAATGGATGTAATTTATAAAAAAATTGACAACGCAATAATAACTCAAGAGATAGGTCATGTTGACCTGGTTATCGGGGGGCCACCTTGCCAAGCATACTCCCATGTAGGTCGCTCAAGGAAATGTATGGACGATGACCCAAGAAATGATTTGTATAAACTCTACTGTAAAGTACTTGAAAAATATAATCCGGAAATGTTTGTTTTCGAAAATGTTCCGGGATTGATTTCGGCTGGTGAAGGCAAGTACTTGCAGAGAATCAAGAATGAATTCAGATCCATCGGATACAAACTCGATTACGAGATTGTTAATGCTGAATATTTTGGAGTTCTGCAAAAGCGAAACAGAATTATTCTTGTTGGATGGAAGCGAAATTCCAGCCATGCATATCCTCGCTACGAAAAAAAGGAGAATTGCTTCTGTATCAATGATATTTTTTATGACTTACCAAAAATAAACCCAGGTCAGACCGGTAATCATTACAGGCATAAAAAATTCAGCGATTATCTTAGAAATAATGGTATACGTAAGGATGAAGATATTCTGACATGGCATGTTGCCAGAAGCCATATCGATCGGGACAGAAATATTTACAGGATGGCTATTCGAGCGTGGAACGATAATCACAAAAGACTTAAATATTCAGATTTACCTGATAGTTTGAGTACACACAAGAATAAAAGTGGTTTTCTTGACAGATTTAAAGTTGTAGCCGCTGACTTACCAACAAGTCATACAATTATGGCTCATATAGCCAAAGATGGCCATTACTATATTCATCCAGATATAGAACAGTCAAGATCGATTACTGTACGCGAAGCAGCACGAATACAGTCTTTTCCTGACGATTACTATTTTGAAGGGTCAAGAACTGCTGTATTTACACAAATCGGGAATGCGGTGCCACCACTAATGGGAAAGGGCATTGCTGAAGCACTGACCAAAGAGTTCTGATACAGGAGTGATATAATGGTTACTTCTATTACTATGAATGAATTTTATACGGATTTTCGCGAACAGATCCTTTTGTTAATGGATACGGAAACGAGCGGATGGGAACAAGAAGACTTTCTGACATCTTTAATGCTTGAATACCTTGAAGAAGCAGGAGAAGTTGACAACCCTATAATTTGCCCCTTCAGGGGGTATGGCCTTCAACTCAATGCATATTCCATTTCCGATGATTATGAAAATGTAGATATTATTGTAAGTATATATTCCAATAGTGAAACACCGGAGTCGGTATCCCGCAATGATATAGATGCTTCAATAAAGCGTGCGATTCAACTATACCGTAAAGCCATAAATGACTTGTATACTTCTTTTCAAAAGGATAACGATACGTATGATTTTGCCATAACACTTCATCAGAAAAAGGATGGTATTAAAAAAGTTAGGGTATTTGCTCTTACGAACGGGCTCGTAAAGCCAATACAACTTAACAACATAATGATTGGCGGGGCTGAGATTTCTTTTTTAGTATGGGACATTGAAAGATTATTTCGCTGTGTTACTTCTGGGAAAATGCGCGAAACTATAGAAATTGATTTTGAAGAGTCGTTCAGCACCTCCATTGCTTGCATTGAAAATAGTATAAGCGCAAAGTACAGCGTTTACCTGGCAATAATCAATGGAAAAATACTAGCTTCTCTATATGAAAAGTATGGTTCCAGGTTACTGGAAAGAAATGTGCGTTCCTTTTTGCAAGTCAAGGGGCAGGTCAACAAAGGTATCCGGGATACTCTTAGAGATGAACCAGATATGTTCTTAGCTTATAACAATGGTATATCAGTAACAGCTGAAAGCGTCGAAATCGTAAGGGATGAAAATGGGAAACCGTCTATAACAAAAATACGTGATATGCAGATAGTGAATGGTGGTCAGACTACAGCATCCATTTTCAATGCTAAAAAAGATAAGAAGGTATCTTCTGATCTGACACGAGTTTTTGTACAGATGAAGATTTCAGTAATCAATTCAACTGATGATATGAATGAGATTGTTCCAAGGATATCAGCGTTTGCAAATACTCAAAACAAAATACAAATAGCAGATTTTTCAGCCAACGATCCATTCCATAGAAGAATCGAGGAACTTTCGCGTACAATATGGGCACCGGCACAGGGTGGCCTAAAATCTCAAAACTGGTTTTATGAACGAGCAAGGGGCCAGTACGCAGATATGCTTTCCAGAGAATCCACAACGTTGCGGAAAAGGCAATTCAAAGAGGAGCATCCTTTGTTTACAAAAACGGATCTGGCGAAATATGAAAATACGTGGGATCAGTTGCCTTATCAGGTTAGCGAAGGAGCACAGAAAAATTTCAGGAAATTTACCATAAGACTCGGGGAACGAGGAGTTTCTCTGCCTGATGAACACTATTATAAGAACCTGATAGCAAAAGCCATATTGTTCAAGCAAACTGAAATTTTGGTTCAAGAACAAAAATATGGTGGTTATCGGGCAAACATCGTTACATACACACTTGCTTACCTTTCTCATAAATCAGCTCAACGTATTGATTTGGCTCGAATCTGGAAAGAGCAAGGGCTTACTGAAAATCTGAAGAGTGAAATCATAGAAATATCTAAGTTTGTTCAGAAGATTCTTGTTAATCCTCCGGGTGGGGCAAATGTTGGTGAATGGTGCAAAAACCCAAAATGTTGGGACACTGTTAAGGAATACGGGTATCAACTAAGTGATGGTATACAAGCCGAATTGGTTTCTGTAAGCCGCCCAACAGCAAATGTATCTATCAATAGTATTAATTCAGTATCAGAGGAGGAAGAGTCAATAATCTATACAGTTTGCGCCATTCCATCATCAACTTGGTTTGCATTATCACGGTGGGCGAAAGAAACAAATAATTTTCAACCATGGCAGCGCAGCTTGATTTTTAATGTAGGAACAATTGTTGGAAGGAATCAAAAACCCAGCGTTAAGCAGTCAAAACAGGCTCTAAAAGTATATACAGAAGCAACAGAAAAAGGATTTGTGGCATAACTCGTTTTTGGGGGGTGAGTTATATGCTTGAATGGGGCGATTATATTAAGATGCTCCTGAATCAGAAGTGTTCTTTCGATAACATAAGCCTTTCCTTAAAGGGAGAAATGGAAACATCTGTTATACCGCCAATAATCAAAGCAAGCGTTCTCATGCTTGATCGCATGATTTCAACACAAGGAAAATATAATATCTTCGTATTCCCTGAAAAAATACAATCCTTACTTATTTTTACGCTTATCACACTATTACATAACATAAACGAAGGCAGAATCCAAAAAGCTTATAATCCAGAGTCATTTGTCAAGGGTGAAAAACTGAAATTTCAGAACTGTATTATTGCATTTAATCGTATTGATATACACAATGGAGTGCCATATCTTTGGGTAGATAATGCCGATTGCACAGTCGGGGCACCTATAGAGATGATGCCACTACTACAACGCACGAACACCAACAGAAGACTTTCGAGAGATCTCGATTTTTCAATAGCAAAAAAAGCCGCAAAGAAGTTTCTTGAGAATCTGCCACAAAATGATAAGCAACTTGCTTTGCTTGCAGATTATAAAACTCACATGGAGAACTCTCTTTTTTTTGTAGCTCCTGTTATAAACACAAAAGAGCAGTTGCTCAGCTGCAAATTTAGTGGGAGGGATATCAGTGAATTTCTTCTTATTGGTCAGGCAAATTACGAAGGGGAAATACAAAGCATTGGAACAGGACAATTGGCTGGCATACCATCTATTGCTTTGGCGTCAGATTTATATGCGGTTTGCGCTGCTATTGGAAAAAAATCTTCTGTACAATCGATGATCGTTGATGTTTCCAATAACAATGCCTTTAATTCTCAACTGGATGCCCTGGATGAATTAATGCGTGCAGAGTTTCCCATAGTATGTATTGCAGATGTTGCAAACTCATTCGAGCTTAAGTTGCTGGTAGATCGTGGTTTTAATATTTGGAGATGGGACGAGAACTTTATCACAGATAGTCTTTATAATTCAACTCCGCTATCACTGGATCAGAAAACAAAGAATTGTGCAAAGAGGAGAATTGAATTCATTAATTCTGACAGCAAGGAAATCAGTGAATCACTTAAGAAATTGTATAAGCACAGGGCAGAAGTCAATAATCCGTCTGCTCAAATGTTGAATATATTTGAAAAACTGTTTTCTTTGACACTTTTAGCTATGAGAAATATTGTTCCGGTTTCTCAGGCAGAAATAGAAAAAACTCAAAGCTGGTTGTCTGAATGCGATTTAAAACTTACAGGAGAAAAACCTTATATTTCGGATGAAGCTTATTTGGATTATAAAAATGTCATAGATAACCTGAAAACCATATTTTCGTCTGATTATTCTTTTCCCAAATATAAGCTACTTCAGGAACATTTGAAATCAAAAATGTATTATGCTGCGTATATTCTTGTACCGGATAAGTCAGATAAACATAAATCTCAGGAATACTGGCAAAACTGGTGCGTTGCTCAAGGGCTTAAAACTCAAATCAAGGTCATTCATCCGTCTGAATATTTTGCCATGGGTAGCTCGGATTTCCCTGTTACGATAGTATCCGGATGGCTTAATAATGTAACAATGCGGAAAATACTATTTAGTTTTAACACTGTCAATTATGTTGTCCTGATATATGATTATGAGAAAAAGTGGAAGAACTCCCACACGGCCCAATGGGAGAGAGTTCTTAACAACTCAAATAACAAAAAAATAGTAATGAAAGCCTTCAGCACAGACCGACTGAACATATCAATAAGCCGTTTTAATGATGAAAGCCAACACACAATTGAAGATACGCCTGATGAATTGAATGAGATTGAACTTGTTCTCCAGGAAAACAAATACAGACAATATACCGTCGGGAGTGGACAACACCGAACTGATGAAACTGTTGAAGTTATACCGGTTAATTTTGTGGGGGGAAATCTTGCTTTTTTCAGGACAACACATAAAGTCGTCACAGCGACAGATATTATCATGAGCGATGATGAGAAGATCAAAATTAAAACACCATCGGAGATTAAAGTGGGAGATTTTATCGTTATTCGCGAAGCAGACCGGGATCTGATCAGAGAACTGGCGGACACAATTCTTGAGAACAGTGGAAAGTCCGGCCTGCGCGATATAGCCACGAAATGGAAAGAATCCCTGACCGTAGAATGTTTGTTTTCAAGTTATGAGGAAATATTTAAAAAATTAAGGAATGCTGGATGCTCTGTGACATACCCGACCGTGCGCGGTTGGATAATGGACGAAGATAAAATTGCACCAGACAATAAGGATGATCTAATGTACATTGCTCAGATTACCGAAGATACAGTACTCATTGAGATGATTGATACGGTATTTGACGCCGCACGCGAAGTTAGAAATGCTCACATACAGGCGGGAAGATACTTATCTGGCAAGCTGAAAGAAAAAATCGCATCTGCTCTCCATGAATACGGGGACATTGATCCGTTTAACATCTGGGAGCCTGTGATATTATCGCTTGAAGACATTGGAACAGTAAAGATCCTGAAAGTAATCGATATCGGAACCAGAATCGAGGTCGATGCTGCAGATACCAACCGCTTGATAGAAGAGATGTAAAGGAGAAAGTCATGGCAAGAATGCTTCCTTCAGTAATATCCCCGGAGGTAAAGAGCAATGCTGAACGCAGAATATTTAAATGGTTCCGCGATGCTCCTGATACCGATGATTGGGTCGTTCTTCATTCACTTGGTATTTCAAACCACAATAAAGTTATCTATGGTGAAACTGATTTTCTCATATTGGCTCCTCAACTTGGGTTGTTTGCGATTGAAGTGAAAGGTGGACGCGTTAAAAGAGAATGTGGCATCTGGTACTTTATTGATAAACATGGCAATGCAAGTCAAAAGGAAAGAGGACCGTTTGACCAGGTGCGTGATGGAGTATTCAGTATTGTTGAATCCCTGAAAAATAAACTTGACAATAACCACAAGTATCTCGAAAGGGTATTCTTTGGTATTGGCGTAATGTTTCCGGATATTGAATATTCAATAGTTGGCATTGATGAGGAACAGTGGCAGGTTTTTGATTGTAACGATGGACAGAATGTAAGAGAATTTGTACTCAGGATAGCTGCTGGAACAAAACATAAGTGGGAGGCACTATATGGGCCGTTAGATGAAAGCAAGCTCCCATCTTTAGAAGATATTGACTATATTACATCTCTATTACGGGGTGATTTTGATAAAGCTGTTTCAATCAGCACTCAATTGCGCATTGCGGAAGATTCCTTGGTGGAGCTTACCAAAGAGCAATACAGATGTCTGGATCAACTGGATGATAACCCCAGATGCCTAATCCAAGGCTCCGCAGGTACAGGGAAAACACTTCTGGCTGTTGAGGAAGCCAAAAAGTCAGTTGCAAGAGGTGAGAAGGTTGCACTGTTTTGCTTTAACACCAATCTTGGAAACTGGTTGAATAATTACTTTTCAGATATGCCGCATAGCCTGAAACCTTCCTATGTTGGAACATTTCATAAATACATGATAAATGTGATCCAGGATCAGGGGATACATCTTCGGTATCCGCAAGATGAGGAATCCCTTCAGATATTTTACAGTGAGGATGTTCCTGAGGCAGCCAGAATTGCGTTGCGAGATAGAAAAAATGCTTTCGATAAAATAATCATTGATGAGGCACAGGACCTCATTAGAACTCAGTATATTAAGATAATGGATCTTTGCATAAAGAAAGGATTTAGCCGTGGCAGATGGACAATGTTTGGTGATTTCGAAATGCAAGCCATTTATTCCGGGAATCAAACCGGTGATGACCTGAAACAGTTAATTGAAGACATTACTTCGTTCGCAAGATTTAAGTTAACAATTAATTGCCGTAATACAAAACCTATATGCGAGGAAATACAAACAGTCACAGGTTTTCGTGCACCACCAGTTTTGCAGACTCTAGTCGACGGTCCACCTGTCAACTATATAACCTATGAGACATTGGATGAGGAAAAAACAAAGCTCGAAGCATTATTGGCATCCTTACTTGGTAGTTATATCGACGAAAAAAGAATCACGATTCTTTCGCCGTATAAAAGGGATAAATCGGTCGTTGCTTTAGTTGATGGATATAATATCCGGGACTATCGTAAAGCAGTAAACAGTAAAATTACTTTCTGTACAATTCAGGGATACAAGGGTCTTGAAAATACAGTCATTATTCTTACAGATGTTGATTCATTCCAATCAGATAAGTTGATGTATGTAGCATTCAGTCGTGCAAGGTCCGGTTTATATATATTAATGTCTGATAATGCGGTTAAAGAGTATTTGGAACTGCAACGGAGGAGGTTTTTACAGTGATAGATACAAGAAGAGACCAGTTGATACAATTCGTGGAAAGAGAGTTTATAGGACCGGATCCTATCGATTGGCCGGGTTTAACTCAGGACAATGGGGAGGAGATTCTGACATCAGATCCTCCAAGGACACGTTATGCAGCAGGTATTCTGTTTCCCCAGAATGCGTCGGATGAAGATGTTGATCTCACAGAAGATGAAACTTTAGAAATAATAAAAGAAGATAGAGCAGAGGACGGAGAATGGGATTTAGAAAATGATGGATCAGGAGATGATTATGAGTACCTGGAAGATGCAGAAGAGTTAATAAACCTCTCGAATGCCTATAAACAATCAGCAATCAGTATTACTGCTGCTGTCAGAGACGGAGATACTGTCAAAGTAGAAGTATCTGCAGGTGTTTATAATACAATTGCTTATGTCGATTCAAAAACCAATAGAGATATGAAGAGGTATCTGAGAAAACAGATATCATGGGCTAATAATGGACAACCATTATCTATGCCAGCAGCATCTGAAATTTTAAAACAAATAGACATTGAAGAAACCCATCTGCGTTTTTATATTACATATCGTTATCGCAAAGGGGATTTTTCCATTTATACATTTACCCTGGAAAATTCAAATACTAAAACAAGTACGTCGATTCTCGATGAGGATTGTTATTTTCAGGTTAAGTTCAGGATTTTCTCAGCTATGGGGTTCTGCCCATTACTAGATAGTCAACGTATTAACACAGATGAAGACTACTGGTCAAACCAACTTCTGTACAGAAATGTAAGGAATTATGCAATTGGGCATGGGTGCGCCACTGATTGGGGCGAATCAGGAGAAAATGTTTCCTGGATTTCTACTGCCATTTTTCCTAAATATGAGATTAAGCCCATAATTCCTGGTTCAATTACGGGTGTATCCCTGGAGATGCTTAAGATGAGTGATGTTGGTGATTTTAATGAAACTGTAAAAGAATTGCAGTTAATGTGCGATAAATATCAGGAATGGATAAATCAGCTTAAGATTGAAGCGGCCGATATTGAAGATAAGTATAAACAAACTGCCGGAGAGCATATAATAAAATGCGAAACGTGCCTTACCCGAATGGAAAGTGGCATAGAACTCCTCAAACATGATTCAAATGTACGGATGGCATTTCAATATATGAATCGCGCCATGCTCCTTCAGCAGCTTCATTATAACCTTCCACTTCAAAGGTGGGCCGATGATGGTCATGGGGGGATAAAACTAGAGAACCCGATTGAGCAATTACCGGACATAACAGATTCTTCCACCTGGTATGATAAGGAAAACCGTACATATGGTAAATGGAGACCATTTCAGATTGCTTTCATCCTTATAAACCTTAAATCGATGTATGACACAGACTGCGGAGAAAGAGATATTGTAGACCTGATCTGGTTTCCTACTGGTGGTGGAAAGACCGAAGCTTATCTTGGTTTGTCTGCATATACGATCTTTATCAGAAGGCTTAAAAATAAGAATGATAAAGGAACTGCTATACTTATGCGCTATACACTTCGACTGTTGACAGCACAACAATATGAACGTGCCGCAGCTATGATTTGTGCATGTGATATCATCCGCAGAGAACATGAAGAAATATTAGGTCGTGTCAGAATAAGTATTGGCCTCTGGGTCGGGGGCAGCACGACACCAAATTCGATGAGCGAAGCGGTCAGCGCTTATGAAAAATTGTACAATGGAACAGGGGATATTAATCCGTTTGTGTTGCTAAAATGTCCCTGGTGCGGTGCCCAGATGGGCATTGTTGCACTTAATAATAATAAACGCGCTCTTCCGGGATACAAAAAAATTGTAGGTCCGCATAATCGGAAAAGCATTATTTTTCAGTGCAGCAACAGTGAGTACGGTTGCGAATTTGCTCCTGCAGATTATTCATTGCCGCTTTTTGTTGTTGACGATATTATTTATGAAAAAACACCGACACTTTTGCTTGGTACAGTGGATAAATTTGCGATGTTACCTTTCAGACCACAGGCTCAGGGGTTGTTTGGTTACCAGAACGGTGAAAAAGTATCTGCTTCTCCGGATTTGATAATTCAGGATGAGTTACATCTGATATCTGGGCCCTTGGGCTCAATGGTGGGGCATTACGAAATTCTTATCAGCGAACTATGTACTCAAAGAACCGCAACAAGAGAAATCCATCCTAAAATTATAGCATCAACAGCCACAATCAGCCGCGCAAAAGAGCAATGCCACGCATTATATGGCTGTGGGAGGGAGAAAGTATTTCAGTTTCCACCCTCAGGTCTTAATGCAGGGGATTCCTTTTTTGCCAAAGAGGATCAGGAGAGTAACGGCAGAAAATATGTGGGAATCCTTGCTTCAGGTTCCTCGTCAGACGCGACCACGGCCATCCGATTATTTTCAGCATTACTTTATGGTGCCAAAGCGATGGAGGTTGATTCGGAAGAAATGCGTGATCCATATTGGACGAACATGGGGTATTTTAACAGCATTCGTGAATTGGGTCAGGCAGCAACATGGATAAGAGCGGATATTGATCAACATCTCGATGTTATGTATAAACGCAGATATGATGAAAAGAGATATGAGAATAAGGAAGAATACCAGAAGAGAAGAAGATACATATGGAGGGATGAGGAACTCACAAGCAGGATAAGAAGTGACAAAGTAACGGCCAGTCTTGAAAACCTGAGTATTACTTATCCTCCGGAAACCAACGATGATGGAAAGATAAAAGAACACCCCCTAGATATATGTCTGGCAACCAATATGATATCTGTTGGTCTGGATGTTTCTAGGCTGGGGTTAATGACTGTTGCTGGTCAGCCCAAGACGGCATCGGAGTACATCCAGGCAACGAGCCGTGTTGGAAGAAATGCAGACAAAGCACCGGGGGTAGTTTTTGTATTGTTCAGGCCTGGGCGTCCACGAGACAAATCACATTACGAGCAGTTCAGATCGTTTCATTCCAGGGTTTATTGTAATGTCGAACCAACAAGTGTGACACCTTTTTCTGCCCCATTAAGGAAACGTGCCCTCCATGCTGTAATGATTGGCATAATGCGCCTGCAAGGAGATCAAAATTTTAATGATGAACCTCCAAAACTACCCGATCGTTTAACTTATGAAGGAATTCGCACAATTATTGAAAACCGCGTCGAAGCCATTGATAGTGAAGAAACAAATGCCACAATGGATCGATTCGATTATGTTATACAGTGTTGGGATGACTGGCAACCTCAGAAATTCCAGGATTTTATTAATGGTAACGAATTACCGTTGATGTTTCCAGCCGGAATGAGAAGAAATGCAGCATGGGGAGAAACGCGTGGGTTTGAAACACCAACATCAATGCGAAATGTAGATGCATCCTGTGAAGTATATGTTCTTGAAAACAGGTATATTCAGGAGGAGAGATAATATGGCATTTTCAAATAAACCAGTACGTAGAAGTCAATTGATCAGCCCCTGGGGTGTTGGCGCAATTGTTCCTTTTCTCAATGATGAGTCTCTGATGATTGCCGGACTTGATATGTGGCGTTACAACAATGCAGAAGCGTTTCAAATTGAAGATGAAAGATTAAAAAAACGTCTTGGGGTAAAAGAATTACGTTGGCCACCTGACTTTCGCGATCGAAAAGCCGACCAGGAAAATTACAATCTTAAAATACCGGCGATAAGATTTCCAACCTGGCATTATTGTCCCTTTTGCGGCACTATGATGAAGACAGGCTTATACACGGCACAACCGGTATGTGATTGCTATCAATGGATAAAAGGGCGAAAATGTGATCCGAAAAGCAGATATAAAAGGAAATTGATTCCGGAGAGATTTGTTGTTGTATGTCCGGACGGACATATAGATGATTTTCCTGTTGCAGAATGGCTACACAATGATCATGTACACCTATATAATCCTGGTACATGCCGTATCCGCAGGAGTACCGGGGGGACTTCTGCTTCTCTTTCCGGTGTTTTCTATGAATGCTCCTGTGGGGCCAGGAAATCTATTGCCGGAGCCACCCGGCCCGGTGCGCTGAATAGAATTGATTATAAATGCAAAGGAACCAAACCCTGGCTGGGCATTGAAATGGCTGAAGAAAACTCTTGTGGTAATGAAAATGTTAAAGTTCTTCTGCGTGGTGCAACAAATATATGGTTTGGAGATACAAGGAGTTCAATACATATTCCTACAGAAGACGAAACGACAAGTCACAAAATTGTTGGGATACTTAATGAATTCTTTGATGCTTTAAGAACCCAACGCATCAATGGTGAATGGAACAGAGGTCTTATTGATTTTCTTGCAAGTAAAAATCATATTGATGGAGATGAGCTTTACGATGCCATTGTGAAAAAGAATGACAATCTGGAAGGGCTCCCGGAGGTTACTGAAGATATGACCGAGGATGAGTATCGGCTCGCTGAGTACAAGGTTCTTATAAAAAACAGTGGTGGCGATACATTGGACTTCCACTCGCGGAATTACAGGATTTCAGAATACGATCCAATACTACACAAATATTTCTTAAGCATTTCGCTGGTTCCAAAGCTGAGGGAAACAAGGGCTTTTATTGGATTCTCACGTATCGAACCGGACAACATGAGTATATCAGAGAGAAAGAAAATGCTCCGCACTGGAAATGGGGATTGGCTCCCTGCCATTGAGATATATGGAGAAGGAATTTTCTTTGAGTTCAATACAGAGTCATTAAAATTGTGGGCGGAAAAAGTTGATGTGAAAAGACATATAGAAAAATTGAACCGTACTTATAAAAATTCGAATTTTGGAAAACATGTTACCGGGAATTTGAGACCAGAATTTGTACTTATTCATACATTTGCCCATTTAATTATTAACCAATTAAGCTATGAGTGCGGTTATGGCAGTTCGGCATTGCGGGAAAGGGTTTATTGTGAAAAAACCAGTAACAACTGCGAAATGAATGGAGTTCTTATATATACAGCATCTGGTGATTCGGAAGGGTCATTGGGGGGACTTGTTCGACAAGGAAAAAAAGGCAGAATAGAAGACACAATTGTTTCTGCTTTGAAAAATGCATTATGGTGCACTTCAGATCCGATATGTATTCAATCAGGCGGACAGGGTCCGGAGTCATGCAATCTTGCTGCATGTCATAACTGCGCCCTTTTGCCTGAAACCTGCTGTGAAAATGGAAACCGGTTGCTTGACAGGGGAATAGTGATTGGGGCATTGTCTAACAATGACCTGGGATTTTTTGATAATATCCGGAATCAGTGAGGTGGATAATGTACGTTATACTATCACAAAAGGTCGATTCTGAATCTATATATTCCGATGTTCTGTTCAAAACATATCATTACCCGGCAAGATATAAGAATCAGTTAAATTCAGGAGATGTTTTCGTTTACTATCAAGGGAACCGATATGAAAAAGAGCAGAGATATTATTTTGGTACTGGAAAAATTGGGAGAATCGATACCACTGATGGAGAGAGCTATTATGCCGAATTGTTAGATTGCCATAGATTTATGGCTAGGGTTCCGATTTATCATCCTGATGGAGGGTATATTGAACAGAAAGGTTATGATAGTATTCGTAAGAGACTGAATCCCCCTTGGCAAAGTTCAATACGTCCTTTATCCAATGAAGCATATGACTACATTATTTCGCACGCAGGTGAATTAATACCACACGATAAAAACGAAGAGCTGAGTCATCTGAAAATAGAACTGAAACGTGCCGTCAAATCGTTTTATATTGGTGGAAATAATAATGCTGTGCTGGAAATCGCTGAAGCAGCACAAAAAATTGTGACAAATATGAATCTGGATTTTATGGTGAATGAGAGCAAACCGGAAAAATATCAGAGCGATTCGATGTGCAACGATACTAATAAGGCTGACATAAACCGATTTTTTGATTATTGCAAGACCATGAAGATGTCATATTCATATAAGCCGGTTCTCATACTGGCTCTTCTTGAAAAGGGGAGTAACTCCGGAGAAATTTCTATTAGGGACGCTGCAAAATACTTTAAAAACTATTATCAGAAGCGTCGGAAGCTAGGACTTGTAATTGAAAAAGGCAATTGTATCTACCAGCGGTCTGATATCAATTATGATGTAATTGCGAGTAATATTGTTGCTAATCCTGTGAAAGCTTTATTGTCTAGCGGATATTTTCAATTTAATAAAGAAACCACTATGTTCGGCATTATCCCGGATATATGGAATAAACTAAATAAGACCGATATCAGCACTATTTGCTCCATTTGTAATACAAAGCTCGAGCAATATTATTCTTCAAAATAATAAACCTGGAGTGATGATATATGCCTGATGTTCATTCTTCAGATATGCGTAGTTATAATATGTCGAAGATAAAAGGGAAAGATACCAAACCAGAGATTCTGGTCAGGAAATATTTATTCTCCAAAGGTTTTCGCTATCGAATAAATGATAAACGTTATCCAGGCCGTCCTGACATCATTTTGCCAAAGTATAAAACAGTTATTTTTATTAACGGCTGCTTTTGGCATGTTCATGAAAATTGTAAGTATTTCGTATGGCCATCTTCTAATGTTGAATTCTGGAAGGATAAACTAGGGCGTAATAAGCAACGGGATGAAAAAAACATTGCCGAGTTGAAGAACATGGGTTGGAGAGTAATTACTGTTTGGGAATGTGAACTGCGCAAAGATAAAGTTGAACATCGCTTAATTCAACTAGTTAATGAAATCAGATCGCATGTAAATGACAATTAATGATCAGGACTGCAGGTTAAAGGAGAGATTTATATGGAAGCCAGTCAAGTTGCGGATGTTATTATAAAACGGTATATTGAAAAAGGGAAGGCCCAAGGCAGCCGTAATTATTTTGGATATGTAGACAGTTATCCCGATGGAATCATTGTTTCCAGAGAAAAAGGGCAGGATAAAAACGTTAAACCTTATATCAAAGGGGTAATTTAAAATGTTGAACAGTTATTCCTTGTCTAATTTTAAGGGAATCAAACATTTAAAAGGTTTTAAGTTGAATCCGTTAACTATTTTATGTGGCATTAACAGTATCGGAAAGAGCTCGTTTCTTCAAAGTATATTGCTTTTAAAACAATCACATAGTAAAAGTGAAGATAATAAGCCTTTGATCCTCAATGGGGAATATGTTCAGTTGGGTACGCCCAATAATATTATTTATGATCATGAAGAAAAAAATATATTAGGATTTGAAATAGACTTTGAATACTATTATGACCCGAATAAGCACAAATTCAATATTTCATATATTGATGATCCGGGTTCTTTTGAGCAGATGAAAGATACTATTCGCTTATCTTATAAAGTGGTCAATTCTCAATTCGCCTTAGAAAGTTTGCAGATGTTTCCAACCTATGATACAGGATCTCCTATTCTTGATATAAAACTTCTCGAGCAAAACATTTATACGCTTGTATTCGAAGAACAGCATCCATACTTTGTAAAGTTGCTAAGCTATAATGGCCTGCTTCCAGAATTTAAGTTTTTGCATGATATTGTGCATCACACGCCCATGGAAACTGCTACTGCATCAGAGTTCATTTTGAAGTATTTAAAAGACGTTAATCAATCTTTGAATGAATTGATGAATTCGATCAATTATATTGGACCGTTCCGCGAACCGCCTTTGCGTAGGTATAACAGTTCTGAAACATATACTCAGGTTGGCGTCAGGGGCCAAAATGCTCCCATCATCTATGCCCAGGAATATAACAGAGTTCTACTGAATTGCTATACATTTGACCCGGAGGCGGATAATTTCATTAGGAATCCTGAGATAAAACTAGCAGCTGCGGTTAGATTTTGGATGGATTTGATGGGCTTCCATGATTTAAAATTAGATTTTTATGAAGAATTGATTTCAATGACTGTCAAGACCAGAGAAACCAATAGCTCCAGAGCAAATATTGCCGATATTGGATTTGGGTTTAGCCAGCTGTTTCCCATTATACTTCAAGGTTTAAGAATGGCTGAATCGGGTGTTATTTTATTGGAGCAGCCGGAGATACACCTACATCCTTTACTGCAAATGAAGTTAGGTGATTTCTTACTATCTTTGGCTTTATCAGGCAAACAAGTCATAGTTGAAACCCACAGTGAACATATAATCAATCGCCTGGTCAGACGGATCGTGGAAGATGAAACAGATAAATTAAATAAAATAAGCGGGATTCATTTCTTTTCACAAGGTGAAAATGGCCTTGAAATTGAGGAGGTTTCTGTAAATGACATTTTGGGTATAACCAATTGGCCGGAGGGATTTTTTGATCAATCTGTTGATGAAAAAGAACGGATTTTATTATCAAGTTTGAAAAAAAGGCAAGCTGGGAGGGGGAATATTAGATGAACATGCTCATTGACCCAGCTGTATTTTTTATTGATGAAGAAGATTGGAAAGACCAAGGTAAAAGGCAAATTTTTATTGATCAATTGATCGCATTGTTTATAAAAACCAAAGAATATGATTTTGTTAAGACAGCTTGGTTGGACGAAATGTCATCAGCTATATGGGATAATAAAAATATTAAACTAAGACCTTGGTTAATCCAACCGGAATATAGGAATTTGATTTCTGAACCATTTTTTAAGTTCTTGAATACTGTGAAAAGCTATGATGGCGATTTTCCTGACTGTGGAGCTCTTTCCCCAAATGTAGAATTATTCAATGATAGTATCAGGAATGCATTTTATCAAATTATCCATTCTGTGATCGATAGAACAGATAAATCACTGATTTATCCCAACTTTAAGCAGTCAGATGAAAGTAAAGAATACTCTTTTGAGTGTGAAAAACATGGAGAAATCAAGCTAAGATCCTTTGATTCACTAAATCATTGGTTGAAAGAAATAGACTTTAGCAATGACTATTTTTGGCCTGTACCAAAAGACAATGAAAGCATATCCCGCTTTAAAATGGCCATAGAATTGTTTATAGACTCAAATGATAGCCAACTCGTATACCCTGCCTACGGGTTTTCACCAGAATTTATTCAAAGCATTCATAAGAAAAATGTTGATAGGAAGCAATTACTTAAAGCATTATCTATGAGATTATCCTGTAATCAAAGAGAAGCTAGTGACAATAAATCGTTGCATGATGAACCTGTAAGAAAAACGGAAAATAATATTCGCCGCTTCAGAGTTAATCAAAAGTGTAGGATACACTACAAATACGATGAATTAGGTTCAATTACATTTGTTGAGTATGATGATATACATAAAAATGTAATGTAGTAAGGGGAGAATTTTATGATGGTATTTGCTGCTATTAAAATAAATAAAAAACTTTGTCCATGGGGGGAAAACGTTAGGTCAAAAAGACTGCCTAAGCCATTTCCTGAATACAAAAGGCAATTGATCGAAGCGCTAAATACTGAAATTCAAAAGATCAATCACAGTTATGTTGTTATTAGTGAAAATGAAGCAGTTAAGAATGTTGAAAAAAATAAAGGTCTTTCTTTAGATAGGGCGGAGATTCTCAGATTAGAAAACTCTGAGCTATTGGATGAAGGCATTTTCGTACTGAGTTTTGATACTGGGTTATTAACAAATCTGACTGGGATCAGAGAAAGTGATTTAACACAAGAAGCTTTGAATATAATGGGCGGTCAATTATTGGGTAATTTATATTTTGATCAAGGTTTAAAAAAATTAGTTTCGACTAAAAATGCTGATATGCGAAAACGGCTTAAAAAATGTGAACGTCTGCTGCTTGATCCTAATGATAATGAGAATGATTATTCAGATTTTGAAGACTCATTCTTGTTTGGATTGCAGGGGTTTGAAATTTTGTATGATAGTGATGAAGACAAAATAATTGAAGGATTCTGCCGTGATGGATATTTTTCGAATATAGGAATAACCGGAGATATAAAACTTTATGATGAGATCTTTGGTAATCTCAGATTTAAAGAAATGAAAAATAAAAGGGAAAACGGAATCGGTATTATATATATTTACCAGCTGGATATGAATAATTATACCCAGCAGGAATTTGAGCATGACTTTAAAAAAGTGGCTGATTTAGCAGAACAAGCAATGGTTCACGATGATTTGCTAAATGATGTCATAAAAAGTTATTTATTTATCAACGTTGACCCAGCATTAAAACTACCAAAACGGAATTTGTATAAACTTCGTTACTGTACTGCCTGTGACTATTTAGATGTAGTTGAAGTTATATAACCGGTTCACCTTCAGCGCCATCTTGATGATATGGGCATTTCCTAATGTGAGCATCGCAACTGTTAGATCCATATTCCCGGGCACATACAGGACAATACATTACCCAAATTCTTGCATGGGGATGTGTAGTACTGTGCTCGGTTGTTTTCCTGATCAACTTCTGACCTCTTTGATTAATCTGTCCAACCTCCATGAATTGCACTTCCTTTCATAAAATTGATATAACAAAGGCTCTAATACACCCTCTTCTCCGGTATAACCCCTCTCACTCCGCCTTTGGGATTGTCCAGGTCTCCCCTATAGCGGGGGATCAGATGGATATGCAGGTGCATCACTGTCTGCCCGGCATATTCCCCGCAGTTTATTCCGATGTTGTAACCGTCCGGGTTATAGTTTTTATCCAGGAACTGTTTGGCTTCATCCAGCAGGTCGCTTAATGCCTGGCGTTCTTCAGCCGTGGCGGAGAAGAAGTCAGCGAAATGGCGTTTGCTGATGATCAGTACATGCCCCGTTGAAACCGGATATTTATCATATTTGGCCCAGGCCAAATTGTTTTCCAGTACAATGTCCTCACGGCTGCAAAATATACATTCTTTCATTATCACACCTCTCTTAATAAATTTCGTCAAATGGGATTTATATCCTTCATGCTTCAACTTTCTAGCGCAATAATCTTCAATTCGTTTGCCTTTAATCAGTCATATTGCAATTCCCATAATCCATAAACAAATATTTGCCCTCCTAAGCTTAAGTTTAAGAACCCACTAACAGAGCCTATCCCCCTCCTCCCAGCAGGATATCCCATAGCCTTGTCGAAACATAGAAATAATGGAAACCATTGGATTTATCTGTTTAATGGAGGCATAGTTATGGCTCGCATGATTCCTGATATCAATCCGGTTTGTATAGTAAATGAAGGTGAGAGGCGCTTTTATCAGGCTGCTCAGGAGCTGCCGGATGATTTTACGGTTTGTTATTCCTATCGTTACCGGCAAAGCGATGGTGAGCAGGAGCTTTTCAGGGAAATCGACTTTGTAATAGTTCATCCCCAGCTGGGATATTTAGTAGTGGAAGTAAAGCAGGGGATGATTTCATACAGCGATGGCATCTGGCATGAATTCAAGCATGGCCAGGACAGTCCTCTTAATAAGGAGCCTTTAAAGCAGGCGCAGGATGGTATGTTTGCCGTACTGGGGGAATATAAGAAGCGCAGCGGCAAGAAAATCTTCCCGCTTAAAATAAGATTTGCCTTATGTTTTCCTGAAAGCACGCATCTGGATGGAATTCTGCCGGCCACCATTGATCCTCATGCGGTTATACTTTTTGATGATATCGAAGACCCTCAGAGGCTGGAGGCAAAAATCCGGCTGCTGTTTGCTCCTGCTCCGGCGGTTAATAAGGAAGCCGCTGACTTTTTGATTAAAAATATCCTGGCTCCGGCCTTTAAAATATTTACCCGGTTGGAAGATGAAATAGAACATGCCCATGCCAGCATTGAACGGGTGCTGACTGAGGAGCAGGAGCGTATCCTGCAGGAAACTGAGCTGGATAACCGCAAGATTTTCCTGGGGGCAGCAGGCTCGGGCAAAACTTTTATTGCCATGCAAAAGGGGCGGCTGTTAGCTGAAGCCGGGCAGAAGGTGTTTGTCACCTGTTTTAATAAAAATCTGGCTGCTTACTTAAGGGATGGGCTCCCGCAATCTATTTATGTTTCTAATCTGCATGATTATTTCCTGCAGACTGCCCGCAATCTGCAGCCTGAGCTGAATGTTCCGCCGGGAAGTGAAGAGAGATCAGAATTTTTTACCCAGCTGCTGCCTTCCATAGCTTTTGATTATCTGATGGAGCTTCGGGAGCAGGAGAAATTTGACTCCATAATAGTAGATGAAGGACAGGATCTTAAAATAGAATGGTTTGAATGTCTGGAGGCCGCACTGAAGAAAAATGGCGGTCTTTTTATATTTGCTGATCCGGCCCAGTCTATCTATCAACATGATATAGAGGCCATTAAGCAAATGCCCATTTCCAAACAGCAGCTGACCAAAAATCTTAGAAATACGGCAGCTATAAATGACTGGATAACTAATTACCTGCCGGGCAGACCCATGACCACTGCAGCCGGCAGCGGCTTTCCTATCCAGTTTATTGCCTTTGAGACCCCCGAGGAGGAAAGGACCTTAATTGAAAAGGAAATCGGGCGTCTGGTAAGTGAGGGGGTAAAACTTAAAAGGATACAGATTCTGTCCCCCCATATACTCAGCAAAAGCTGTCTGGCGGGCAGGGATAAGCTGAAAGAATGGCCGCTGACAGATAATATTAATGCCGCCGGCAATGTGGTGCGCTTTTCTACCATCAGATCATTTAAAGGCCTGGAAGCAGATATTGTTTTCTTAATTGACATTACACCTGACAGCAGAGTCTGCACTAGAGCAGACATTTATGTAGGAGGATCCCGCGCTCGCTTTATGCTCTATATTTTTCATGACAGCAGGATGGACTTTGCTATGAAAAGTAGGTGTGCTCCTGGACTTTAAAAAAAGGTGGCAGCGATCCTTGCGCGTTTTTCAAAAAACGCAGCCGAGTAAATATATGTATATCATATGGGAGTGGTAGGGGAAGTTGGAAAGTAGAAAGTTGGAAAGTTGGAAAGGGGAGGAGTGAGGCGAAACCTCTGCTCTGAGCGGTGCTCGCTCCTTATAAAAAAATAATAGTGGAAAGTTAAGTTTTCACTTATTCTTTTTTCGCCCGTATTTCAAGGAAGTAAATAAAATCTTCCAATTCCTTTTCTATAGTATTAAATAGATCAGGGAGTTTTTTTACCAGGGGATCAATTTTAGCTGCGGAAAGATTAAAGCTGTATATATTTCTAACAACGTGCCTGAATCCACGATACTCATCCAGGGCATTACTTGTTTCCCTGGAAATGACTGGAGGCCTCACTCGATCGACTTCAGTGGATATTTGATGTAAAAGTTTCTGATGCCAGTTTTCCCCCTGCGGTTTTACCTGATCTATTGTAGCTGCAATTAGTTCAAAAACCCTTTCAAGAGCAGTGTAAAAATTATGGAGGTTTAAAGCTACACTATCTAAAAATAAATCATCCCCTGACTGGCTTGCGCATTTCCAACCATCCTGTATGCGCTTAACGATTAGTCTCATATCAGTAATTTCATCACGGATTCTACTGACCAGGGTAAGGTATTTCTGATTCATATCTCTACCCCCTCAGTTTCAATCGCATTACGTATTGAATCTTTACATCCTGAAATATCGACCAAATCAATTTTAAAATCGGCAGTTAAACCGGTCACAACACCTACGGCAGCATAAAACTTTTCATCAGGTATTCCCCATACAGCTAAATCTATATCAGACCAATGTGTAAAGGAGGGACGTCTGGTAATTGAGCCGAACGCAGCAACTTTTTGAGCTCCATAATTCTCTTTTAAGATTCGGGCGGCTCTTTCTGCAGCTTTCCATGCTTCTTCGTAGCGCTCAGATAAAGATATATCTGATTGAGAAACTTCTCTCTTAAAAGTTAAAGGATACTTTCGAGCATAATATAAAGCCAATTCTTCAGCCTTTGTAACCATATCCTGCCCTCCTTTCAAATGCATCACCCATTATATGTAAATTATACCTTAAGGATGTGCTTGCGGCAACAATCCAGGCTTCACATTAAAATAGAAAGAATAAGCGAAGCCCTAATACAGCCGCTTCTCCGGTATAACTCCTCTCACTCCACCCCTGGGATTGTCCAGGTCTCCCCGGTATCGCGGTATTAGATGTATATGCAGATGCATAACCGTCTGCCCGGCATCTTCTCCGCAGTTTACTCCGATGTTATAGCCGTCCGGCTGATACTTATGGTCGAGGAACTGTTTAGCTTCGTCCAGCAGGTCGCAAAGTGCCTGGCGTTCTTCGGCCGTGGCGGAGAAGAAGTCTGAGAAATGACGTTTGCTGATGATAAGCAAGTGCCCCGTTGAAACCGGGTACTTATCAAATTTGGCCCAGGCCAATCGGTTTTCCAGGACTATCTCTTCGCGCTCACAGAAAATGCATTTTTCCATAATCACACCTCTGTTATTTCATTCTCTTTGGGGAAAATATCTCCTGCCTTCTTTGGACTTATAAATGAGCTGTTTGTCACCTGTTTTAATAAAAACCTGGCTGCTTACTTAAGGGATGGGCTGCCATATCCTAAAAGTGTCAAGGGGACGGGGGAGTTTAGAGTTCCCCTGTCCCCCGTCAACTTTAGGTTTGCTTAATCCCGTGTTTGCAGAGCTTTTCTGTCTGCTTTGCCAACTGTGGTTCTGGGCAGGACATCCAGGAACTCTACCTGACTGGGTATTTTATAGGGGGCCAGGCTTTCCCGGCAGTAGGCAATGACTTCTTCGGCGGTCAAAGTCTCACCCGGTTTTAATACGATAGAAGCCTTAACGGTTTCACCGCGTTTGGGATCTGGAACTCCAAATACACAAGCTTCTACAATTTTGGGGTGGGTAAACAAGACTTCTTCTACATCGCGAGGATATACATTGAAGCCGCTGCAAATGATGATATCTTTCTTACGGTCAACGATGAAGACGAAGCCTTCTTCATCAATATAGCCAATGTCACCGGTATAGAGCCAGCCGTCCCGTATGGCTGCTGCAGTTTCTTCCGGATTCTGCCAGTATTCTTGTATCACCTGAGGACCACGGGAAACTATTTCGCCTAATTCACCCCGTGACATGACCTTGGTACCGGTATCCACGTCTGCGATGACCAGGTCGGTATCTGGCCATACCAGGCCGCAGCTGCCATATTTGCGAATGCCAAATGCATTGGCGGTAATAATGTTTAAGGTCTCTGACAATCCGTAACCTTCAATGATATGACCGCCGGTGATGCGTTCGAATTCCTTCAGGGTTTCTACCGCCAGGGGAGCAGAACCACAGAACATTCCTTTCAGCGAACTGATATCGGCATTGGCTATATCAGGATGATTTATCAGTCCTATGATCATGGCCGGAACTGTAGCAAAGATCGTGGGCTTGTTTTTTTGTATGGCTGCCAATAAGTTGTCGGGATTGGGTACAGCTACCAGCACGATACTGCCGCCGGTATACAGGTTTACGCCGATGCTGAAGTTGAAACCATAGACATGGTTTAAAGGGACGGCGCCCAGGGTCCGGTAATCTTCCTTGGATACTATGGTAAAGCCTCTGGCACTGATGGTGGAAGTGCGAATGGCCTGGGACATGATCATAGCATTGGTCAAGACACACCCTTTGGGTACACCGGTAGTACCGCCGGTATACTGCAGCCGGGCAATATCGTCTGCGGTAACTTCGATGTCCGGTTCAGCATTGCTGGCATTGGCCAGCAGTTCATTCAAGTCATAGATTCCTTCACCAGATCCCACTTCTACCGGACCGCTGGGAACCTGGAAGTAAATGACCCTTTTTACGGGGGAAGCAGGATCTTTTAACAATTCGATGGCTTTGGAAGCAAACATGGCCATAACAATAACTGTTTCTGTGCCGCTGTCAGCGAATTGATGAGACAGTTCCGGTATGGTATAGAGCGGGTTGGCAGGTACTTCTATCATACCGGTTTTGAATAGTGCCTGCAGAGCTAAAGCATATTGGGGTACATTGGGGGCCATAATAGCCACCCGGTCGCCTTTTTTTACTCCCAGATCCAGCAGGGCGTTGGCAATACGGCGGCTCATATCATTGCAGACGCCATAGGGTATAACGATATCACCCATTAATATATAGGGTTTGTCAGAATTTTCTTCGGCCCACTTGTTGAACCACCATTTGGCCGGATAAGGCGGATACTCATAGTGGACAGGTGTTTCTGGATCTAAACGCGATTCCCAGGTATGCCGCCATTTTGCTACATCCGCTTCGAATTCTTTCAGATAGTTATTTTCCATTATATAGCCTCCTTGTAATATATACTTCTGCAATAATCAGGTCGAAATCAGGTTGATCAAGCTGCTATGCATATCTGGCCAGGTTTTTTGCCAATACTTCCTGAGCTTCATTTACCATCCGGTCCAGCAGTTCCTGACAGGTCACTACATCCTGAACCATGCCGATTGATTGTCCCACCATAAAAACAGCTTCATTTACATCACCGGTCTTATAGGCTTCTTTCATCTTCTGCCCCGAAATCAGCGGGAACAATTCGTTTAAGCCACCTCCATTCTTCTCAATCTCCAGGATATTGGTTACGATATCATTTTTCAGGGCTCGTCCCTGCAGATTAATGCTTTTATTGATCAGAGTAGTATCCTGTTCCTGGCGGTTGATCAGCTCCTGCCAAAAATTCTCGTGTATTTGGCATTCCCTGGTGGCTATAAAGCGGGTGGCCATCAGCACTCCTTCAGCCCCCAGGGTCAGTGCTGCTGCCAATCCGCGGCCATCGGCGATCCCGCCTGCGGTTATGACTGGGATGGACACAGTTTCTGCCATCCGGGGGGTCAGCACCATAGTGGTTACATCATCGTTTAAGGGATGCCCGCCCTCCTCGATTCCAGCTGCAATTACAGCATCATATCCGTATTTCTCTATATTGCGGGCGTGTCTTACTGCCCCAACTTTGTGCATGATTTTGACGCCGGCTGCATGAACCATATCCATGTACTGGGTGGCCGGTTTTCCTGAAACTTCGATCGCGGTAACTTTCTCCTCGCAGCAGACCCGGAAATAATCGTCATAAGTTTCTGAGGTGATCCTGAAAGAGGGGAACAGGGTAATATTGACCCCAATAGGTTTATCAGTCAGTTTTCTGGTCTCCTGAATGGCAGCCCGTAACTCTTCGCCGGTATCGTAATTGGCTGCAGTAATATTGCCTAAACCACCGGCATTGGATATGGCTGCACATAGAGCGGGCGAGGAAAGCCACAGCATTCCTCCGCAGATAATGGGATATTTGATTCCAAACATTTCGGTGATCCTTGTCTTCATATATGTCCTCCTTTCTTGCATTAAATAACCAGGGTCAAATCAGACAACGGATAGGCCCGGCAGGAATGAATATAACCCAGAGCGCGGTCTGAGCGGCGCACCAGGGAACTACTGGGTTGGAATACCTGCCCTGCAGTCATCCTTATCCGGCAGAGACTGCATTCGCCGGTGCGGCAGCCATTGGGAACAGCTAGCCCGGCCTTCTCCAGCGCTGTCAGGACGGGTTCGCCTACCCGGGTTTCAATAGTCATTATCTCGCCTTGGGGACGATAGACAGTCAGGGTAACCGCTTTATCAGCCGGCATGTCCTGAGGCCAGGCAGGATCGGCAAATACATCTTCAGGGGCTATAAAAGCTTCGCTGCGCATGGCACGGCGCTTTACTCCCATTGATTCCAATTGACTGGTGCAGAAATTCTGCATGGCGGAGGGACCGCACATATAGAAGGTTGTACCAGCGATATCAGCAACCAGATCCTTGATAAGACTGGCATCAATAAGGCCGGTGCGGCCCTGATCTCTGCTGTCCGGTTCGGATAGAACCATTTCAAACTTGAAATGAGGGTGCAGCTTAGACCGCCGCATCAGTTCCGGCAGGAACAGAGCATCTTTGATACTGCGGCAGCCATAAAGCAGGAGGATATCCAAATCAAGGTTTTGATCAGTAAAGGTGCGGATCATACTCATAAAAGGAGTAATTCCTGTGCCGCCGGCTAGCATTACCAGCTTTTTGCCATGGAATAAAGGATTGTGATAGAAATTTCCCAATGGCCCGCTGGCAGTCAGGGTGTCGCCTATCTTGACCTCATCTAAAAGGTAGTTGGATACAAAGCCATCCTTCACCCGTCCTGCGGTCAGATCATAATATGCAGTCTGAGTAGGTGATGATGATATACTGTAAGGACGGCTGGTCCTAACCCCATCGATCTGTACGGTCAGGTTCAAATACTGGCCGGGAAGAAACGGGGGCAGGATACGCCCGTTGGCGGCCAAGCGCAGGGTTTTAGTATGATCGTTTTCAGTGATGATTTCTGACACAGTCAATTCCAATTTCTGAGGATGGAGCCGGTTGAGTATCGCCGCTTTTTGGCCCCGGTCACTGCGATGGTCCCGGCCATACTTCTGACAGATCTCAATTTCTTTTTTTATTTCCTGGTAGCCTTTTAATTCAGGTCTTATATCTTTACGCATACTCATTACTTTTCCTCCCCTGACTGTTTTAAATATCGTTTGACCGCTCTTGCGGCGGAACCACCGGACATCAGCGAAGGCTGGAAGCCGCCCGGACCTGACCAGGCACCTGCCAGTGCCAGACCTTTGATCGGCGGGGTCGGGGAAACAAAGAAATTGGAGTTTTTGGCGTACTGATCAAAGCCGTAAATAGCCCCTCCCGGAGTGTTCAGATAGCGCATATGGGTTATGGGAGTTGCCACTTCTATCTCTTCGATATGACTGCGGAAGCCGGGAAATACTTGCTCTATGCGGTTTAAAATTTCGTCAGCTACTTTAAACTTGGCCTGGTGATATTCCGACGGCGGCAAAGCGAGCCAGGGCTGAGCATATTTTAAGTCCACAATTGAAACCTGAGATGTTCCCGGTGGTGATGCTTGGGGATCATCCAAATTGTAGCAGGATACAAGCAGATAATCATCGCTGTTATCCAGTTGGCTCATGGATGCAAACTGCTTATCTGTATCGGGGTCGCTGATAATAAAGTTGGTGGTATCAGTTATTCCTACCTCATGAGGTTCACAGTCCAGCCCCACGTATAAGGTCAGCGAGGAGGGCCCTACTGTTTGTCCGCCCAGTACTTTAAACTGTTCTTCCGGAACATGTTCTTCGCCCACCAATTCTACATAGGTGTCAATGCTGGAGGCATTGGAGACCACTGCTTTGGTATGGATCACATCACCTTGTTCGGTTTCGACTCCGATTACCCGACCATCTTCTATCAGAATTCTTTTGGCTCCACAGTTAAACCTGGCCTGACCGCCATTGGCCAAAAAATATTCCAGGATCGCGTTTGACATAGCTTGAGAACCATTGCGAATATATCCCGGTTTCCAATGCAGGTAGGAAAAATACAAAGAGGCGTAATCGATAAAGGGCAATTGTGATAATGGCACACCTGAATAGCCCCAATAGATTCCCAGAGCTGCCTTGAGCAGCGGGTTTTGAAAATACTCCTCCATGACCAGGGCGGTGGGCTGCAGTGTATATTGGGCCATGAGCGGGTATTTCTCGGCACTTGCTTCAGGATCACGCTGGTAAAACACAGCTACATATTCAAGAAAAGTGCGAAATACCAGGTCGATAAAACCTTCGATCCCTTCTTTTTCATCGGGGAATCGCTCAACCAAGGCCTGAGTAGTACCCTCACGGCTGGCAGGAAGAGTTATGTCCAGTTTCCCCGGCAGGATCAGACGATATAGATTCTCCATGTCCAGAAATTCACAACGGTCCGGTACATTGAATTGGCTGAGAAAACTGCGCAAAGGCCCCGGATTGTCAGCTTGACCGTAACCGCTTAATTGATGTAAGGCAACCTCGAATTCGAAACGGCCCCGGCAAAAGGATGTGGCACAGCCTCCCGGAACATTATGCCGCTCTAAAAGCAGGGTTTTGATCCCGCCCTGAGCCAGGCTGGCAGCAGCAGTCAGACCGCCATTGCCCGCTCCGATGACCACCACGTCAAAATTGGTCATGCAAGTCACTCCTGTCGTTTATTTTAATTAGTTTAGTTAATTTGGTTATTTATTATGAACGCAATTTTTGTGCCACACCAGCCAGGGTCCAAGAATTCATCTTCAGTGCCTGTATTCCAATATCCAAATATTATGAGTGGCAACAGCATGTGGGCAATTCTGTCTCGATATGGACAACACTGACTTATATTGTGGGCATATTTGTCTTATTTATTTGAATTTTGTAGAAAGACTATGGTAAGTTTAAAGTAGTTAAACTAATCTAAGCGGGAGTGAATATAGAACATGAACGATACTATTCTGGAAGGCTTGAGTTTTTCTAATTTTATTCGTAATGGACCCATTATAATGTTTATCTACGACAAGGATTTTCAATACGTTTGGACCAATACCGCTTACCAGGAATACACCGCGTATAGTAATGAAGAAGTCCGGCAGCTGAAGTTTTGGGATGTTATTCATCCGGATTTTCAGGACATTGTTCGGATCAATGCTCAGGCCCGGCAGCGGGGAGAAAAAGTGCCCAACAGCTATGAACTGAAAATCATCACCAAAGATGGGGAAGAAAAATGGGTGGATGTATTCCTGTTTGAGGAATGGATGGGGGATCAGCCTTATGTTATGCTGGGCGCTTACGGCATTACTGAGCGGGTACATGCTCAAACCCAACTGCAAAAAGCTCATGATCACCTGGACCAATTGGTACAGGAACGCACCCAGGAGTTGAGTACTTCCAACCAGGCATTGATGCTTAAAGAAAAACTGCTCATGAATATTATCAGCAACATATCCGATGGGGTAATGATCATCTCCCGCCGGGGGGATATAGAATTTATTAATCAAAATCTTCAAATCATGCTGGGAAGAACCGCTGCTGATTTAAGGGAACAGTTGAGTTACAAAATGCTGGCGGCTGACAATAAAAATATCGCAGGGATGCTTATAAATAAGCAGGCTTTTCGCGATGAAGAGGTTATCTTCACCATTGAAGGCAGGGAAATGCAGTTCCTGGCTACAGGAACTCCTATAGAAGATCCGGATGGGACCACCCGCAAGGGGATTATAGTGCTGAAACCTTTGGCTGAAGTACATCGGCTGGTAAATCGCTACAGCAGCTCCCCGGCCCGGTTCTGTTTTGGTGATATCCTGACCCGCAGCGAAATCATGCTGGATACCATAGAATTGGCCAAGGCAGCCAGCCAAAATAAGAGCACCATTTTGATTCAGGGGGAAAGCGGCACCGGAAAAGAAATGTTTGCCCAGTCCATACACAATCAGAGCCGCTTCGCGGATGGTCCTTTCATCGGCGTAAACTGCGGGGCAATTCCCCGCGAGCTGGTAGGCAGTGAGCTGTTTGGCTATGTTGAAGGTGCTTTTACCGGCGCCCGTAAAGGGGGAAGTCCCGGTAAATTCGAGCTGGCCCAGGGAGGCACGTTGTTTCTTGATGAGATCGGGGATATGCCTTTGGAGCAGCAAGCAGTTCTTCTAAGAGTGCTGCAGGAAAAGCAGGTATGCCGCCTGGGAGGTTCAAAAGCTATTCCCATCAATGTCAGGGTTATATGTGCTACCAACCGGGACCTGTATAATGAAGTACAAAAGGGAACGGTCCGCAAGGATCTGTATTACCGGCTCAATGTCATCAGCTTGCGGATACCGCCTCTTAGAGAACGGCCGGAAGATATCGATCTGCTTCTGGAGTATTTTTTGATCCAGGGTGATTCCCAATGGCTGAATCACATCCATGCCATTGATCCTGTGGTCTGGGATTTGCTGAAACGTTATACCTGGCCGGGGAATGTACGGGAGCTGCAAAATTTCGCGGAGAGGATCCAATTTACGGTCAAAAACTATTCTATTAGACCAGAAAATTTGCCCGATGAAATTCAGTCATTATATGTGAGAGAGGCGGACAGATCGATAACGCCCATGCCTCGCAGCCAGCTGAACATAAAGCAGCAACTGGCGGAAGTGGAGGCTCAGCAGATCAAGACACTGCTGATACAGTTTAATGGCAATGTAAGCCGGGTTGCTGAGACATTAGGAATATCCCGCCGTACAGTTGATCGCCGGATCAAAAAATATGGCTTGAAACAGCATTCTGTCCCCCCATATACTCAGCAAAAGCTGCCTGGCGGGTAGGTATAATTTTCTTTATTTAATTCTCTCAAATTTTCTGCAATCCTTCCCCCAATAGCAAGCAAAGTGTTCCAGAGATATGCAAATAAAAAAGAATTAAGGGTTTAAGTGCAGGAAAACCTTGGTAAATGTAGAAGAAAATAATAAAAGCTTAGGACAGTTATCCGGATAACGGGGTGAAGGCAAGCTGTCGTGATGGGAGGAACCTGAATGATCATAAATACCCTTGGCCACATACGAAATAATCTTTATTATCTGGGCATCATAGATTGCCCTATTTTTCTTCTGGATGGGCCGGAACCGGTGATTTTTGATGCAGGTGTAAGCTGCGGGGGGAAAATATATGTGGAGGCTATCCGTTCGGTGTTGGGAGACCGTCAGCCGTCAGCGCTTTTCCTTACTCATGTCCATTGGGACCATTGCGGGGCTGTTTCCCACTTGAAAAGGGCATTCCCGGATATGAAGGTTGCCGCATCGTCTCTGGCAGCCGATATCCTGAAACGTCCCAACGCTTTAGCCCTGATCAGTAAGCTGAATGAAGGCCTGGCGGCCCAGATGAGTTCGATGCCGGGGATGGATATAATGCAGCTGTCTGATGAACCTTTTACTGCCTTTGAGGTGGATATAGAGCTGAAAAATGAGCAAACCATAGAGCTGGGCAGTGGGACAACCCTTGAGGTTCTGGCCACGCCCGGGCACACCAGGGATCACCACAGTTATTATCTGCCCGGTGAGCGAATTCTCATTGCCGGGGAAGCTGCCGGGGTCTATTATGCTTCCGGGGTGGTTTCCACTGAATTTGTATATGATTATGATGCTTATCTGTCTTCTTTGCAGCGTCTGGCTGCGCTGCCTGCTGAAGTTTTTTGCCAGGGGCACTATCATGTTTTGACCGGCCGCAAAGAAATCAGTGCCTTTTTCCGCCAATCGATCAGCGAAACTATCAGCTTCAGAGAAAGAGTCCTGGAACTTCTTGATGAAGAAGAAGGCTCCAAAGAACGGGTCATGAGCAGAGTGAAAACGGAACGCTATGACGTGATCCCTGAACCCAGGCAGCCGGAAATCCCGTATCTTTTAAACTTGAAAGCCCAGGTGTCTCATCTGGCCGACAGGAGGCTATAGAGGATAAGCACCATGTTGATGATAGGAATCTCAAATATTATTACGATGTCATCAGGAAATGCGGCACCAGATATTGATCTATATAAAGGTAAGAAAATCTTAATAAATTCTTAACATTACTCTTCTCTGGAGGGGAACATGGTTATCATACAGAAGTAAAGTATTGATACGTGAAAAGAGGAGGTCATTATATTATGGAAGAAAACAGGATGCCAATGACGCAGCGGTTTTGGAAGGTCCTGGCGGCTCCGGGGGAAGCTTTTCAGGCTATTGCCGATGATCCTCGGATTTTGTGGCCGGCGCTGATTATCATCGTTGTCACGCTCCTGTTGACAATGCTGGCCATCCCGGAAACCAGTCAGTTTACGGCAGAGACTCTGGTCGCCAGCGGTCTGAGTCAGGATAAGATTGATCAGGCCATGAAATTTATGCTGCCGGGCGTGCTGATCGGGACAATTGTGACTATGCCGTTGCTCTGGTTGATTCAGGCGGCAGTACTTGCCATCTACAACCAGTTCAGTGTTGGTGAGGCGCATTTCAAACAGTTATTTGCCGTGGCTGTTTTTGCCGGGGTACCAGCAATTATAAAAACGGTAATCTCAACCGGGCTCATCAAAGCCATAGGCTACAAAGCTGCCCTGCAGTTAAATACCAGCCTGGCGCTGTTCATGGGTACTGCCGATCAGACCGGCTTTCTTTACCGGTTTCTGGGGAAGTTCGATTTGTTCAGCATCTGGGGGCTGGTCCTTCTTATACTGGGCGGCGCCATCGCTATGAAAAAGAAGGTGGGCGGTCTGGCCGTCTATGGCGGAGTCATCTGGCTGCTTTATGCATTGGTTTTGGCTTTGCTGGTAAAAACCCCGGCAGTATAAGCTATCTTTTTCGTATCAGGACAAGGATAAGATCAAGAGGAGTGAAAATTTTGTCAGAGCAAGTATCACCTGATTCCGGTCCTAAAACAGTTCAAACAACCAGGACACCTTTTTCCCTGAAGAAGCTGCTGATAGCTGGTGTTATCCTGCTGGTTCTGGCCATGGCCGGTTTCAATGTTTATCGAATAATGAATAAGGATGTTGTTGCGGTGTCGGCCGCCCGGGTTACTGAGCAGCACCTGGTGGAAATGATCCCGGCCTCAGGCACCGTTGCAGCTGATGATAAAGAAATCATTTACAGTGAAGTGAGCGGAACGGTACAGGGAATTAATGTGCGAATGGGCGACAAAGTCACAGCCGGGCAGGTTCTGCTGGATCTGTATATTCCCAATGCTGAACAGAGACTGGCTGAGGCCCGCAGTGCGTTAGCTTCTGCTGAATCGGCTTTGTATCAGGTTCGTTCCGGCGGCAAGACCTCCGATCAGGTTGTGGCCGAGTTTGCTCTCAGTCAGGCCGAAAGTGCTTATGACAACAGTATTACCCGCGAGCAGGTCGCTGCAATTCTTTACAAATACGCGCAATACCAGGGATATGATGTTTCAGTTGGAGAGGATACGAACATCCTGTCCTACAATGATGCGTTTGATATTTCAGAATACGCTTACCCTGCTCTCCAGTGGACCGGCGGCACCGGAATCATTGTCGGTGATGACTATGGCAATCTGAATCCACTAAGTTCCGTCACCCGGGCCGAGGTCGCAGCGATCCTTGCGCGCTTTTCAGAAAACGCAGCCAGTTAAAAAGTAGAAAGTTGGAAAGTTGAAAGTTGGAAAGTTTGTAGGGCGTGAGGCGTGAGGAGTGAGGCGCTAATTCCAACGCAGGAGCAGTATCCTTGTGTGGAGGAAAAGAGGTAAAGGCGAGGGTATACCCACCAGAACCCGCACGGGCACAGGCCGCCTGTCAGAGGCAGGTCGCACTACCTTCACCAACAGCAGACCGGGCTTTTCCGGAATACATTGATATGCTCCTGCCCACGTTGGAAAGTTGAAAGTTGAAAGGGGACGGGGGTAAGGAGTGATGAGCTCAATACCCTCTCTTCCCCGGTATAACGCCTCTCACTCCGCCTTTGGGATTTTCCATATCGCCGCGGTAACGGGGGATTAGATGGATATGCAGGTGCATGATGCTCTGCCCGGCATCTTCCCCGCAGTTGATGCCGATGTTATAACCGTCGGGATGGTATTGCTCATCCAGAATCTGTTTGGCTTCATCCAGCAGCTGGCTTAAGGCCAGGCGTTCTTCGGGTGTAGTAGAAAAAAAGTCAGCGATATGGCGTTTGCTGATGATCAGCATATGCCCTGGGGATACCGGATATTTATCAAATTTGATCCAGGCCAGGTCGTTTTCCAGAAACAGGTCTTCGCGCTCACAAAAGATACACGGCTCCATGGTTTCACCTCTGCTTATTCATTCTCTGCGGGGAAGATATCTCCTGCCTTCTTCGGACTTAAATGAGCTGTTTGCCATCAATAACGAATATACCCAAGTGTTTTCGCACTGGCAGCCTGGACTGCCCGTCCGGCTAAGATTCCTCACGGCTTAGTGCAGGACGCCGCACAGAGAGGGTATCCTGAAGCCTTTTTTCCGAAGGGCTTTAATGGGAAATTGATCGGTGATAGTTCTAAGAAGTCTGTCCGCGGGCGACCGATGAGCGAAATTTTAATAAACGGACTGCGCTCGGAGAAACTCTTCTGGTCTTTCTTTCGGACGGGGGTGCATCTCCCCCCGCCTCCACCAGGTTTGTACCCAATGTTTGATACAATAAAAACACCGCTATTATGGGTGTTTTCGGGAATGTTGGGATTAAATGAAGCATCGTTTTCGGACGATGTTCTTTGGTTTAGGTCTGTAAACACAGATCGAACTCTCGCCTTTCAGTTTCTAATATTTTTTATGTTTTTTCACTCAGTTTTCTTGTTCGCCATTAGAATCACCACCTTCGTCTATTGCTTTCAAACGCTGAAGCCAACGCAATATGCATCCACTTTTGAAAAATCTTAATAGTGCGCCATCGCAAAAATGCTCTGCTCGTACAGCTCCAATCAGAAGAGCTATCACACATTTGGCATCTAAACTTGATGCGTCAGCAGCTTCCATCGATACCGTAACCCATCTCAGGCCATTAGTTACGAGTGTCTCACGAAAACGTTTATGTTCATACTCCGGGTGCTCCTCGCAGAATATGTATAAGTCCTCATGGAAGGAATCCACCGTTTGCGAATAATTAACAAATGGCATATGGACCCGATGCTCTGGTGTACCATCGTTTTCCTCATCTATAATCCACTCGCCAAATTTGTCGTTTTTGATTAGTGGTATGTATTTTGTTAATTGCTCATATTTATTCATCCTCGTCCTCCTCAGGATCATCAATGCCAAATAACACCTGGAACTTAGCGAAGTTATACGGGTATGAATTATCCCCCATCAATCTTAACTGATTATTTTTGAAGTTGTTTCTTTATAGTATTGCACATCGGAGAAGAAAAAACGTTCCATATTAACGAATCTCCTGAAAAGGAGCTTTTGTTATTATGAGAGTGATCTGCAACTATAGCTATAACAGAGAGTGGTGCTAATTCGAGCGTGGATAAGAATTATTTATATAATTCGAAGGATATTAGGGAAAGAGAGAGAATATATGGTAATAATGTAAAAAAGCCTTTTCGCAGCAAACGTATTTAGTCTTGTTGATTGCATCGGTATCATTTCTTATTTGCCGCTGAAGAATCATTAAATATTAAACTTGACGACTTTAAAGTGATTACCAAATTTACGCTTACCATGATACAGATTTGTCTCAGAAGATGCCGGCAGGTGGATTGAAAGGCTTCTGAAGAGAAATGAGGTATGGATTTATGGAAAAGTATGATTTAGATAATACAGTAATTCATTGGAAGGAACCGATGATTGAAAGATATGTCCGAAATGAACTGAAGAAAACTTCCGGTGACATAACAGTAAGTGATGTAAAGGATATTCGAATCATTGATATAAGAAATATTAATATAAGCTCAGTAGAGGATCTAAAGTATTTTAGCGATTTAACAGTGCTTGATCTGACCAACAATCAAATCACTGATATAAGTGCTTTAAGCGGTTTGACTAATTTAGAAGCGCTTTATTTAGGGTCTAACAAAATCATCGATATAGGTGCTTTGAGCGGCTTGACCAATTTAAAAGTGCTGCGTTTGCAGCATAATCAAATCATTGATATACGTGCTATAAGCGGGTTGACTAAACTAACAAAGATTAGTTTGGGATATAACAGAATCAGTGATATCAGTGCTTTAAGCGACTTGAGCAATTTAATAGAGCTAACTTTGAAGTCTAACCAAATCGTGGACATCAGTGCTTTATGCAGCCTGACCAATTTAGCAGAACTTGATTTGGGGGATAACCAAATCGTGGATATAAGTGCTTTAAGCAGCCTGACCAATTTAACAGAGCTTTATTTGATGAATAATCAAATCATTGATATAAGTGCATTAAGCGGTTTGAGTAATTTAACAGAGCTTTATTTGGGGGATAACCAAATCAGCGACTGGTCAAAAATCGATCGAGATGAGCAGACTGCCCTGGAAGTTCTTTCTTACGCCAGATTCTGGGATCGTGCTTTATTTGATTTCCTGATGGAAAGGCTCGATACTGATTACCCACACCAAAATTTCACCGACTTAATGAGGTTTTCTTCTATAAATAAGGAAATTATCAATGAAAAAGAAGTTTACTTGATGCACCAATTGATGCGCAAGAGTCTCCAGGACTCTCAATATGAGGAAGACAGGAAAAGAGTTCATAGATGTTTTTTTCAGTATTATTCTGACCAATTGCCGGGAGATGATGCCAAATCAATATCTGAACAGGATAAAACAGCTATTTGTGAGGCCTTCTATCACAAGAGTAAGTTTGCTGATATTAGTGAATTGAGTCAGTGGTTTTATGATGCGGAACAACCATTTTATAAATATGAACAGTACGATGTGCTTATTGATTTATATCTTCTTCTATCGAGTATACAGGAAGAAGTCCTGGGGCCGGACCATCGCGATGTTGCCGATTCCCTTTACAACCTGGCATATTTATACCTATTCCAGGATAAATTTGAGAAAGCGCAGCCCCTATATAACCGGGCATTAGAGATACTGGAAAAGGCTTTGGGTCCGAATCATCCCGATATTGTTGTCAGCCTTAACCAACTGGCTGATACATGCGAAGCCTGGGGCAAATACGAGGAAGCGGAATCCCTTTACAGTCGGGCATTAAAGATGAATGAAGAGTTACTGGATCCAGACCATCCTGGTATTGTTGCTTCCCTTCACAACCTGGCTGATATATACCGAATCCAGGATAAATACGAGGAAGCAGAACCCCTTTACAGGCGGGCATTAAAGATAAGGGAAAAGGACATTGGCCCGGACCATCCTGATATGGTTGCTTCCCTTGAAAACTTGGCCGATCTATACCTATGTCAGGATAAATACGAGGAAGCAGAACCCCTCTACAGGCGGGTATTAAAGATAAAGGAAGAGGTCTTTGGCTCGGATCATCCCGATGTTGCCGATACCCTTAACAGCCTGGCCATTTTATACATATATCAGAGAAAATACGAGGAAGCGGAACTCCTTTGTAATCGGGCATTAGGGATAAAGGAAAGGGTTATGAGCTTAAACCACCCAGATGTTGCGGCTATCCTGATCAACATGGCTTTTATATACCTGTTACAGCAGAGATACGAAGAAGCAGAACCCCTTTACAAGCGGGCATTTGAGATACTGGAAAAGGACGTTGGCTCTGAATCTGACTATCATGATCTTGCTGTCACCGTTAATAATCTGGCTGATGTATACGGATCCCAGAAGAAATACGAGAAAGCGGAAGCCCTCTACAAGCAAGCGTTAAAAGTATGCGATAAGTACCTTGGCCCAGACCATCCAGATACGATTAAGACATTTCATAAACTGGAAAATTTACGAGAGCTTAACAATAGAAGCTGACATCTGTTAGTTCAGTGTCGTTATTCAATTTCGCTAAGGCGGGGGGAGGAACAGGTTTAAACTGACGGCAGTGAGTAGCAGGTAGTTTAGGTAAATAAACATATAAGCGTTCGCTGGTGGGGGTGAAAAGATTTAAGAGGGGGATCGAGGATAATGAAAGAGGAAAAATTGAATAAGCCTATCAATCCGACTAAATTTGCGCAGAATATGGTTTTTTGGACCTTTGATCTGGATGAAGCGGTTCGATTCTTGAAGGAAGATTTCCCGATTCGCAGAATTGATGAAGAGCTTACAAACGCTCTGAAACAAATGGCGCAAAAACATAAAATAGCTGAAGAAGAAGCGAAATCTATTGTAAAGAAAACCCTGGGTTCGGAAAATGCTATGAACTTTAGCAATTGGCTCAAACCGGGAAAAGTAAAAAGCATAGAGAAGGAATCTGCTTTAAAGATAGCTTTTGCTATGCAAATGACCTATGAAGAAACCGAGACATTCCTAAAAAGATGTTGGCTTGATGGTTTTTATATGCGTGACGTGAAGGATGTAATCTACCGACATGGACTTGAAAACGAATGGAGTTTTGATGAAACCGATGAATTGGTTAAAGCTTTTACCTGTTTAGATCAATACAATCCGGACCCAAGTGTAAGTACCATTGAACAGGAAGAGGAATTGACTGGATATTTGAGTCAACAATATACTAACTCAGTCTATACTAAAGAAGATTTGGCAGAGTTCATTCGGCAGAACAAAGATTATTTTGGTTCCTTCCGTAGAAAAGCATATGAAGTGTTCATAAAGATATACGATCAAATTGGACATGAATTAAATTATCTTGAAGATGTAGAATATGAAATCAAATTATCAAGAGGCTTAGCGGAGAATTATGATCGAAATACGGTATCAAAGGAAGATATTTGTGATTGGATTGTGCAAGGGATTCCTGAAATGAGGAAAAAAGGTCCCAGGACATTTATGCTCCGCCTTATTACGGAATATATACCTGATCGCGAAGCGATGTCTGAAATTATCAATAAGCATAAAAGAAAAAGAGACGGGAAAATGCCACAAGTAGATAGGAAGCTCCTTATACTGGCGTGGCTTTTGAGTGAAGCCGGAGATATGAAGGAATTCCAAACAGGTAAAACTGAGGATAATTTCCAGGAGCATATTAAAGCACTGGAAGACCTTTTGCAATATTGCGGTATGGCTGCTCTTGATTCTCGTCATCCTTTCGATTGGATCATTATGAACGCTATTTATTATTGTTATAGCGAAGAAAACAAAGAGCTTGAATATATTGAAGAGCGCATGGAAAAGTTGCTCAAAATACTGTTAAATTAAAAGTTGTCTTATTCAGTTAATATAATTAAATCCTCAGTGAAAAGGAGGAAAGTAGATGACTAGTCTATTGGATATGCAGCCAGATTATATTTTAACATTAAATAATATTGATTATAAACTTCTTGATGTTGCAGGCGTAGGAGGCTCTTCCATCGTGTATTTAGCAGAACCAGTAGACAATCCTTCTACAGATTATTTTATTATCAAAGAGTTTTTTCCACATAAATACGGGATTACACGAGAAACAGAGGGTACACAAAGAGGGAAGGTTCTAATCCCGCCAATGAGGCAGGATGAATTTGAAAAGTTGAAAACAAGAGTATGGGAAGAATACAGCATTGTAAAAGAACTCCGTGATGACCGCGCAAGTGATCAATCTACAGGTAAAACAAATAGCGGATGGTTTATGTCATATAACAAACCGATAGAAGCTAATAACACTCTATATACAATTATTACTACCGATTCAGGCAAAATGCTTTCCCATATGATTAAAAACGAGGAATTCAAAGATTTTGGTAAGATTTGCGATTATGTGTTGAAGATTTTAGCTGCATTAAAGCCTATACATGACAAAGGATTCCTCCATTTAGACGTATCACCGGATAATATTCATTTTTCAGACACCGGTATTGCTCGACTCATTGATTATAACAGTGCTCTTCGTATAGGTGGTGATACGCAAAATTTCATCAGATCATTCAAACCAGGCTATTCGGCTAAAGAGCTCATGGGTGATTCTAGAACAAAACCCATCTCATATACCTATGCAACAGATCTCTATTCAGTCGCTGCCATTTTTTTCAGGTTGCTTATCGGCAGAACACTGGCAACAGGCGATTGGAGTGACCGTAAAAATTGGCTGTTGAATAGTGAAACAGGACTATTAGCAGGGACATCTAATCTTTTGATAAACAAGACGAATAATTTTTTAGTAAAAGGGATAGCCAACACTCCTTCATTACGTTTTCAGAAAGTAGATGATATGCAAAAAGTGATTAAGGATTTAAGAGAAACTTTCATAAATCCTATTTCACTTTGTACAAAAACTTTTATAGAAAAAGAAGATTTTGTTGGTCGAAAGACCGAATTAGAGGAAATTAAAAATAAATTGAAGGAAAAAAATCTGGTATTTTTATACGGTATAGGAGGAATTGGAAAGAGCGAGTTAGCCCGCCAATATATTGCGAAGCAAAAAGATTTTAAGGATATAGTATATGTTCAGTATTCTAACAACCTGGCAAGAGATATGGAGAAGGCCGTCAAAGGTTTTCAGTATCAGATGTATAAAGAAAAGCAGGATGGTTTTAAAACAGAGGAAGATATTTTCGAGAAGGTCCTATTTCCCAAATTGCAGGAATTATTGAATTTTAATCCACAAGCATTGCTATACATCGATAACTTTGATACAGGAAATGACCCATACCTGGAAAAGATGATTGATGGGCTTGAATGTAAAATCATTATTACTACTCGACATGATTATCGAACTCGTAAACCAGGTCATGTTATCTGCATAAACCCGGAACAAGATATAAATTGTCTTAAGCAACTATTTTATGACAATGGACCAGAAAAATATCGAGTTAAGCGAGACTCTGAAACTGATGATTACGTCACTCGCTTGATCGAAGCATTAGATAGTCATACTCTGGCAATAAAGATGCTGGCTAGGCAAATTCGTGCTTTAAGAATTATCGATTTGAAGGAAGCGGTGGACCGCTATAACAGGGAAGGATTTGAAGGGGGATATGCAACTGCCTTTTATGCTGACCTTTCCCCTGAAGAAAGAACTGCCTATGGGCATATTCGTGATATTTTTAAATTTTCCGGCCTTAAAGGAGAAGAACTGGAAATCCTAAAAGTTATGACTCACATTCCACTCAGCGGTATAAACCAGCAAGATTTGAGGGATTGGTGCGGATTTAAAGGTGAAAGCGGACTTAATAGTATTAATACCCTCATAAACAGCAGTTGGATACAAGAAGATGAAGAGGCGAATGTATTATCAATACATACACTTATTAGTGAAGTTATTTGGCGAGAATTTAAACCGAGTATAGAGCTAGGACTTCTGGCAATATATAGAGACAATTTGCTTGAGAAAATAATCGATATAGAAAAAACATCCACAAAGAAAAGATGGTTTTTGGAAGCTGCTATTGCATTTATATTAAGAGCTTGGGACAATACAAAGATGGCTGTAGCGACTTCAAACACTTTATATAATCATATTCTCGATCTCATGGATATTTCAAGAACAGTTTCATTTCTTGAGGAATTGAAAGCCATTACGCCTATTGTTGTCAAAAAACATTCTAGATATACTGAACAGGAAATTTACGAAAGTGTTTCAATAGAAGTTTTGGATTTAAACAATGATGGTATCTTCACAAAAAAGATTCTTGTGGAGGCAGTTGTTCTATTGGCATGGATAAAACCAAAGTTAGTTAGTGATGACAAATTTGATCAGGCGATAACAAGAATCAAAAACAGTAGCATTTCTGTAAAACCTACAATACTGAACGACTATTTTTGCTGGTTTAATCGTAAGTATTTGAAACCATATATTGTCTTTAACAGCGAACTTAGTGAAATAAAAATTGCAAAGTCTGTTGTAGATAAACAAACAATAATTGAAATTGAGAAGAGTGATGGAAATCTTGAAAGAGTTGAGCTAATAAGCTGTTTTAAGCTAACAAGCACAGATAAGAAGTATTTATTTTATAGTATCCCAGGCGATAGCTTATTACCTGATGGTTTGGTAAAAATGTATGTAGCTGAGATTGCAGAAAACAAAGAAAGCAATACAGGGGAAAAAATAGATGAGGAAACCTGGGTAAGATTAAAACACATAATGCAAGAAATTTTGGAACATGGTTCCTCAGTAGATGATGTTATATATATTGACGTTAGTAAATATGTGATTTACGAATATATTGGTGACTTTAAAGAAGGCAAACGACATGGTAAAGGAAAGATAACCTGGGCAAACGGTGATAAATATGAAGGTGACTGGAAAAATGGTGCTCGCAGTGGATACGGGATATTCTATTTCTCAAACGGAGATATATACGAAGGAGATTTTAAAGAAGGCAAACGACATGGTAAAGGAAAGATAACCTTGGCAAGCGGGTTTGTTTACGAAGGCGATTATAAAGAAGGCAAACGACATGGTAGAGGAAAGATAACCTCGGCAAGCGGGACAGTTTACGAAGGCGAATTTAAAGAAGACATCGCACATGGTAAAGGAAAGATAACCTGGGCAGACGGAGATATATACGAAGGCGAATTTAAAGAAGGCAAACTACATGGTAAAGGAAAGCTAACCTGGGCGGACGGAGATATATATGAAGGTGACTTTGAAAACAATTTACCAAGTGGATATGGGATACTTACATATGAGAGCAAGACTGTTTACGAAGGAGATTTTAAAGAAGGCAAACGACATGGTAGAGGAAAGATAACCTGGGCAGACGGAGATATATATGAGGGTGATTGGGAAAATGATTTTTCTAGTGGATATGGGATACTTTCATATGAGAGCGGGACGGTTTACGAAGGCGAATTTAAAGAATTTAAACGACATGGTAAAGGAAAGATAACCACGGCAAACGGGACGGTTTACGAAGGCG
>CAZLVY010000011.1:13589-42924 GCA_964563125.1 uncultured Syntrophomonas sp. | reverse complement strand
CTGGAGCCGTGGCAGGGGCAATCCCAGGTTGTCTCTGCATCATTCCACTTTAGTTCACACCCCAGATGGGTACAGGTAATATCAATCATATGCAATTCACCTTGTTCATCGCGGTATGCTCCTACCCTTTGTCCGTCTATTCCGACTTCTTTAGCTTCACCATTAGCTATCTCAACATCTTTTGGCAATTCTGCCAGTTTACCTGTAATATATTCTTTAGCTACGTCCAGGTTCTCAATGGCAATGCTTTTTAGTGATGCCAAATTAAATCTGGTCGGATTATAGACTGGTGCCCAGGGGTTATCTCCTTCAGTTATCAAATCACTTAAAATCATGGCCGAAGCAGTTGAATTGGTCATACCCCATTTGCAGAAGCCGGTAGCCACGTATAAATTAGGATACTTCCCGGTCAGGTTGCCAACATAAGGGACCCCGTCCGCAGTCATGCAATCCTGATTAGACCAGCGATATAAGACTTCCTGCACCTCGTAGTTTTGGTAGGCAAAATCGAGCAGGTTTTGATAATGCTGGTTTAAATTAGATCCATCACCAGTTTTGTGGTGTTCACCGCCGATTAGAACTATTTCACCGTCTTTGTAACGTTGTGAACGAAGTGACCTGGTAGGGCTTTCGGCATTTATAAACATACCCTCAGGAAACTCTTCTTCTACTTTTACCCCTATTATATAAGACTTATCAGCATAGATACGGCTAAAATACATGCCTCCTCCGTCAAAGAAAGGATAATGACTGGCAATAATTATCCTGTCAGCAGTAATTGTGTGCCCCTCACGGGTTATTACCTGGCTGGCCTCCTTATCAATATTAATTGCAGTGGTCTTCTCAAAAATTGCGCTGCCGTCACCCGGTATTTTTTCTGCCAGTACTTTAAGATATTTCACAGGATGAAACTGAGCCTGTTTATCAAACTTTAATGCTATTTTTAATGGTACCGGTAAAGGCAGCTTATCCTCTATGGATGCTTTTATGCCAAAACTAGCGGCAGCCCTAGCTTCATCTTCGATATCCGTAATATATTTTTGGTCATTAGTGTACATAAAAGCAGGACGCCAGCTAAAGTCGCAATCAATATTATTTTCCTTAATCAGGCTGTCTATCATGTGAATGGCACTTTCATTAGCGTCGGCATACTGATGAGCCAACTCGTCTCCCATCTCCTTTTTTATTCGGGCATAGATTAGAGAATGCTGGGAGGTTATTTTAGCTGTAGTGTGCCCGGTAGTTCCCTGCAAAATCCTTTCAGCCTCGACTACCGCAACCTTCAAGCCTCTCTTTTTGAGAAGAAAAGCAGTTGTTATACCAACCATGCCGCCTCCGACTATGGCCACATCAACCTTTATATCTTCTGTAAGTTGGGGGAAATCAGTTACTTTGGTTGAGTCGAGCCAGTATGAATTGGTACTGCTTTTAAACTCATAGTTACCTGCATTCATATTTTGTCCTCCTTGCTGATGAAGTTTGTATGTTTATAGGTTGTGCTAATGATATTTATGTATACGGGTAAAAGTTTGACGCTCAAATAATATTTAAACTACAATTAAATAAGCTTATAATAATGTATCTTCTTTGTTTAATATGAAAGGGGTATTAGTTTGGAAGAGCAGTTGATAATTGTTTTTATTACTATTCTGCTTTTTGGTCTGGGCATCTTAATAAAGTATTTCAAGGCATACCAACTGATTTCCGGTTATAATACTTTATCACCAGAAGTAAAAGAACAAGTAGATGCCAAAGCTCTGGGAGATTTCTCCGGCAGACAGTTGATGATTATGTCGGTAATGCCGTTGCTGGGTTATCTGCTGAAAAAGGCCGGCTTTCTATGGGGAGTAGAAGTCGGGTTTGGACTGATGGTAATAATTGCATTATACACAGCAATCAAATCTAAAAAGTTCATTCCTCCCCACGACAGGAATAAATCGGCCAGAATTGGTGTATTACTCTCAATAATCATTACTACAGCAGTTGTGGCAGTTGTTGCCTGGACAATCATGCCTGCTGACTTTAATCTGGAAAGTGACCAGTTAAAAATTGAAGGTGCATACGGGGTAAACATCAAGTACAGCGAAATTGAATCACTTAAATTGGAAAATGAGATTCCCCAATTTACTCTGAGAACTAATGGTGCTCAATTAGGACCTATTGCCAGGGGTCATTTTAATTTATCAGATGGTCGTAAGGCTTTGGTTTTCCTTAGCTCTGCCCAAGCCCCGGTAATTATTATTGAGCGTAAAAACGCCCAGGAAGCGGTTATAATAAATTTTAAAGATCCGGCCACAACCAGCTCACTGTATGAACAACTGGACGAAAAGGTGTAACAGCAAAGAGAGGATGAATACATAAAAATGAAAAGATTGAGTCGTTATTTCCTGCAAGGATTGCTCTTTATGGTTCCCCTTGTCCTCACTCTGTATGTTTTTTATTTCTTATTTATAAAAATTGATGGGCTTATAAAAATTCCCCTGCCGGGAATCGGCGTCGTCCCAGGGGTAGGATTTATTGCTACTATCCTGATAATTGTTCTGGTAGGTTTTTTGGTATCTAACTTTTTAACCAAAAAATTATTTATCTGGTTAGATGTATGGCTTAACAAGGTGCCCTTGTTTAAACTGCTGTATGGTTCAGTCAAAGATTTGCTGGGAGCTTTTGTAGGAAATAAGAAGAGTTTTACGCAACCGGTATTAGTAAGGCTTTCCAATGAAGATAGTGCGCATGTGCTGGGTTTTATAACCTGTGATACATTAAGCAGTTTCGGACTGGCAGAATATGTTGCCGTTTATGTTCCTCAGTCTTACAATTTTGCCGGTCAATTACTGATTTTTCCCAGTGAACAGGTTCGATTACTGCCGGCTAGCAGCACCGATATAATGACCTTCATAGTGTCAGGTGGAGTAGCCGCCTCGGGTAATGGCAATAAAATGGGACCAACCTGCTCTGATAACAGTGACTAAAGCATAATCATTTCCAGAAAGGGGCCTTCCCGCTGCAGAACTTGATGGGCAAATATTTCGTCTTTCAGCCACAGTTCTTGTTCACCACCCCCGGCAATAATAACTGGCATGCGGTCATGGATAGACTGCACTGATTGGTTAGCTGCGGCAGTAAGTATGACAAAAGCTGGCTGGCAAATACCGTCCTTTTCATAAACACTGTATAACCCGGCCATATAGAGCATTGGCTTATCAGGCAGATAAAAGAGATATTTATCTTTTTTCTTCTTGCCTTCCTCATGTCGCCATTCATAAAATCCTGCAGCAGGTATGATACAACGCCGCTTTTGCAGAGCCTGACGGAACATTCCTTTTTCAGCAGCTGTTTCACTGCGGGCATTTATTATTACTCCGCTTCCCTGCCAGCGGGGAAATCCCCAGCTAAATAATTGCAGCTGCGGTTTATTTTCTTCAAGGGCAATAACAGGGACCATATTGGTAGGAAATATTTCACCGCTTGTCAGTTTGGCAAGCTCAGGTTTATCAGCATAGCGCCTATTAATTTCGCGCATTATTTCCCGCATTTCCAGTATTTCTTCCTCAGTCGATATCAGATAACGGCCGCACATAGCTAATCACCCTTCCTTTCCATAAACCAACGGTCTTGCTCCAGGAAAAGATAGACTTCTCTTCCGCGCACTTTACAGGTATAGCGGATGCCTACCCCACCGGCTTTCAGGCTGGCAGCCCGGCGGATATCTGTGACCCGTTCTATTTCATACTCCCGGCCATCTTCCCATACTAACGTAGTCGGCTCAAAGCCACCATCCGGATAAAAAACCGCCTTGACACTGACATATATTTTATTCGGATTATTATAGTGTTTCTCCTCCACTAGGGTAATTTACCCCCCTTAAAAAAGGCTACCGGGTGAATGACGTGCTCTTCTTTGGGGTTTATGATACCTAAATCAATATCTTTTAACAAGACGGCCCGCTGAACTGAAAAGTGACCGAAGCGGCGGCGCAGTACATCTACTGTCTCTTCCAATTTTTCCTCCTTCATGCGCCTTTCTTCGTCTTCGAACAAAGAAAGCTGCTCCTGACTGTCAGCAGCGACTAAGTCGCACCCGCGTACCCCTATACTGCGGATAGGTTTTTCCCATGAATACTTGCTCTGAAAAAGTTTCATCGCCTTTTCCGCCACAGCAGCAGAAACATTAGTCGGTTTAGAAAATTTGCCCTGAGTTTCAAAGCTGAAAAGAGTAGTGTCCCGAATGTGAATTTGTACGGTGCGGCACTTGAATCCGTGTTCCCGCATGCGTGCAGCCACACTTTCACTCAAGACATAAAAAATCATCTGTACATCATCGTTGTTCTGTAAATCACGAGGTGTGGTGATGCTGTTTCCCACGCTTTTAATCAGGCCTTCTTCACCCATACGGGTAACAGGTGAATTATCCTGTCCATTAGCAAAGGACCATAAGACTTCCCCCCACTTACCCAGATTAGAGCGTAAAAATTCGGAACTGGTATTGGCAATATCACCAATAGTATTAATACCATAACGAAAAAGCTTACGTTTGGTAGCACGGCCAACATACAGTAAATCTTCGGCAGGCAGAGACCAGACAATCTCTTTGAAATTATCGCGGGTAATAACAGTAGTAGCATCAGGTTTTTTCATGTCACTGCCCAGTTTGGCAAATATTTTATTATAGCTGACACCTACCGAAGCAGTAACACCCATCTCCGACTTAATCCGCTCCCTGATTTCATCGGCAATCTGAATGCCGTCTCCATGAATTTGGTGGCTGCCTCCCACATCAAGCCAGGCTTCATCCAGACCAAATGGTTCAATCTGGTCGGTATAATCAGCATAAATTTCCCGGGCTAAGCGGGCAAAACGCAGATAAAGCGGGAAATTAGGCATAACCACAATCAGTCCGGGGCATTTTTGCTTGGCCTGCCAGATGGCTTCACCAGTTTTGATGCCCGTCGCCTTGGCGGGATAATTTTTAGCCAAGACTATCCCGTGCCGCGCTGACGGATCACCGCAAACCGCAACCGGCTTATTGCGTATCTCCGGCCGGTGCAGGCATTCCACTGAAGCATAAAAATTATTAAGATCCGAATGCAAAATAACCCGTTCCATGGTTCCATGACTCCCTCATTAAAGAACATGTGTTCTATTATGATAGCACTTTCATAGCGCAAGTCAAGATGGGGTTATATGGAAATGTTTAACACTATGGCAGTTAAAGGGAACTCGATTTGATTAGCTTCATTATCATTATAAATGGAATTATATTTAAACAACGATTTTAAAACAATCCAAGGAGAATTCTGCTTATGCTATGTGATTCTAAAAGCGAAGAAGCTGTGTAAAAACGCAGCTTCTTTAAAAATAATTATTTATCATTGCTTATTACAAGGTTCTACTTCACCGCTTTTATAAATGAACCGGCAAAGGCTCCATCTAAATCCTCCCACTGCTTCTGGGTCAGGGTTGATACATCACCGCCTATATCCTGCAGAACCTCTCTTGTATAATAGTGTTCCGGACAAATGCTTATTTGCTTAAACTTTAGTTTACCCAAAATGTTTTCAAATTCTTTAACACTTAATGCCCCAGCTATGCATCCTACCCATAATGCGCCCATCTCTCTGATTTCATCGGGGACTTCACGGGTTGATAAGATATCGGCTATAGCTAATCTGCCCCCTGGCTTCAGTACCCGGTAGACTTCGCTCATTACCTTTTCTTTGTCACCGCTAAGGTTGATGACACAGTTGGACATGACTACATCAACGCTTTCATCCGGCAGAGGAATCTGCTCGATAAATCCCTTTAGGAATTCCACGTTGTCAGCACTCATTTTCTCTTTATTACTATTGGCCAGAGCTAACATTTCTTCCGTCATGTCCAGTCCGTATACCTTGCCGAATTTTCCTACATATTTGGCAGCAGCCAGTACATCTATTCCCCCACCGCTGCCCAGGTCCAGAACTATTTCGCCCTCTTTTAGTTCCGCAAAGAACAGTGGGTTGGCACATCCTAATGAGGCATTAACAGCTTCCTGCGGCAGTGCTGATAAATCTTCTCCCCGGTAGTTTACTTTTGTATCAATGATAGTGGAGCAGCAGGAACTTCCCCCTCCGCAGCACCCTTGACCTCCGAGATTAATTTTTTTGGCTATATCGCCATAATGCTTTTGTACTTCTGAACGAATTTTATCCATACTATATGACCCCTTCCTGTTATTTGTAGATATAACTTAATATCCGGTAGTCCCTAACTCCTGTTCACAAATGCTTTTGTCTCTGCCAACTGCTGTGACCTGACTATCAACTATAGCAACAGATAGCTAAAGGCGTTGAATATATAGCCTATGATAAGAATGCCCAGGGCAACTAACCCGATAAAAATTGCCAAAAGCCTCTTTTTTACGACTTGCCCCAGCATTATTAAAGATGGAAGCGACAGTGCTGTCACACCCATCATAAATGCCAGTACGGTACCGATCCCGGCTCCTTTATAAACTAAAGCCTCAGCGATAGGCAGCGTTCCAAAAATGTCGGCGTACATAGGTATGCCAACCACTGTAGCTATTAGAACCGAGTACCATTTATCATCGCCCAGCAGTCCTGAGATAATACTCTCGGGAATCCAGTTATGAATGACTGCGCCTATGCCAACTCCTATCAATATATACATCCACACTCGGCCAACTATATCCCGAACTTGAGCTTTGGCAAACTCCACTCTGTCCCTGGCAGTCATGTTTTCCTGTTCCACATCAATTAAACCGTCACCATAAACAAACTGCTCTACATATCCTTCCAGATTCGACTTGCTGATAACAGTTCCCGCAGCTACCGCCAATATAATTCCTGCTATTACATAGGCAATTGCAATTTTCCAGTTAAAAATGCTGGCTAAGAGAATTATCGAAGCTAAATCTACTAAAGGAGAAGAAATTAAAAATGAAAAGGTAACTCCAATCGGCAGCCCGGCGCTGGTAAATCCGATAAACAGAGGTATGGATGAGCAGGAGCAAAAAGGAGTCACAGTTCCCATTAATGCACCCAACAGGTTGGCCGAAATTCCTTTATAGCCACCCAGTATCCTTCTGGTCCTCTCTGGGGGAAAAAAGCTCTGTATATATGAAATGGTAAATATCAAAACTGATAATAATATGAAGATTTTTATTACATCATAGACAAAAAAATGTACACTGCCGCCCAGTCTGCTGCCTAAATCCAATCTAAACAGGTTTTCCACCAGCAGTCCGGTTAAATCACTGAGCCATTCCATTTTAAGCAATTGGTTATTGAGCCATTCAAATATTAACACGTGCATGTCTCCTTGCAGTCATCAACATTATTTATATTACGCTCGATGCCTTGACTAATATCATTAAAAATTATTCTAATTGCCTCGAGATTGTCTTTATTTATGGAATATCTCATCCATATTCCGTCTTTGCGGCTATTGACCAGACCTCTATCACATAATATCTTCATATGATACGAAAGCGTAGGTTGGGTAATATTAAATTCCTCAAGTATTTTACAAGCACATAGCTCACCATTTGCCAGCATGTCAAATATCCTGAATCTCGTTTCATCCGCCAGTGCTTTCATGTACAATGCAAATTGTGCATAATCTTTTTCCATGATAATCACCTCAAATTATTTTAAACATATAGATGTCTTTCTATGTATGTTATAATTCATATAGATATTTGTCAATATATTATCAAACAGCAGAGATATGGTTGAAGGAGTCGCATCAAAGTGTTAATTTATATGCAGTTTAAAACTTTTGTGAAAAGTACTATAGGAAATTTTATTAAATTACCTGATCTCCTCAGGTGAATAATTTAAAAAATTGGAGGTACCCGAAATGAAAATTGAAGTGTTAGGAACCGGATGTGCGAAATGCAAGCAGTTGGAAAAGGATGTTTATAACGCACTGGCTGAACTCAACATAGCTGCAGAAGTATCCAAAGTAGAAGATATCAAACAAATAATGAAGTACAAGGTTATGTCTACCCCGGCACTGGTTATTGATGGACAGGTGAAAATATCCGGAAGATTGCCGCGCAAAGAGGAACTGCACAAATATTTAAATAACCCCTAAATAGATTTTAATAAAAATATTGCCGGATTTTTTAATTCCCCACGCTGCTAATGCTTTGCTTTGCTTGCAAAGTTTATGGGATTTAGATTTCTTATTCAGCAGAGAAAATTAACCGCCATAGGGATGCTTTGGTTTCCTGAATCTATAAAATTTGTTGTATACTATTATGAAGTAAAATTTATGTGAGGGAAAACAATTGGATATCACCTGGGCTTTATTATGGGATATATTACTACATTTAAATGTCTACCTAACTTATTTAATAATTAATTACGGTGAAATAGCCTATCTTGTTATTTTCCTGATAATTTTTTGTGAGACAGGCCTGGTCTTTTTCCCGTTTCTGCCTGGCGATTCAATGATTTTTATTATTGGGGCACTGGGAGCTACCGGGGATATCAACCTGGTGGCTATAAGCCTTCTGATGATGGTGGCAGCCATTCTGGGTAACGAAGTTAACTTTCGTATCGGTAGTTTTATTGGTCCTAAAGTTTTTGAAAAAGACATACGCTTTCTTAAAAAAGAATATTTATTTCGTACACAGGACTTTTTTGACAAACATGGCAGCAAGACTATTTTTATCGCCCGTTTTTTCCCGATAATAAGAACCTTTGCTCCTTTTGTAGCGGGAATCGGGCAGATGAATAAACACACATTCTCTATCTATAATGCAGCCGGCAGTGTTTGCTGGGTTCTGGCATTCCTGCTGGGCGGCTTTATTTTCGGTAATATTCCGCAGGTGGAAAAGAATTTTACTCTGTTTATATTCGGCATTATTTTTCTTTCTTTTATACCGGCTATATTTGCGGCTATTAAAGCCAGAAAGAGTAAATAAAAGAAATGGAGTGTGATCAAAGTGCCTAAATCGATAGGACGCTACCTTGTAGGTCTGCTGGTTATTGCTTTTGGTGTAATTGCCCTGCTGAATAACTTTGCCGTCACCAGTATTAGTCTGGGTTATGTTTTCAGCTTATTGTGGCCGCTTTTAATTATAGCTGCCGGTATTAATTTCCTGATTAATCGGCGTGACATAGCCGGTATTGTAACTGGTTTAATTATTGTATTAATCGGTTTAGCTTTTTTGGGCCGCAATGCCCATCTTTTTTATTTTGACATGATTTATTTCTGGAACATCTTTTGGCCAGCCATAATTATTTTAATCGGTGTAAATATAATGGCTAAAAGCAGTCAAGTCCATTCCTCTCATTTTGCCGTAATGGGCGCTCTGGAAAAGAAACAGGATGGCTGGGAACTTAAAAGTACTGAATACACTGCTTTAATGGGCGGAATTGAGTTAGACATACGCAAGGCAAGCTTTACTGAAAAGGAGATTTCTCTTACCCTTACTGCCATTATGGGCGGTATTAATATTTTTGTACCGGATGATATAGCTTTAACCTGTAATGGCACCAGTATCCTGGGAGGGGTTAATATAAAAGGCCAGGAAAGCGGCGGCATAATCGGCAGTATCAGTACCCAGGTTGGTGATGTAAAAAGCGCCAGACATATTATTCATATCGACTGTACTTGTATTTTAGGCGGCATAGATATTAAATAATCTTTATTGTTTTTGCTCATTTTAGCTTAATAAAACAAGGAATATAAAAATTAAATGCGAATATATGTAAAAAGTGATTATATTTCTGCAAATATTCAAGCTTTTATTTTCAAGGGGATATCGCAACATCGATATCCCCCTTTTGTTTAAAACAGGATTATAAGGAGGTATTATCGATGAGTCAAGTCATGGAATACCAAATGTTTATCAACGGTCAGTGGACGCCCGGACGCACAGGTGAATTGATGGAAGTAATAAACCCTTCTACCCAGGAGGTGGTAGCCACCGTCCCCCGGGCTTCCCGTGATGATGTGGACGACGCTATTGGTTTTGCCCGGGAAACTTTTGAATCGGGGGTATGGTCAAACAAATCAATGGAAGAGCGGGCTGCAGTACTCATGAACGCTGCTATCCTGGCTATTGCCAATAAGGATAGAATGGCCTGGCTGGAATCTCTTACTTCCGGTGCTACCATGCGCCGTACTATTTCAGTTGATGCCGCGGAAGTATCTGCTACTCTGCTCTTAACTGGCATGATTGCCAAAGAACTTCCCATTGTGGAACATTCCTTTTTCTCACCTCCCTGGGTAGCTCCGATGCACACCTTTTGGAAACGTGAACCAATAGGAGTTTGCGCCGGCATTACACCCTGGAACTTCCCTTTGATTTTGGCTATTTTCAAGATTGCCCCGGCTTTAGTTATGGGCAACAGTCTGGTAATGAAACCGGCCAGCATTACTCCGGTAACAACACTGGAACTGGGCAAACTGCTATTTGATGCCGGAGTTCCTGCCGGAGTATTTAACGTAATTACCGGACCAGGTTCCTCAGCTGGCAATTATATGGCCGGACACCCTGAAGTTGATAAAATAGCCTTCACCGGTTCAACTGTTGTTGGCAAATCGATTGCCCACCTGGCAGCAGACTCAATAAAGCGAACTACGCTGGAACTGGGTGGCAAATCTCCCATACTGGTACTGGATGATGCTGACATGGAGGTAGCTGCCAACATGTGTTTGTTAGCTTTTCTATTTCACTCCGGTCAGGTATGTGAATCCGGTACCCGCCTTTTGGTTCCGCGCCATATGCAGGATGAATTAGTTGAGCGCATGATAATAAAAATCAAGAAAATGATAATTGGCAATCAGATGGATCTGGCTACTGATTTAGGCCCAATTGCCAGTGCCGAACAGCTTAAAACTATTATGGATTATGTCCGAATCGGTAAAGAAGAAGGTGCTGAGCTGGCTTGCGGCGGCAATCGTTTGACTGACGGCATTTTGGGACAGGGCTTTTTCTTTGAACCTACCATATTCATCAATTGTAATAACCAAATGACTCAGGTGCGAGAGGAAATCTTTGGACCGGTTCAATGTGTAATTCCCTATGATGATGAAGAGGAAGCTATTGCTATCGCCAATGACAGCCCCTATGGGTTAGGCGGCGGCATTTGCAGCAAGAACGTCGCCCGTGCCCAGAGAATTGCCGGTCGTCTTCGCACTGGCACCGTTTGGATAAATACCTGGCATGTGCTGCGTCCTGATGCTCCTTTTGGCGGTTATAAGCAAAGCGGTTTAGGTCGGGAATGCTGCTATCACTCACTCTTGGCCTATAGTGAAGTTAAACATATTTGTCAGGATCTGACCCCTGATGGCAGTGACAAATTAATGAATTTATTAATTGGTTCCAATAAATAAAGGGAGAGAAAGGGAGGCTCAACTATGACTACACCAAAATATTTCCTGTGGGATTATAAAAGTATTGTGGAAGTAGGTGCAGGATGTCGCACCTTTGTCCCCCAGCGTTTTGTTGATATGGGATGCAAACGTATCGGACTAATAACTGATAAAGGCATAGTAAATGCTGGTATTATTGAAGACATAACTACTATTTTCGATGTCCAGGTTCATCCCAAAATTGTAGGAATATATGATCAGATAGAGCCTGATGCTGTTATGACCCGGATTAATGATTGTGCCAGATGGTGCCGTGAACTGGCAGTAGATGGACTGCTGGCAGTAGGCGGCGGCAGTGTACTTGATTCTGTTAAAGGGGTTAAGGCTATGCTGGGTATGGGCATAATCAATATAGCAGAAATTATGCCCGGCAATATCGGCCCTTACATGCGCCCTATGGGGAAACCTCTGGGGATACCCCATATTGCTCTTCCTACAACAGCTGGTACCGGCTCGGAATCATCACCGATTGCAGTTATTTATAATTCTGAGACCAAAGTAAAAGGCGATCTGCTGCATCCCTATCTGCCGGCTGATTACGCCTTTTTAGATCCCGACCTAACCGTAGGTCTGCCTCCTAAAATGACTGCATTTACCGGTTTTGATGCTCTGTCCCATGCCATCGAAGCCATTAGTTCACCAGGAGCTAACTGTATGATTGATGCCCTGGCTGTCCAGTCCGTAAAACTAATTCTTAAATATTTGCCGGTGGCAGTTGCTGATGGTAAAAATTTAGAAGCCCGCACAAAAATGCTGGTAGCCAGCAATATGGCTATAATGGCATTTTCCCTGTCCGGTCTCTTTTATCCTATTCATAATGTAGCTCATGCGGTTGGCGGTCAGCTGAGAATACCTCACGGGGAAGCTAATGCAGTATTGATACCGATTCTTATGGATAAATTCCCCAAGCATTATCTTAACAGCGCCGAAGTCCTGGCCGATGCTTTTGGTTTCCATAGTCAGGCGAAAGCAGCTGAAGAAATTATAGCTTTAGCAGCTGAGAGAGTCCGCGCTTTGCAGAAGAGCTGTGGGTTAAATCAAAAATTTGACCAGACTATGGATGATGCTGCCCGGGAGTTAATGTACTGGGCGATAAAATTAGATCCTTCCGGACTATTCTATCCTTTGTCCGATGAAGTAATCCGAGAATCACTCTTGGCAGCTTTTGCATAAAGATTAAAAAGAGATATAAAACTAACACTGTTTATAAATATTTTAAAAGGGTATCGCTGGATACCCTTTATTTTTTAATCTGCCGGTTGCTATTACTGCATCCAATTTACAAGACTTTCATTCAAACCGTATTTATCTGAATATTATGATTTGTCAGCGCATCAATAATGATTCGCCCTATAAATGAATAACAACCACCTTTGATTGTTATTCATTTCACAAAGCATAAAAAACATGCTTCATAAATGAAGCAGATCTCCTCTTTTCAAGTATTTTTTATTATTAATTAGCTAAAGAGAATTGAAATATTTATTTGCTAAAACCGATTTATCAGGCATTTGTAAAGACTTTTGGCTTTTACGAATATAGGCTGGCATGCAATTTGCTTTACGTATAGTCAACTACTCTTTTTATTAAGGAGGTGGACTTTTAAAACCGCACATAATAATAATTTATCACCTAAGTTTGCAATAAAATCGGATGGAGGCTGAGCGGATGAATATTAATAAGATTGGTATACTCGGAGCAGGAACTATGGGAGCGGGAATTGCACAAATTTGTGCCCAGGCAGGTTACCAGGTAGTCTTAATTGACATTGAACCGGCTATGGTTGATAAAGGCATGAAAGTCATTAACAAAACCTGGGGTAAGGCTGTTGAAAAAGGCAAACTTACTGAAGAAGCGGTAAAAAAAATGCTGGGACTCATTACCACCAATACAGATATGAAGAGTTTTGCTGACTGTGACATCGTAATCGAAGCTATCGTTGAAAACATCGATATCAAAAAGAAGGTCTTTGCCCAGTTAGGTGAAATATGCCGGCCTGAAGCAGTTCTAGCTACTAATACCTCGGCTCTCAGCGTCACCGAAATTGCTGTCGCCAGCAAACGTACCACCAAAGTAGTCGGTATGCACTTTTTCAATCCGGTTCCGATGATGAAACTGATCGAAATTATTCCCGGAGTGGAAACAGCTCAGGAAACCGTAGACATCGTAACTGAGCTTAGCATCAAAATAGGCAAAGAGCCTGTTCCTGCTCAGGAGACACCTGGCTTTATAGTTAATCGCCTTTTATTGCCTTACATAAACGAAGCAGCTCATTTACTCCAAGAAGGAGTTCCCGCAGAACAAATCGACAAAGCCATGATGCTGGGAGCTAATATGCCCATGGGACCACTTGCTCTGGCTGATCTGGTAGGTCTAGATGTTTGCCTGATGATTTGCGAATACTTCTGGAAAGAGTTTGGCGATTCCAAGTATCGTCCGGCTCTTATCCTCAGAAGCAAAGTACGGGCTGGCCATCTGGGACGTAAAACCGGTAAAGGCATTTATGATTACAGCAAAGGTTTGTAAGCTGGAATAGATTTTATAATATGCTAAAATCGCTCAGATCTATGAAGGTACCAATGAGATTCAAAGAGTTGTAATTTCCAACCTGCTGTTAAAAGGATAATACGAAGGAGGCGCTGGTCATGAGAGAAGCAGTTATAGTAAGTGCTTGCCGCACCCCGGTAGGAAACTTCGGAGGTGACTTAAAAGATGTATCCGCCCGTGAACTAGGTGCTGTTACAATAGCGGAAGCAATCAAAAGAGCCGGCATTAAACCAGAGATGGTTGAAGAAGTAATTTTCGGTTGTGTTCTGCAGGGAGGTCTGGGACAGAATATATCCCGACAATGCTCTATAGATGCTGGTTTGCCGGCTGAAGTTCCTACTTTCACCGTTAACAAAGTATGCGGTTCCGGTTTGAAGACTGTCGAACTAGCTGCTCAGGCAATAAGAGCCGGAGATGCTGACATTATCGTAGCCGGTGGCACCGAAAATATGTCTGCTGCCTACTTTGCTCTGGAAAAAGCCCGCTACGGCTACCGCATGGGTGATGGTAAATTGGTGGACTTAATGATCAAAGATGGACTGTGGTGTGCCTTCAATAACTACCATATGGGTATTACAGCTGAAAACATCAATGATAAATGGGGCAACACCCGGGAAGAACAGGACGCATTCGCATTGCGCAGTCAGCAGCGGGCCTCAGCAGCTCTGGCAGCCGGTCTATTCAAGGATGAAATAGTTCCTATTACTATTAAAGGCAAAAAAGGTGACACAGTTGTTGAAAACGATGAGTTCATTAAACCTAATACTACTGCAGAAGGTCTGGCCAAGCTCAAGGGAGCTTTCAAAAAAGACGGAACAGTCACCGCAGGCAATGCTTCCGGTATAAATGATGCTGCCGGCGCTGTAGTAGTAATGTCAGCAGATAAAGCCAAGGAATTGGGACTGAAGCCACTAGCCAAAATCGTCAGCTATGCATCAGCCGGAGTAGATCCAGCCATAATGGGTATGGGACCCTGGCCGGCATCTTTGAAGGCCCTGGATAAGGCCGGATGGACCGTAGAAGATATGGATCTGATAGAAGCCAATGAAGCCTTTGCAGCCCAATCAGTTGCCGTAGGCAAAGAACTCCATTTTAATATGGACAAGGTCAATGTTAATGGCGGTGCTATAGCTATTGGCCATCCCATCGGCGCTTCCGGATGCCGCATTCTAGTCAGCCTGTTATATGAAATGAAGCGGCGGGATGCTAAACGCGGTCTGGCCACCTTGTGTATAGGTGGTGGCATGGGAACAGCACTGGTAGTTGAAAGAGATTAATTACAGTTATTAGGTTTAATCCTCTGTTTTGTAAAGAGGCCTGGTAGCAATTTTGACCCGGGACCTTAAAAAACAGGGTTGAACTTGAATAATTCTCTCCAAGGTTGGAGGATCCGCCTACTCCATTCACTCTCTGACGGATCCTTCTTCCCCCCCATTTTAAAAGAGAGAGGAGTCGGGATAGTGAGTTTTTATACTAATGAATATTACAATAAACTGGTCACCGCAGCAGAAGCGGTAGAAGTAATCAAATCGGGTGACTGGGTAGAATATGCCTTTGGAGTAAGCGGCGCCAATGAACTGGATGAAGCCCTGGCCCAAAGAGCAAATGAACTTTATGATGTAAAAATCAGGGTAGATATCGGTGTCTGGCCTCATTACAGTCTGGAAGCCGATCCTACTGGTGAGCACTTTCTATGGCATTCCTGGCATTTCGGCGGCCTGGATCGCAAATATTATAATCAGGGACAACTTTATTATATACCTATGAAGTTCCATGAGTGTCCCGCCATGACTCGTAACAATTGTGAGCCGACCAATGTTTTTATGGCTACTGTATCACCAATGGATAGGCACGGCTATTTCAGTGTTGGAGCCGGTGCACCTTCTGCTATGGCAGCTATAGAAAAAGCCGACTACGTTATCCTGGAAGTTAATACCAATATGCCCCGGGTCCTGGGAGGCAACCAGGAGCACATTCATATCAACCAGGTTGATTTTGTGGTTGAAAGCAGTAATCAACCTCTGCCGACTTTGCCTGCTGCACAGCCCAATGATGTGGAAAGAATTATCGCCGGGCATATTATTGACCGTCTTTATGATGGCTGCTGTATACAGCTGGGTATCGGCGGCATTCCCAATGCCATAGGTACCATGGTTGCAGACTCTGATCTGAAAGACCTGGGAGTACACACGGAAATGTATGTAGATGCTTATGTAAAAATGACTAAAGCAGGTAATATCACCGGAGCCAAAAAAAATCTGGACCGCTACAAACAAGTCTTTTCCTTCGCCATGGGCAGCCGGGAATTATATGACTTTATCGACGACAATCCGGGGGTTATTGCCTATTCGGTAGACTATACCAATAATCCTTATGTCGTAGCTCAAATAGATGACTTTGTTTCAATTAATGCCTGTATTGAGGTTGATTTGTTTGGGCAGGTAAGTGCTGAGAGCGTCGGCACCCGACACATCAGCGGAACTGGCGGGCAATTGGATTTTGTAGAGGGTGCCTATAAGTCTAAGAACGGGCAGAGCTTTGTTTGTATGACTTCAACTTTCGAATCTAAAGGAACAGTAGTTTCTCGTCTCAAACCTACTTTGACTCCAGGTTCAATTGTAACTGATCCACGTACTGCTACCCATATGATTGTAACTGAGTATGGTATAGCAGACTTAAAAGGCAAAAGCACCTGGGAACGCGCTGAGGCACTAATAAATATTGCTCATCCCGATTTTAGAGATCAACTAATTAAGGAAGCCAGCGATATGAAGATATGGAGAAAAAGCAATCGTGTTTTAAGCTTCGTTTAAGTAGTGGAATTAGGCTCTCCTGAATAGAAAAAGTCGATAAAGTCGCCATACTGACAGAGCGAGCAAAAAAGGCACCCTAGGGCACTACAATGTTCGCTCCGCGAACTAATAATGTTGTTAAGAGCAAGGCGATCGGAAGGACCGTGATTGAGGCGTACATGAGGTACGTCGATTGAACGGGACTTCCGAATTAACGCAGCACCCAAGGGCACTACAATGTATCGCACGCGATACTATTAAGGTTGCTATTAGCCTTTTTTGACGTTCTGAGCAGCCTTGTCGGCTGCTTTTTCTAATCCCCATTCATATTTTGAGATTCATATTTTGAGGTAAAAGCTATCCCATATTTATGAGCTTTGCGCAGAAAAGTGGCCTGGCTAACTCCAAGTTCCTTAGCTGCTTCCCGGCTGCTCTTGTTGTTTCTAAGCACGCTTTCCAGCAGTTTGCGTTCAGCATCTTCCTGGACATCTTTTAAAGAAGGTTTTTTATAAATTTTATCCTCATCAAATCCCACTGCTTTACAACGGTACGAATCGGGTATATCTTTTAATGTAATTAATTCTAACTCAGAAACAATAGCCAGTCTTTCAATAATATTCTGTAATTCTCTCACATTTCCCGGCCATTGATATTGACACATCCATTTCCTCACATCGTCATCCAGTTTCATGTGCAGTCCATATTTGCCATTGTACTTTTGTAAAAATATATCAGCCAGCAAAAGAGTATCTCCCGGTCTGTTTTTCAGAGGCGGGACGTGAATAGGAACTACACAAAGGCGATAATATAAATCTTCCCGGAAACGGTTCTGACTGATAAGTTCTTCCAGGTCTTGATTAGTGGCGCTGATAATCCTGGCCTTTAGTTGAATAGGAGTACTGCCACCGACTCTTCTAAATTCATTTTCCTGCAGTACCTGCAGCATTTTGGCCTGTAAGGGTCCGGGGAGATCAGCAATCTCGTCCAGAAAAATAGTGCCTTCTCCTGCCAGTTCCAGTAAACCAGGCTTGCCCTGCTTTTTAGCACCTGTAAAAGCTCCTTCATCATAGCCAAATAATTCAGCTTCGAATAAGCTTTCAGGAATCGCCGCGCAGTTCAGATGTACAAAAGGATGACTTTTGCGGGGTCCTAATTCATGTATTTTTCTGGCTATCATACCTTTGCCTACGCCTGACTCTCCACTTAGAAAGATCGTACTGTCTACTTTACTTACTTTAACCACAATATCGAAAACATCTTTCATCTCCTTACTGCGAAAAACGAAATCTGTTTCTCCTGATCCTTCTTTTAACTGCTGTTCATAAAACATGCGCAGGGAAGCTTCTTTTTGTAACTCCTTGCGCATTTTTTCAAGAGCAGTAATATCACGTGAAGTATATACAATGCGGTATACTTTCCCTTGATCATCAAATATAGGATTGGCACTAGCCAGCAGGCGTCGCCCGCTCACCACATTGGCTTCAAAATTAAGTGTCTTCTTTTCTTCTAAAACCTCTGGCATTCTTTGGATGTCTATAGGGGTAAGAAAAGAATAAAATCCATTCTCAATAAAACTTAACAAGGTCTTGCCGACAATTTCTTTCGGCGGGAAAAAGTCTGTTAAGGCATGGTTCTTGTTGATCATTATTATAGTGCTATCTGCTTTAGTCACTAATATTCCTTCGCTTACCAGGTTGGCTATAGTTAACAATTCGTCAATGGTAGGTTCACTGTACTTAACAATTCCATCCAATTCTTCCATGCAGACAAATCTCCTCCCTGTTAAAGCCACAGCCAGCAAGAATGAAAATAGAAGAAGCTGCCCTTTCCCTTCACACTAGTATTACGACATTTATAATAATTGTACCTGATTCTAGATTCCGTATAAAGATTTTAGTTTAAGCCTTCAGCTTTTTAGTCCAGTCGATTAAAGCCTGCAGAAGCCTGATAATCGCTTTTTGTGTATATTCATCAGTTAAATTTCCCATTTCATCAAATTTGGTATTAGCTTTAGCGATGAATACCTCAGGTCGATTTAAAACCTTAAGATTCAAAGCTACGCATACCTGACGCAGGTGATATTGAACCCGTGCGCCGCCCAGCATCCCTGGAGATGCGCTCATGATGGCCAGTGGTTTATCGTTTACCGGTGTAACGGAGCCACGCGATGCCCAATCTAAAGCATTTTTTAAAACCGGTGGTATAGAATAATTATACTCAGGTGTACAAATTAAAAGCGCATCAGCGGCAGCAATTTTAGCCAAGAATTCCTCCACCACTTCAGGCACACCCTCAGCTTCCAAATCTTCATTGAAAAAAGGCAGCTGAGCCAAATCAACTATTTCCACACTTGCACCTTCTGGTGCCAGTTTTTGCGCAGCCCGCAATGCGGATTTATTAAATGAACCGCGGCGTAAACTGCCTGTAAAAGCAACAATTTTAAGAGTATCTGCCATTTATAAACACCTCCTGCCATTATTATACACTATAGATAGCGGGAGAATTCAGCAACATTATTCTTTAGGCAGTGCTTCTTTTAACATTTCCTGTTCCTGCTTGATAACGGTCTGATAGCTATCCAGATTTTGCTGCAGCAGACTGGCATAATTGGCTGCATCAGTAGCATATGAATCCTGCAAATATTGGCTATAGGCATCACCTGCATAATAGCAGGCTTCACAGTAATTAATGGCATTCATCAAAGCTTCTGTTAGTTTTTCATGCAAAACTGGATTATAGGAGGAATTTTGCAGTTCTATAGCCTGATTATATAAAGCAATTCTATCAGATCTTGCTTTATCAATTGTATTTGCGAAATCGTACCAGGATATTTCTTCAAAACTTATTAACTGGTCAACCAGGTTCAAATAGTTTACCCTGATAGAATTATACTGGTTGGCGAGCTCCAGACCGGCTTCCAACTCTTGCAGCTTTTTATTGATGGCTTCGATTTTGATATTTTTTAATGCTTCGGCGCTTATTTTCTTATATGATTCTCCATTTACATAAAGATGGGAAGCATCTGCCAGGACCAGGTGGTAATTAACAACATTGCTTTCATCATGATTTGTAATATCAGTAAAAACATCTACCTCATTAGGAGTAGGATCAGATAGAGAAATATCACTCTCCAAAGTAACAATACCTTGTGAAATATAGCGGCATTTTCCGTCGCGGGTAAATTCTATTATGCCGTCCCCGTATTCGGTTTGCCATATGCCTGCTATATCCTGCAGACTTAAAAGCCTCTCATAAAATAGCTGGTCCAGAAGGTATATTTTGGAGTAATCGTCCATATTCCATTTCATTTTAAGCTGTTCTTGGCTGCCTTCCCGGACATACAATTCTCTGGCTTGGTTATAATAAACTACTGTATGCCTGGCGGTGCGGGTAGGCAATACACTGAAAGCAGTTACATCATGGTTTATTTTTTCCTTGTTGCCTTTAAAATCTGCCCGCATCAAACAGTTATCACTATTTATAAAAACCAGGCTATCACCACCAGGCATCCAATCAATAACATCACCGGCAATGCGCACTTTATCCTGGTCATCATCGACTGCATAAATATTGTAATCTTTATCAGTCAAAATGACTCTATCCCCCTGCATGGCAAATTCATCTACATTGCCCGCTATTCTTTGCTTGCTATCTCTGTCAAACCCCATAACAAACAGCTCATTTTCATCGCTTAAATAATGGACCTGCTTCTTTGAAAATAACACAACATACTGTTTGACATCAGAGGCCAGTGTTTTTCTTTTCAAACCATTTTGCAGGTAAAGTTCCCCGGAATTTTTTCTAACATCATAGTTTTCAATATAGGTTATATAATCACCCTGGTCTGAAATACGGATATCCTGAAAAATTAACCCGGTATCAGCTACGGCTATTTTATCACTGTAATCATTTTCTGCTTGCCGCACGTAAAGCTCCTGCCTGTCGTTAACAAAAGTAATGGTCTCTAACCTTTTGTTAAGATTGAAGTATATTACATCTGAGCCCAATTTAATCTTTTCCTGCCCGTCTGTCATGAATAAATCAGCTGCGGATATATAAAGCGCTTTATTTCCATCGGCTGAAACAGCATAATCTCCAATAAATACGTTAGAAGACAGTTTTTCTTTGTCGTTTACACCTTCCAGTTTCAACTGATATAATTCTCCCTGCCTCTGTTCAGCATCAATATTATCATTTCTCAGAAATAGCAAACTGGATTCATCAGCAGACACCTTTACACTTCCGGGAACAACCTTAGTAGAAAGTGTTACCTGATTACGGCCTGTCTCTTTAATGAGCAGAACGCCACTTTTAGAAACTGCCAGTACTCTGTCTGATTTTCTAAGATAAACAACTGAGGAGGGAATAATATTTTCAAAGCAACTCTCTTTATTCTGACCTGCAATCTGCATATATAAGTTATCCGGTTCCCCATTGGCCACCAGCAAAAATGCTGTATTTTTTGCATAGTTTATACCATCTGCCGCCGGGTTCATAGCCAGGTTTTTATAAGCCCACCCGGCCAATAAAAAAACTACTGCCGCAGCGACAATAGCCAGACCGATTAATATTCGCCTTTTTCTTTGCTGCAAAAATTCACTGACAGGATCAAGCACTTGATCTGCCGTTGTGTCTTGTGTCTTGTCTACTGCTTGTTCAACTGCTTCATTATTATCCTCGTTCTCTTGTATAGCCTCATCAACAGTTGCTTCATTAGTTATAATTTCACTGCTTTCATCGTAAGCTTGGACTACTGCTGAAGTATCTTCATCGCTGTCAGCTGGCTCAATTATCTTTCTTGTTTCTTCTCCGTTTTCCTGGGCTTCTGTTACAGTATCTTCACTGCTATTTGTATCACCGGATAAATTTTGCTCATCTTTTTTTTCATTTAAAACATTATCGTTGGTATCCCCCTCGGAATAAATATCTTCCATAAATCCGCGTCCTCCTGAGATTACAAAATATATTATTGTATATATTAGAATAATCCCGTTTAGAACACCTTTTTACCGTCTCTGTTCATTACCGTTATTTTTTAAGCTCTTAATCAGTCATGAAATAATCAAAATAAGCTTTAAAATCTATTCCTGCTAACCTGGTATCTGCATACCGGGCATAAATCTGCTCTTTTCCCCGCAGTAAATCAGGTGCCTTAATGCCAAAGGTAATAGACATGGAGGCTTCGATATAAGCTGCCATTTGATCGCACATGCGAACAATTGCTCCGTCCAAAGGATAGAATTCATCGCTGTTAAATTCCTGATTGATGCTCTCCGAAGAACATATGAAGACCTTCCCGTCGACTATAACTTTGCTCTCAAACTCATTCTCCAGAAAAAACAGAATTTCCCGTTGCCACTCTCTGGGTAAAAGGGGCAGAATCTTTTCATCAAACTGTACTTTTTCAATTTCTTTTATGATTTCTTCCAGTCCCTGCACCGACCTTTTTACCGGTGATACAATATCCCGGGTTAACACTTCGGGCAAATCGTGAAACAGCCCGGCAAAATAATTATTATAAATACGTTTCCCGCAGGCACCTATCTCCACTGATAACAGATAGGTCAAAATAGCTACTATCAACATATGCCCCAAAACTGAAGTCTCCGGCACCCGGGGTGACTGAGCCCACCTCTGCTGGAAACGCAGTTGCCCAACCAGGTCCATAAAATTACGGGTTTTCTTACCCAGAACATACTTCTGTACTCCAGCCAGATCATAGAACTCCTCTACTTCATTGGCAATATTGCTGCGAGTCTCCTCCAGTCCATAAATCCCTTTATTCATATTATGAATAATGGCAAACTCCCAACTGGTGGCCAGATAATGCGCAGCTCTTAAAATACGCTTTTCCTTTTGTGAATACTCAGGAATGTAAAGATAGTCATTGAGCTTTTGCAGGAATCCCCCTTTAATGCTGGCAACACTGGGCTGAATTTGCTCAATAACCCAGGCATTCAGTTCACGGCTTTTTTGATCCATTAGTTTGTGGAAAACATCCGGCTTAAGATCAGTTAAAATACTCCGCTGTAAAAACTCGAATATTCCTCCTTCAATAAGCTGCTGCCAATCAAATACTTTACCAGGTTCATTTTCCTCCGTGCGGGCTAATACATAGGCAAAAACCATCTTGTGCGCTTGCTTATCCAGTTCACTAAACCCGGTGTGCGGCCTGATATGATCATTCCACCGCTGCATGCTTGCCGGTCTAAACAGCAGTTCCAGCATTTCTTTGCTGATCATCCGCCCTCTCCTCCTTTGCATTCAGTAAATATGTATCATTCTACCTCTTACTTACAGACTAATCGATCTCCAATTGTTCAAAATCAATGTTGTTCAGATATTCTTTCAGATTAAGCAGTTCTGCCTTATTCAAAGTAATACCCTTGCCCATCTTGACATGCTCCCCATCCCAGTCACGGATGTCAACCTTTGGCTTTCGTTCATTCCAACTGACCAGATTAATTTCCTTCTGCCAGCCTTTGGAACCTTCTGATAAAACCCCTAACTCCCTTATGATTTCAAATTTGATATCCGCCATTTTAAAACCTCCTCATAATCAACCTATATGTTTGAATATTCTCTATAATCTGGCAATTTCCTGCCAATTATTTGTATATTCATTTCTTTGCTGGTAATATTGCTTTTACAACAAGAAGCAAACTATCTTAATTGGTTCATGGAGTACATATATACCAGGCGGCACGGGTATCAACCTGAACGATATGAACTTCGGCAAAGTTTTCTTCCAGTTCCTCACGAACTCGCTTGATAAAATTGAAGTATTCGCCCCCTTCCAGTCTTTCAATCAGGCTGGTTAAAAGGGCGCGGTTCTGATTATAATCGTGCAAAATTACTCGCTGCTTTGCCAGACGTTTCATTTCTGCGTATAACTTTTTTCGTTCATCAACTGGCAGACCATGCGCTACATAAGATGTAATCACAATATCAAAGCTTTGGTTGGCAAAAGGCAAACCTTTATTAATATCTGCGGTAAGCAGGGCGATGTTCTGCCCCCTTATTTTTCTGCGGGCTACCTTTATCATATTTTCCTCAGCATCGATACCGGTTACCTGCATTCCTTGGCTGTATAACACCTGACAAAGAGCACCTGTGCCACAGCCAATATCCAAAATAGTTTTATATTGCAGCAGGTTAAAGTCCCCTGCAGTATAGTTCAGAATTTTGTTGAAATATTTGATCTGAAACTTAAAAAATAAGCCGTAAAATGGAGCAATTAAGCTAAACTTTCCTCGCTTAGTCAGGATTATCACCGTCATTTTCTAATTTTATTTTAGTCTTTTTACATTTTTCAGTTTACCATATTAATACAAGGCTCACATATTTCAGTCTTTGTTTACTTCTCACCAACAAAAAACTGGTGTAAAGTAGTTTTAGTGTTTGTAATTAAAGGAGTTGAAAATACATATGATTAAAACATTCAAGCCATTGGAGCAGCTAATCTTGTACCGCAGCCTTTTAGATGACCCGGTAATCTCTCTGTGCCGAAAAATAGTATCTCAAGATATAATTGAAGATAAAGCAGCTTTATACTGCGAAGCCTGCGCTCACCTTTTTTCTTATTATGACAAAATGCCTGTTTTGCCTGACTTGTGGCAAAATTATATCCTGGGCAAAGTCATCGCAGATGAGAACCCCTTTTCACTGGCCTGTGAAAGGGATACTGACAAAATAAATCCTTCTATTCTGGAAGCAGCTAAACATGACCTTACTATACTTTATCAGCTTATTAATTATAAATGGCAAGCTTTGGGCAAATCTCTGGATCTACCTGCCGAACTGTGGTTTGAGTCGAACAAGGAAAATAATTATACAGCTTTTTCTATAAATCCTGTTTATGCTTATGCACTCAAGGAACTGGTACAGTCTATCACAGACCAAGCACAGCTTTTTTCCAGATTTATTTCATTTTACCACCATAATGGCTGCGGGGAAATTGCAGTCTACCGGGCATTCTGTTGGGATGGCCGGCTTAAAGGATTGGCCTGTCCTGATCCTGTAAGGTTTGAAAATCTAATTGGCTATGAAGATCAGATACAAGCTCTCAGAAAAAATACTGAAGCTTTCCTAAACAGACAGGGCGGCAATCATGTGTTGCTGTTCGGGGATAAGGGAACCGGCAAATCTTCCTCTGTAAAAGCACTTTTGGATGAATATGGTGGAAGGAATCTGCGCATGATCGAACTGCAGCGCCAGCAGTTAGCGGAATTGAACGCTATTATTGATTTACTGCGCCGGCGCAGCGGTTTTTACATAGTATTTATTGACGACTTGTCTTTTGAAGATTTCGAAGTGGAATATAAATATTTAAAGAGTCATATCGAAGGAAGCCTGCAGGCACCGGCAGAAAATGTGCGCCTTTATGTCACTTCCAACCGGCGCCACCTAATTCGCGAAAACTGGGGTGACCGCCAGCATCAGGATGATGTACACGGGCGCGAGACGCAGCAGGAAAAGCTGTCCTTTGCTGATCGTTTTGGACTTACATTAACCTACACTTCCCCGCTGCAAAAAGAATATTTAGTTATGGTAAGAGAAATGGCCCGACAGGAAGGCCTTAAAATAAACGCAGAAGTATTGGACCGTCTGGCGATCCAGTGGGAACTAAGATATCACGGGCGCTCTGGCCGTACCGCCCGCCAGTTCATTAATGATTTAAAGAGCCATTCCTAAAATAAACAGGGAGGGGAATGAGGCTACCAGGGCAATGAAGGAAATATGTACCTTTATTATAAACAAATTAGATAAATAATGATAATAAGCTGGGATATGTAAAGGCTGTCCGTATGTTCTTTTTAACTTCGGACAGCCTTAATAATTTATGTTCGAAATTGCCTATTGAAATGCTTTGAATCTCCTGCTTCTGTAATCAACTTGCCAGGCATTTTGTTAAAAGAATTAACTTGGTTACACGATCGGCAGACCGTCCTTTATTCTGCGTCCCATCGCATCAACTGTGATCACAGCATTATACACCAGATCTTCTGTAATGGGGAAAGCATGATTATGAATTGTAGCTTTGGGCTTGCATGAAACTGCTACCGCTTCCCGCAGGCGCTGTTCCCCAATGCCGTCTATTTTAAGATCAGCCAGAGTCAAGGGCAGGCCTACCTGTTGGTTGAAATTAAACACCTGCTGTAATAATTCACGTGGCCGACCCTCTAATACTAATTGAACCAGGGTAAGAAAACCTATTTTTTCGCCATGGTAGAAATCATGACATTCCTCCAGCATATTTAGTCCATCCTGCAGCGAATGTGCAGATGCAACCCCGCCGCTTTCGAAGCCAATGCCACTCAGCAAAGTGTTGGCTTCTACCACCTTTTCCAGAGCTGCGGTAACCACATGCTCTTCATTGGCAATTTTAGCCTGTAAACCGTATTCCATTAAAATGTCAAAACACAGGCGGGCACATGCCATAGCTGCAGCAGTAGATTGACCGCGGGCTACATTCAGAGAGCCTGAACTTTTACATGCATCAGCTTCAAACCAGGTAGCCAATGCATCACCCATTCCCGCTACCAGCATTCTTACAGGAGAATTGGCAATAATTCCGGTATCAACTAAAACCAGATCCGGATTCCTGGGAGGAATAAAGAAACGTTCGATAGTTCCATCTTCTTTGTAAATGACTGACATGGCACTGCAGGGTGCATCACTTGAAGCAATGGTGGGTAAGATGACGGTGACAGCTTTAGCGGCGGCGGCAACTGCCTTGGCAGTATCAATAACTTTTCCGCCACCACTGCCAATTACTATGTCACAAGCGTTTTGCACAGCAATAGCGGTTAAGCGCTCAATTTCAGCATTGCTGCACTCTCCGTTAAATTGTTCTTCTATTTGGCTGATGCCATTTTCACCGAAGCTTTTCTCGCGCCCTTCCCGGGTTACGGACAGTCCTCTTTTTCCCCCGATTACCAGCGCTTTCTTGCCCAGTTTTCTCAAATGCCGCCCAATTTCGAAAATCGCGCCATCTCCTTGAACATAGCGGCTTGGTGAAATTAATACTTTTACATTTCCTGCCATAAATCATACCTCCAATTCAACTGTGTTCTATAGTGGATCAGAATTAACTGAATATTAGCATGAAATTATCATGCCACGCAAGTTTCGCTAGCTATACTCATAGGGTGTAAGCAACCAAACAGTGCTTCTTTCTGTCACATTTTTATAAATAGACTAAACCTACAAGAATTCACTGTGTGAATTCAGAATTCAGACAAATATTTTTCTTGACAGTTTACATGTCAAGTGCAATATTATTCATATAGAGCATATGCCCATTAATTTATAATAGAGTAAGCTAAAATGCCCCGGCGAGTAAAATGCAGAAGAGTATCTTTTGTACCGGAATAAATTTTTTCAGTCCAACAAGCCGCTGCCATGTGTGTCGGATGAAGTAGTTCTCACCGTTTAAGAGTTTGAAGCACTGCGGTTAAAGGATTATTTAAACCTGGAGCAGGAGGAATCTGCAGGACCAGGTCTGGGCTGCGGTAAACAGAGGTCAGCGCGGAATGCAAGGTGTAAGAGACTTGAATCCGTCCAGATAACTTAATCCCCTCTTCTTCATAATCTCAGATGCCTTGAAGACATCTGAGATTTTTTTATTTTTAGACTTACGACAGGCTCTCAATAGCATTTCGAGCCCAATTTGAATCTTTAAGTATTGCTCTGCCCACACCAATAAGGTCAGCTTTGCCATCAAGCAGCAGTTTCTCAGCAGCCTGGGCCTCTGAAATACCGCCGGTCAGAATTACCGGCACTGAAACTACTTTTTTAATTGCCTCTGATAGTGGCGCAAAATAGCCTTGCCCACTAAGACCCGGTATATTATAACCAAGCAATCCTCCTGATATATCTAAAATATCTACTCCAGCTTTGACAAGTTCCTGAGCAGCAATTTGGCTGTCCTCTATAGTAGTGCCGCCTTCTATAAAGTCATCCGCACCCAGACGTACTAAAACTGTAAAGTCATTTCCCACCGCAGCACGTACTGCTTTTATGATTTCCAGGTGAATGCGGAGCCTCTTGGGCAAACTTCCGCCATATTCATCATCTCTTTGATTGGTAAGAGGTGATAAAAATTGGCTGAGCAGATAACCATGTGCTATATGGACTTCCACTCCATCAAAGCCTGCTTGTTGCACACGACTTGCCGCATCACTAAAAGCCTTAACAATGTGGGAAATTTCTGTCTGGGTAAGTTCACGGGGAATGTTGCCTTCCCGGGGGTTAATTACTGCTGAAGGTCCTACTGGCATTGTACCAGTGATTTCTTCATTAGCTCTGACTCCGGCATGATTTATTTGCATTACCGCTTTGGAACCGTTGCGGTGGATAACTTCGGCCAACTGCTTCAGCCCCGCTATATTGCTATCTTCGGCAACTGAAAGTTGATTATTACTGGCCTTTCCTTCCAGGCTAATATAACTGTGCTCAATAATTATGAGCGAAATATATCCACCTGCAGATTTTTCATCATAATAATCGAGTAGTTTTTGGCTCACGCTTCCATCTGCTTCTGCTTTGGCGCTGGCAAGTGGCGGCATAACCAGGCGGTTTGCTAAATTTAAAGTGCCTAATTGCAGTGGTTCAAGTAAAAGTGCGATAGTCATTACCTCCCAATAAATTATTTAACAATTATTATAGCAATATGTACTTAGATATTATAGTTTACAGGTATGAAAAGAATTATATATACAAAAATTGGTATTGAAGAGAAATATAAGCTATATAGCAGATTGTTTGCCCCTTGGTGCTATTGATTAAATGAATAATATGTCTTATATTCTTTAATTATAGATAGTTTTTCTTATGGAGGTAGATTTTAATGGGAAGAAAACAGTTTAAGGCGGAGTCAAAAAGACTTTTGGACCTTATGATCAATTCGATTTACACTAACAAGGAGATTTTTTTACGCGAACTTATTTCCAATGCCAGTGATGCAATTGACAAAGTTTATTACCGGGCTTTAACAGATGAAAACATGAGTTTCAATCAGGAAGATTACTTTATAAAAGTGATCCCCGATAAGGACAACCGGATATTAACTGTTTCAGATAGTGGAATCGGCATGACCAAAGAGGAACTGGAAGATAATCTGGGGGTTATCGCCAAAAGTGGTTCATTAGCTTTTAAAAAAGAAAATGAACTGGCAGATGGCTATGATATTATCGGGCAGTTTGGAGTTGGATTTTATTCAGCTTTCATGGTTGCAGATATGGTGACAGTTATCAGTAAGGCATTAGGCAATGATGAAGCTTATAAATGGGAATCAAAAGGTTCGGAAGGCTACACTATTGAGTCCTGTGAAAAAGATACAGTCGGCACTGATATTATAATTAAAATTAAGGAAAATTGTGAAGATGAAAGCTTTGATCAGTATCTGGATGATTACCGGTTAAGGAGTCTCATTAAAAAGTATTCTGATTTCATCAGATATCCTATTAAAATGGATTTTAACAGTTCCCGGCTTAAGGAAGACAGTGAAGATGAATATGAGGATTACACTGAAGAAAAAACTATTAACAGTATGGTGCCGATCTGGCGCAAGAATAAAAATGAACTTACCGATGAAGATTACGAAAA
>CAZLVY010000011.1:0-13489 GCA_964563125.1 uncultured Syntrophomonas sp. | reverse complement strand
TGGTGCCGATCTGGCGCAAGAATAAAAATGAACTTACCGATGAAGATTACGAAAACTTTTATGCCGAAAAGCGTTTCGGTTTTGATAAACCAATCAAGCATATCCATGTTAGTGTTGCAGGAGCGGTAAGCTATAACGCCATACTATTTATTCCGGAGAAGACTCCTTTTGATTATTACACCCGTGAATACGAAAAAGGTTTGGAGCTTTATTCCAATGGTGTATTGATCATGAATAAATGTCCGGATCTTTTGCCCGATTATTTTAGTTTTGTAAAAGGAACCATTGATTCAGAGGATCTTTCCCTTAATATCTCCCGTGAAATGCTGCAGCATGACCGGCAGTTAAAGATTATTGCCAAAAACCTCAAAACCAAAATTAAAAATGAATTACAAAGCATCCTTAATAATGAAAGAGAAAAATACGAAAACTTTTATACTTCCTTTGGCAAACAGTTAAAATACGGTGCCTATGAAAATTTCGGCAGTGACAAAGATGTTTTGCAGGATCTTCTATTATTTTACTCTTCAACCCAGAAAAAGCTGGTAACCCTGGATGAGTATATAGCCAGGATGCCGGAAGAGCAAAAATTTATTTATTATGCCTGCGGGGAAACTAATGAAAGAATTGCTAAAATGCCACAAACTGAAATGGTAGCAGACAAAGGTTATGAAATTCTTTACTTTACCGATGATGTAGACGAATTTGCTATAAGAATACTTATGAATTATAAAGACAAAGAATTTAAATCAGTTTCCAGCGGTGACCTGGGTATTGAAGCACCAGAAGCAGATAACACTGCCGAAGAAGATGCTGGTAATGATGAACTTTTTGCCTACATGAAAAATATCTTGACCGGCAAAGTAAAAGATGTAAGAGTATCGAAAAGATTAAAAAGTCATCCTGTCTGTCTGTCAAATGACGGTGAAATAACTATCGAAATGGAAAAAATCCTTAAAACCATGCCGGTTGATCAGGATATCAAAGCTGATAAGGTTCTGGAGATAAACACCAAACATGAGGTATTTACTTCATTAAAAAATGCTTTTTTATATGATAAAGAAAAGTTAAATCTCTATACCGGCCTGTTATATAATCAGGCCTTGCTGATAGAAGGACTCCCGGTAGAAGATCCGGTGGAATTCACCAATAATATGTGTGAATTGATGAAATAAAAGCAGGGAATTTTCATGGTTCTCTCTAAATATTGATAGTCAAGGAAAGTTTTCCTTGACAGGGCAATTAAACAAATGATTAGGAGGGTAAGCTTATGTTGGTTTGCATAGCAAAGTTTAAGGCCAAAGCTGGGATGGAGCAGGAATTGGAGGATAGTTTAACCGCCTTTGTGCCGAAAGTTCAGGATGAAGCCGGTACTCTGATGTATACCGTCCATCGGGCCAAAGGTAAAAGCAACCCGGGATTATTTATGTTTTATGAATGCTACCAGGATAAAGAATCCTTTCAATACCATAGTTCAACACCATATTTTCAGGAGTTTTTCGGAAAAATCAGCACTATGGTAGATGGTGAGCCCCAGATAGAACTCTATGAGGATATTGCCTCTATTAAAAGATAATTAAAACCTCAATAATCATATAAAAAAAGACCAGCACTGGATTAAAAGGTGCTGGTCTTTTACGGTTAGATTTAATTTCCTATCTTGTTTTTATTAGTCGATTTTATTGGTTCTGGTCCAAATCTTCAGGTCATTGGCCTGCTGCACCAATTCATCGCGAAAATCAGGATGGGCAATTTCAATGATCCTTTCCGTACGCACCCACTGATTTTGGGCCTTCATCTTTCTGACCCCATACTCAGTGGCGATATAATCCACTAGATGGCGGGAAACACTAGTACAGGTTCCCGGCTCAAAGGTAGGAACGATCCTGGAAACCAATTGACCATCTTTGTTCTTATGGGTAGCCGGCAGACATATAAAACTCTTGCCGCCATTGGACCACTGTGCGCCCAGGATAAAGTCGGTCATACCTCCGTGTCCGGTAATCTGCCTCGTCCCGTTGCTTTCAGCGCTGATCTGCGTATATAAGTCCACCTGCATACATTGATTAATGGAAACCATATTATCAAGTTTAGCAATAATCCGGGGATCATTGACATAATCCACTGAATAGCTTGCTATTCCGGTATTTTCATTCATCCAATCATACAATCTCTGGGTACCAACAGCAAATGTATAAACGGCTTTATATCTGTCTATATTTTTCTGACTGCTGTTGGCCTGGCCGGAATCGATCATGTCGATATAGGCATCGACAAACATTTCTGAATGGATTCCCAGATCTTTAAGATCGGTTTTCTTGATCACATGTCCCAAAGCGTTAGGTAATCCGCCGATCCCTAACTGCAAGCAACTGCCGTCATGGATATATTCAACCAGGTGGTTGGCGATTTGGGTTTCAACTTCGGTGGGTTCAGGAATCTCAGGAGCGGCAAAGATTATCTGATCATCCGGTGCTTCGATGATAAAGTCGACCTGGGAGATATGAACACCTTCCTGGTTGCCGCCCAAACATCTGGGCATATTCTTGTTGACTTCAACCACTCTGCGTTTGGACACTTCAAAGCTAGTAATGGATTCGGAATTAATCGGGCCAAAATTAAAGTAGCCGTTTTTATCCATAGGACCTACCTGCTGCCAGACCCAATCTGTCTGTCTACCCTGGTTGACAGTCTGATTTCGGACAAATTCGCAGCACATATGGTAGGTGATCGGTGCGTAAACAATGTTAGTGTAATAGTTGGCGAGGGCTCTTGTCAGAGCATTCCAATGCCAATCCTGCCAGGTAAAACTTTCTCCGAACTGAATCACTTCAGGAATAGGAGGAGCGGTACCGCATGCTACAAAGAGTATATCCTTTAACTCTGCGTGTCTTTTGGCTACTTCTTGAATCAATAGTACCGGTTTGGCTGTAAAATAGCCTAATTTAATGGATTCACCTGACTTAACCTGTGCTGCAATTGCCTCTGCCGTGGTCAATTTCTCCTGATATTCTTTCAAATACCCCATATTCCCCCGCCTTTCATAACATATAGATTATTTTTTTTTATCATAACACGAATACAACACAAACTGATATTCAGTTAACGAAGTTTATATATTTAGAATGTTTAGTCTCTTTTCTGTAAATCTGTAATCAATATATAAATCGCCTGCGGTACCGCTGGATAATTGGTTTTAACAAAAATATTTTGCTTCCTCCACGCAAGTTTCACCTTGTAAACACAAAATGAACACATCCGCTGTCTAAACTAATAATGTAGGAAATTTTAAGTGGTTTTTATACGATTTAAAAAATAAGGACCCCTTCTTTTCATATAGATCCTCTTCTTATCCTATATTATGGCCTTGCAGTTTAAAGCTGCAGGGCCTTATTATTAAATCAATAATTAAGAGACAGAATCGTTCACAAAATGACCACATAGTTGTTTTAAAATGTTTTTATGAAACCATTTTGTTTATAATAAGTGTAATAATCACAAAAGGAGCCAGGTATGAAAAAGATATTAGTAGCCGATGATGAAGAGCGCATGCGCAAGCTGGTCTGCGACTTCCTGAAAAGGGAAGGCTATCTGACTCTGGAAGCAGCTAATGGCCGGCAAGCCCTGCATTTAATAGATGAGGACCCCTCAATTTGTCTGATAATACTGGATGTGATGATGCCGGAGTATGACGGCTGGGCTGTCTGCCGCGATATTCGAAAAAACTCAACTCTGCCGATTATTATGCTCACTGCCCGGGGAGAAGAAACCGATGAATTATTCGGTTTCGAACTGGGAGCTGACGAATATGTAAGCAAACCATTCAGCCCCCAGGTTTTAATGGCCCGGGTAAATGCCTTATTACGCAGAACTATTACCGCCAGCCGCTTGCTGCAGTCCTGGCCTGGTCTGGAAATCGACCAGGAGGCCCGTCATGTGTGGATAGACCAAGAATTAATAACCTTGAGCCCCAAAGAATTTGAGCTGTTGGTCTACCTGGCGGAAAATGCCGGACGGGCTCTCAGTCGTGACCAGATTTTAAATGCGGTGTGGGATTATAACTTTTATGGTGATCCCCGTACGGTTGATACGCATATAAAAAAGCTGCGCCTGAAAATGGGGACACGGGGCGAATACATTCAAACCGTACGCGGTATTGGCTACCGATTTGAGGCCCTATCATGATACATTCCATCCGCCAAAAACTTTTTATTGGTGTAAGCCTTTTAATCGCTTTCTTTGTTCTCTTTTCCTGGGTACTTAATACCAATTACCTGGAACGTTATTATATGTCCCAAAAGAGCTCCCAGCTGCGCAATAATGCTCAGGAAATTGAAGCATTGTTTATCAACCCGCCTGATGACCTGTATCTGGAACTGGAAATGCTAGAAAACTATGAAAATATCACCATTTTGGTTTTAAATAGTTCTTTTGAACTGGTATATGCTACATTAAGCCGGAGCGGGCCTAATATTCGTATAGATATGGTTCTGGACCGATTGCAGGAGCTTACGGAAACCAATTATGTGGAAAACATAAGTAATGATCCCATCAGTAATATGAAATTACTGGATATCTCCCGCCGACTTAGCAATGGCAGTTATCTGATTATAAGCACTCCTTTGGCACCTATTGAGGCCAGTGCAGACATTGCCAACACTTTTTTCTTGTACACCGGCCTGGCAACTCTGCTCCTGGCTTCTCTGGTTATTTTTGCTTTCAGCCGCCGCTTTACCAGACCTATACTGGAACTAAATGACATCGCCCAGCATATGGCGCGGCTTGATTTCTCCAAGACCTATTCTGTTACTACTCAGGATGAACTGGGTGAATTAGGCCGTAGTATCAATTCCATGTCCGAACAGCTCAGTAAATCCATAGGTGAACTGCGGGAAGCCAATGCCAGGCTGAGAGAAGATATTGAAAAAGAAAGGCAGATAGATGAGATGCGCAAGCAGTTCGTCTCCAATGTCTCCCATGAATTGAAAACCCCCATTGCTTTGATTCAGGGCTATGCGGAAGGTTTGAAGGTCAACGTAGTCCAGGATGAAGCCGAAAAGGATTTTTACTGCAGTGTAATTATAGATGAAGCCAATAAAATGAACAAACTGGTTAAGGAACTGCTGGATCTCTCGCAAATGGAAGCCGGAATTTTTCGCCTGGAGAAATGCCCTTTTGACTTATCATCACTGCTGGATAAAATGGCAGCAAAATATAAGCCCCTTTTCGATGAAAAACAGGTTAACCTGGAAATGAATAAAGCAGAAGTGATTCCAGTAAATGCTGATGTCATTCGCACTGAGCAAATACTTACCAACTATATCAACAATGCTCTCAACCACCTGAATGATATGAGACAGCTCAAGCTAAACGTGGAAACCCGGGAAGATAAAGTGCGTATTTCCCTGTTTAATTCCGGTGAACCTATTCCTGAAGATGCTTTAGGTAAAATATTTACCAGTTTCTATAAAGTTGACCAGGCCCGAACCAGAATTGATGGCAGCACCGGTCTGGGCTTATCAGTAGTAAGAGCTATTCAGGAAAAGGATAATAATCTCTACGGAGTAGAAAACCTATCTGGCGGCGTACGCTTCTGGTTTGAAATAGATTCATCAGACTCGAAACAATTAAGTTAGTCTCAAAAGACTTGTCCAAGTTATTCCTCGCCTTCTAACTGCCAGAATACTCAGCAAAATATAGCTGGGAAAAAAGCGCTTTAAAATTGAGCCAAATCTAAAGCTTACCCTGCTCTTAATAATTTTACAGCTGCTTTTCAAGTTCTGTTATAGATCTTTCCAGAGCAGCACTATCCTTATCAACTATATCTACTATCCTGTAATGTAATTCTTCGGTCTTAGGCAGCAAAATTTCTGCCAGCTTTCTTCCCTTATCAGTCAAAAAGAGACGGTAAACACGACGATCTGTGCTATCCTCGGCCCGGTAAACCAGGTCCTCCTTGATAAAACGATCAACATATCCGGTTATAGCCGGACTATCCAGCTGCAAATCAGCCGCTATATCTTTGACGCTGCTGCCTTCATTTTTCAATAAATCAAATAAAACAAAGGACTGACTGGCGGTAATACCATATTCATTACACACCAGATTATGGGCCTTGGCAATTTTACGTGCCAGAGTCGCTATTCGGTAACATAAAAAATTCCCATATTCCATCATAAAACTTCCTTCACATTTAATATCTGCTTTATGCAAAACGCAGTAAATTCAGCCAGCATTAGAGTAGTTCAATAGCCTTTTTATGTTTAATATATTATTAGGTAATCTGTTTACAATTATTACATTATTATTTAACATGTTAACTAATAACTTAATTAATAATATATAATTATCCTGCCTAATTCAACTGTGAAAAATGAGCCATTATTTTATCTTTCCATACCAGCAAAACTGAAAAATTGTTAAGAAATAGGATGTTTTGTTATATTTCAGGCATATTATGAATTTTTCTAAAACAGCGTTAAAAGCTCGGATAAAATTAAGCAGAAGAATTGATATGCAGCTTTTTTTTGAGAAGTTAACGAGGAGGAATTGAAATGGGAAAGATAATTTTTATACATAAAATGAAAACCGGCATATGTTTTTTTATGCCGGTTTTTTAACTCTTCTTCTATTTACTGCTCAAATACTCATTAATAGCCCGAGCAGCCTTTTTACCTGCACCCATAGCCTGAATAACGGTGGCGGCACCGGTTACAATATCTCCTCCGGCAAATACGCCTTTTTTGCTGGTTTGACCGCTTACTTCATCTGCTATTATATTGCCGTAACGGTTTAATTTAAGATCTGGTGTAGTTCGGGGAACCAAGGGATTGGGGCCCTGACCGATGGCCATTACTACGGTGTCCATTTCCATTTCGTACTCTGAACCGGGTATGGCTACCGGGCGGCGCCGGCCTGATTCATCGGCTTCTCCCAGTTCAAATTTCTGGCACTTAAGGGCTTTTACCCAGCCGTTTTCATCACCAATTATTTCAACCGGGCTGGTTAAGAGTCTGAACTTCACTCCTTCTTCCCGGGCATGTTCTATCTCTTCTCCCCGAGCCGGCATTTCTTTATCGGAACGGCGGTATACGATATATGATTCCTCAGCTCCCAGCCTTAAAGCAGTTCGTGCACTGTCCATGGCTACATTTCCTGCTCCAATTACCGCTACTTTTTTACCGATACGTATGGGAGTCAGATATTCAGGGAACAAATAGCCTTTCATCAAATTGGTACGGGTTAGAAATTCGTTAGCCGAATATACTCCATTCAGGTTTTCTCCGAGTATGTTCATAAAATTGGGAAGCCCGGCACCGGTTCCGATAAATACTGCGTCAAAACCGTTTTCCAATAGTTCATCAATAGTATTGACTGCACCTACTACCATATTGGTTTTTATCTGAACCCCTAACTGTTTAATGCCTTCTATTTCTCTTTCTACAATAGCTTTGGGCAGCCTGAATTCCGGGATACCGTAAACTAAGACCCCTCCTGCGGTATGCAGTGCTTCAAAAACTGTTACCTGATGGCCAAACATGGCTAGATCAGCAGCTGCTGTTAATCCGGCCGGTCCTGATCCCACTATGGCTACTTTTTTACCGCTTTTTTGAGCAGCGTTTTCTTTAGTTTTACCCGCATGGTTAATTTCCCAGTCGGCTGCAAACCTTTCCAGCCTGCCTATTGCCACCGGATCGAATTTCTTGCCCAGTATACAGGACTTTTCACATTGATTTTCCTGTGGGCATACCCGACCGCAAATGGCGGGCAGGTTATTTTTCTGTTTTATCGCATCAATTGCCATTTGATAGTCTTTGGCTTTAATATGTTTAATAAATACTGGTATATCAACCTCTACCGGACAGCCATCCATACAGGCCGGTTTCTTGCAGTCCAGGCAGCGTGATGCTTCTAAAAGCACCTGTTCTTCGCTTAGTCCCAATGCCACTTCGCTGAAGTTTTGAACACGCTCTGCTGCTGGCTGGTGGGGCATTGATTGCCGTTCAATTCTCACTTTATCTTTTGGCACTGGCATTCACCTCCTGAACAACTATGCTCTATAGCTATTTTCTCTTCTGCTTTAAACATGCGGCTTCTATTTTGGGCTAATGTCCAGTCTATCAGGTGTCCGTCAAATTCGGGTCCATCTACACAGGCAAATTTGGTTTCATTTCCCACTGCTACCCGGCAGGCTCCGCACATTCCGGTACCATCTACCATAATGGGGTTCATGCTGACTGTGGTTTTTACTCCATAAGGCCGGCTTACCTCTGATACTGCTTTCATCATGGGCATTGGTCCTATGGCAACAATTAAGTCGACCGGACTCTCTTCTGCCAGTATTTTTTGCAATACATCGGTTACAAACCCTTTTTGCCCTACTGAACCATCGTCACTGGTAATGTATAGCCGATCACTGACTGCGTTCATTTCATCTTTTAAAATCAGATAATTTTCCGAGCGGGCACCGATAATGGCAATGACCTCATTGCCTGCCTCTTTCAGGGCTCGTGTTATCGGATAAACTGGTGCTGCACCTACTCCGCCGCCTATACACACTACCCGGCCGAATTTTTCGATCTCCGAAGCCCGACCCAGTGGTCCAACCAGGTCCAGTATTTTATCACCCTGTTCCATACGGCCCATTTCTTCTGTACTTCTTCCAACTTCTTGAAAGATTAAGACCAGCGTTCCTTTTTCCCGATTAAAATCGGCTATGGTCAGGGGAATTCTTTCGCCTTTTTCATCTATGCGTAATATTATGAACTGGCCTGGCTGGGCTTTGGCAGCTATTTCCGGCGCTGCCACTTCAAAAAGTTTTATTGACTCTGCCAGATCCTCTTTCTTGATTATTTCAAACACTGTTTCCCCTCCTTGGTGTTATGCCTTTTGGCGTCATCAACACCTTATCTCTCATTAGGTGTATAACTCTATTGCTGAATGTAAACCACGAAATATTTATCTTAATATTCTAACATATTATCGTCAATTTCAAATACACCGCAGCAGGTATACAAAATCAAAGTGAACGAAGATGCACACCTGGTAAAGCTCCTGCAAACAAAAAAATTGCTGACCTTAATCGGCCAGCAATTTTAATATAAACTTTATAAATTCTAGTAATCAAATGCTCCGGCTGGGATTTCCAGTGCGGAGTCGTCGCCATCTTTTACGATGTCAGCAATGGACCATACCTGTGGCACTACATTATTAATATAGTATTTAGCGGAGTATACTTTGCCGATATAGAAATCATAATCGAAGTGCTCTTTTCCAACTTCTTCAGCCCGCTTCTTAGCTATCATGGCTTGTTCCAGGATGCACCATGCACCATAGACTATGGAACTGGCAGTAAGAATCCGGCGAGCATAAAGCGGCATCATATCAATTTTCCCCGCACCCATGAATCCGATAACAGCTCCCTGCAGTTCTGCCAGGGCATCAACTGCTTTGCAGAACTTCTCGAATTCCTTTTCGAATCCTTCAGCATTCTTGTTGTCATCTGCGAATGCTTTAACTTCTGCGTACCATTTTGCATATACGGAACCTTTTTTCATGGTCCATTTGCGGCCAATAAAGTCTAAGGACTGGATATAGTTGGTTCCTTCCCAGATGGAATATATTTTGCAATCACGGGCAATCTGGGAAACAGGATACTCTTCACAGAAGCCGTATCCACCATAGGCCTGGATAGCTTCACAGCATAAATTCCAAACTTCATCAGTAGGATAAGCCTTGGTCATTGGTGTAACGATTTCGATGAAATCATTGGCGGCCTGTCTCTTTTCCGGATCTGGATCTTTGGCGCGGATATCAAACATGAAGAAAGTCTTCATAATCATGGCACGCATTACCTCAACCAGCGCTTTGCCGTTCATCAGAGTGCGGCGAATATCCGGATGTTGAATGATCGGAATACGGGGGCCTCTCATATCAGTTAAAGGACGTCCCTGTATGCGATCTTTAGTATATTCGCGGGCATTGTAAACAGCATTGGCAGAGCAGCCCAGTCCCAAAAGACCGGTTCCCAGGCGGGCAAAGTTCATGCACTGGAACATCTGTGCCATACCTTTAGCTTTGCCATCTTCGCCTGGAGGATCACCTATTAAATAGGCGCGGCAGTTATTGTTTTCGCCCATGGCCAGAGAGGCTGTTGCAGAACCGAATTGGCCCATTTTATGTTCGATACCGGTGCACTGAACATCATTATCACTTAAGCTTCCGTCTTCTTCGACCCAGTACTTGGGAACGATAAACAGCGATATTCCACCGGTACCTTCCCGGGCGCCTTCGACTCTGGCCAAATACAGATGGATAACGTTTTCAGTGAAATCATTGTCTCCACCAGTTATAAATATCTTACTGCCCTTGATCTTATAAACACCAGGTACATCAGTGGGATAAGCTTTGGAAAGGATATCTCCTACGTCTGACCCTGCAGTAGCTTCAGTCAAACACATGGTACCAGCCCAGGTCCCATCCATCATCTTGGGCAAAAACTTTTCTTTAAGTTCTTCAGAGGCAAAGGCCTCGATGAGCTCAGCAGAACCGGTTGTAAGTCCTATGTAAGGCATGAATGCCGGGTTGGCAGCTGCGGTCATTTCCTGGGTCATGGCAAATAAAACATTGGGCATGGTCATTGCATCTTCACCAAAACCGATGTTGGCAGTTCCCCATCCATCTTGCTGCATCCTATGGAACAACGGTCCAAAGGTTGGCGGGGTAGTTACTTTGCCATTGGCAAAACTACAGGGATTGGAATTGCCATCTTCATTGGTAGGTTCGATAACTTCTTTGGCCATCTTGCGGAAAGGTTCAAGAATTGATTTCACATCATCCTTGGAATAGTAATCAACAAACTCCTTATAAGCAAAAACTTGCTCGGTTGGCAGCCACTCCTGGGCTATAAATTCGAAGTCACGAGTGTTCAAATATGCAAAATTAGACGCCATTCATCATTACCCCCATTTTTTTTAGGAACTGAGCCCTCTCAATCCCATATATTTTTTTATTTGCTTAATTCCGATTCCTAATTCCTACGGCGCATTAATATTGTTCATCCCCCCTAAAATGCGCAATATTTCGATAGTGTATTATCTTCGCCTGTAAAATTTAGTTTGATATATTATAGCATATAATAATTGGCTATATCATCAAAATGTCGTGATTTGGAATATTCCCATAATTTAAGTAATTTATATTTATTTACGTAACATAATATCATTAATAATAAACTCCCCTTTGAGTAGTCCTGAATTTTATTTTTCAGGTGTCTACTCAAAGGGGAGCATATCAATCAACTGACGGGGAGTCTTTTCTTTTAAATGCTTCAGAGTATCTTATTTGGACTTATATTCATAAAATCCCTTGCCGGTTTTGCGGCCGAAATCTCCTTTGGCATATCTTTCTACTATGGCCGGACTGGGTTTGTCCTGAACATCACCTGTATCTCTATACCTTTCCATCGCCACATTGTATTCCAGGTCAATACCAGTAAGGTCCAACAATTCAAGCGGTCCCATGGGATGGCCTAAGCCATTGCGCACCGCATTGTCGATGTCTTCAATAGATGCAATACCCTGATCCAGCAGGTAACATCCTTCTTTAGTAATGGCGCTGAAGATACGGTTAGCGACAAAACCGTAAATCTCTTTATTTACCCGGGTGGGAACTTTACCCAGAGCGCGGCTTACCTCCAGGACTGTTTGCACTGTTTCTTCCGAGACATGCGGTCCCTGAACAACCTCGACCAGTTTCATAACCAGAGCCGGGTTAAAGAAATGCATATTCAAGACTTTATCCGGACGCCTGGTAGCGTCAGCAATTCTTGAACTAACTATATATGAGCTGTTAGTAGCCAATATAGTATGCGGCGGACAAATTTCATCCAGCCTGGCAAAAAGCTGCCTTTTAATGCTGAGGATTTCCACTGCCGCTTCTATAACTAAATCAGCATCCTTAGCAGCATCTTCCAGTTTGTCGGTAAAGTTTAACCGGCTTTTGACAGCACCAACTTCTTCTGATGATATTTTACCTTTTTCCAGACGACCATTAAGCCATTTGACGGAAAAATCCTCTGCCTTTTTTAATGCACCCTCGTTAATATCGGTACAATAAACTGTAAATCCAGATAAAGCCGCCTGTAAAGCTATCTGGTGGCCCATGTTGCCAGCCCCTAATACACATATGTTCTTAATATCCAAGTAACTTTCCTCCAGTCTTGTAATTTGCTTAATCGCTTTTGTCATTAATTCTGCCAGGAACTACTGACTTGCATCAGAGCAATAAATCTTGCCTGTATAGATTATGTATTTATATTATTTGCAAAAATCGTGCCATATTATTTAGCAGCTAAGGAGGAATTGTCATCTTCAATCACCGAATATGTCCGGAGCAGACTATAGACCAGCAGGCTGAAATACCGTGGAAGTTTGTGATGTTTAATGCCATCATTTGTTAAATTCGAGCGTGCCGGCTGCTGTTTATTGCATCTATGATTCCCTATTGCATCAAAAAAAAGCTCATGGAATTCACCTCCATGAGCTCAGTCTTGTTTTAAAAATTTAGTTATTTTGTCAGTTGGTACATAAGTATTTCTCCGTGCTTTATACGCTGCACTTGCCCCAATTCAGCCAGGTGTTCCAGATGTGCCATAGCCTCACCTGTTGCAAACCATTTTTGAAAGTCAGGAAACTCATCCCAGGAGTCATAAGTTAAATCCCAATGCATATGAGCTGCTGTCTGGTAAGAATTCATAGCGCCATTTCTGAGTATATTAAGAATCTCTGCTAATCTGCTGTCATGATGATGAATAAGTTCTGCTATTCTCTGGTGATGATCTAAAATAAGCTCACGATGTGCCGGTAATACCAAATCAATTTCCAGAGCATCTACTTTTCTGAGACTGGCAAGATATAGCCCCAGCAAATCAATTTTACCGCCCCAGGAAGTTATATTGGAAGTAATCCCGCCTAAAATATGGTCTCCGGAGAATAAAAGCTTCTTTTCAGCATCATATAAACACATATGTCCGGGTGAATGTCCCGGAGTTGCTATACATTTAAGCCTGTAGTCACCGACTTCAATGATATCCCCATCCTCAACCCAGGTGAAATCGATATCACCGCCTGCTGATATATAATCATCAATATCATCTTTTTTTCTATGCAGCTTTTCCGGCGGATAACCATGCTGGCTGAAATAAATATCGCTGGCTGCCCAATAATTGGAGTGCATAAAATTATGTACTATTTCTGCATCGGTTTTGCTGCAGTATACTTTGGCATCTTTACTGGCTAATTCACCTACCAATCCAACATGGTCGGCATGGGCATGGGTTATAAAGAAATCTACATCTGCCCAGTCAATCCCCAATGCTGCCATTGCCTTTAGCTGCGCTTGCTTACACTCCGGCCAGTTAAAACCGGTATCAATTAAAAGGTTACGTTCCCGCCCTTTAATCAGATAAGAATTCAAAACTTTTAAAGGA
>CAZLVY010000010.1:39703-45838 GCA_964563125.1 uncultured Syntrophomonas sp. | reverse complement strand
TGTGTATCGGACATGGTCATGGTGCTGCTGCTATTTGGCAAAGAGTATAATTAAAATTGTAATAAGGGGTCATTCATGACCCCTTATTTTTTTGCCCATAAATAAAGGAGAGCACTTTAGTCGAGCTCTCCTAAATCAAAATTTTGTTTTATTAATAATTTATCAAGCCATAAACCCTTTTACCAATACTAATGGTGTACCTGCATCAGCAGAACCGCTGATCAGATCAGCCAGACTGGCCATCAAATCCTCAGCTTTACGCGGAGTAGTCCCTTCGGCTTCAATACAATCCGCATTAAATGCTTCTCCTTTTTTCGCTGCAATAGAGGTCTCTATTTCAGAAGTATCTATTCCTTCATCATACATTAAATCTACCATATATTTATATTTGAGACCTTGCCTATATTTGCCGGCTAAACCTTTAGTTATGCCAAAGGCCGGTTGAGGATCAGCCAGTTCATAAATACCGGTTGATGGATCTTTATAGGCACCATCACCATAAACGATAACCTCTACGTTTACTCCCAGGCCTTCTTTAACTACACTTTGTATTTTATCTGCTACTTCATCAGCACCTCGGGGAGCCAGTTTCAACTTGTCACCAGATGACAAATTGCTGCCTAAAACACCCCACTCAGAGCGTGCTTCTCCATTGTTACATATTTGCTGTAAGGTAATACAATTCTGCCCTGCTTCTGCCAGTTTTCTACAGGTTCTTTGCCGCTGATGAATATTGGCCACTACTATTCCATCCAGTTTGAACTCAGTAAGTTTAGTTGGGTCATTACTTAAAATAACTTCCACTTCACAGCCTTGCTCTTTAATAATATCCTGATATAACTTAATATAGTCTACTTGCGTAATGGGATGTTTGAATCTGTTAGTCCCGATTTCATCAAGTGTAATTGTATCAGTATCACATTTTCCTATTGATTCTGCAAAATCATAGTGCAGCAACTGGTTGCCTACTTCATCTGAAGGATGTGACAATTGCAATACTACTTTTCCTTCTGGTATGCTGCCTGCTATACCTTTTAAAATCAAAGAAAAACGGTTACGGCTTAAAATGGGAAATAGAATACCAATGTGACTCTTATGATTTATTTTGAGTTTTTCTGCTACTTCTCTTGATATATCCTGTGCAGTTATATAGTTATTTTGAGCTCTGGCTACAATTGATTCAGTGACACAAACTGTATCGCCATCTTCAAGTAAACCATCCTGGTTACATTTTACCAGAGAATCATAAACTAAGTTTACTACATCGCTGCCTGGTACTATTACCCCCATTTTTATACCGAAGGCCGAAACCCCAATGTAATCTGGCAACTTGCTCATTTACAACACCCTTTTTTTGCTTATTAGGGACGGGTTCCTAAAGTCCCCGATAAATATACATCAAATTAAGGTTTAAATCAAGAATTTCGGTTAATGTCTTTTGTATACTGTATAATTCTTGACATTCATTTTGGTTTGCTGATTAAAGAATAAAATTTTTCTTAAAAATAAAAGCTAATAGAAGAAGAGTGGAGGTGAAAGTATTGCGAACTTTATGGAAAGGTGCTGTCAGTTTCGGTCTAGTCAATATTCCTATTAAAATGTATGTAGCAACGGAAAATAAGGATTTGAAATTTAACTACTTACACCAGGAGTGTATGTCGCCAATTAAATATCGCAAATTCTGCCCTAATTGCGAACGTGAAATAACTCAGGAAGAAATCGTGCGTGGTTATGAATACCAGAAAGGCAGCTATGTAATTATGAATGAAGAGGATCTAGAAAGAATTCCTCTGGAGTCAACCAAAACCATAGATATTTTAGACTTCGTTCAGCTTGAGCAGGTCGATCCAGTTTATTTCGATAAAACTTATTATTTAGAGCCTTCGCCTGGGGGTGAAAAAGCTTACACTTTGATTATTGAAGCTATGAAAAGAACCAATAAGGTAGCAATCGCTAAAGTAATAATACGTACCAAACAAACTCTGGCTGTTTTAAGAGTCAAAGATAAAACTTTGCTTATGGAAACTATCTTCTACCCTGATGAAATACGTTCTCCCGAGTCACTAAGCAGTGGTGTTGATGTCGCCAAACTGCATGATAATGAATTGAAGATGGCCGTAAATTTGATCGAAAACTTATCAGTTGATTTTGACCCTGGCAAATACGAAGATGATTACCGCAAGGCACTGTGGGAATTAATTGAGGGTAAAATAGTCGGACGCGAAGTCAGTCAGGTGCAAAAGACGGAAAATAATAATGTAATTGACCTGATGGAAGCTCTAAAAGCCAGTGTAGATTTAGCCCGGCAAAATAATAAAAAGACTGCGCCTCCCAAGACTGGTTCTAAAGGGACGAAAAAAACCAAGACCGGGACATAAAAATGTGGGATAGAATAATTGAACCCATGAAACCAGTATCTTATCCCCGGGTATTTGCCGATAGTAGTTTCCTTTTTCAGGTGAAATGGGATGGAGTCCGTATGCTGGCTTATATCGATAATGAAGATGTAACTCTAATCAACAAAAACTTAATAAATAAAACGGCTCAATTCCCGGAATTATCTGATCTTTCCAAGTTATTACGGGGAAAACGGGCTATTTTAGATGGGGAAATTATCGTTTTAAAAGACGGTAAACCTCATTTTCCTTCGATTTTACGGCGTAATTTGTGCCAGTCTCCTGCTCAAATCACTCTTTTGAGTGAACTGCTGCCGATAGTCTATATGATATTTGACCTTATCTGGCTCGATGACAGGGATTTACGCCAAGATCCGCTGGAACTGAGAAACTCTTTATTAAATGACTGCCTTAAGTGGCAGGCCCCTTTTCACTTGGTTGAATCCTTTGCTGATGGTGCAGAATTATTTACAGCAGTTAAGGAAAGCAGTCTGGAAGGAATAGTTGCCAAGCGAAAATCAAGTCCTTATACCGAAGGTAAAAAACATAATGATTGGCTAAAAATTAAATATCGCCGGCGCCAAACTTTTGTCATAGGTGGGTTCACCTGTAATCATAACAAAGTTAATGCTCTTTTAACCGGTTTGTATGATAAAAATTCCAATAAAGAAAATCTTTTTTATGTTGGTAAAGTCGGAACTGGTTTAAAGGACAGTGAATGGGATTTGTTATCAGAAAAGCTGCCCCAAATGAAAGCTGATAAATCTCCCTTTGTGAATCTAAATAAGAGCCAACTTAAGCAGGGATTTTTTATAAAACCGTTGCTGACAGTAGAAATTGAATTTGCCGAATTCACCGACAGCTTACATTTGCGAGCACCAGTTATTATAGGATTTTCATCAGTTTCCCCGGAGGATTGTCGTTTTTAAGGAGGATTATCATGAAGACTGAAAATCAAGTTTTAATAGGTGGAAGGAGTTTTTCTGTTTCCAATCTCGATAAAATTTTGTGGCCGGAAGACAATCTATCCAAAGGAGATCTGATTAAATATTATGTACAAATAGCCCCACTCATAATCGAACATGTCCGTAATCGTCTCATGGTCTTTACCCGCTATCCCAACGGCATTCACGGTAAAAGCTTTTACCAGAAAAATGCTCCTGCTAATCTGCCGGAGTGGGTAAATAGTTTTTCACTGTACTCTAATGATTCTGAACGGGATATTAATTATATCTTAATCGAGGAACAGGCAACTCTAGCCTGGTTGGCTAATCAGGGCTGCATCGAAATGCATCCCTGGCTATCCCGCAAAGATAACCTTGATTATCCGGATTACATTGTTTTTGATCTGGACCCTTCAACCGGCAGCACTTATAAAAATGTCATAACTATTGCCCAATTACTACACCAATTGCTGACTGACCTGGGATTAAACAGTTATCTTAAGACTTCTGGTTCTGAGGGACTGCATATTTATGTACCAATAATAAACCAGTATACCTATGAGGAGGTCCGCACTTTTGCAAATAAAATTGCGTCTATAATCGCTGCCAGCACAGCAGATATCAGTACCATTGAAAGAAGCGTCCGCTTAAGGGGCGACAAAATATATATTGACTATTTACAAAATGGCCGCGGCAAAACTCTTTGCTCCGTATACAGTGTCCGTCCCCGTCCGGGAGCAACTGTATCAACTCCCCTGGAGTGGGATGAAATTACTGAAGTTTTGCCTGCTCATTTCACCATTAAGACTATTATTCCGCGTCTTAAGGAGAGAGGTGATTTGTTTGCACCAGTTTTAAGTGACAAACAATCTCTGCAAAATGCTTGGCAAAGACTTGACTCATTAGTTAATGTGTAAATCAATGTTTATAATGGCAGCTTTTTAGCTTGAAACTTAATTACATTATCGGCTGCGAGAGAACGGGCTTGTTTAATAGTGCAAAGATAAGATATGCAGGCTGAAATTGAAGATTGGATAAGATAATACTGAATCTGATTAAATGGTAATTTTAATTCCTCAATTAGAAAGGCAACTATTTCTTCTCTGCTTTTTGCAGCAGTAATAAAAGATGTTATAAGCTGTAAAATATTATCCAAAACGGCACGGTTAGCCTCAATTACAGCCTCTAAATCACCAGCCTTTCCACCATGAGCCAAGTAAAGCTGACTATGTTTTTCTCTTTTTAAGAAGTCCAGAGTTTCTAAATGCCGGGCTACATCGTATAAATACAGAAAAGGAAAGGTTTTTAAAACATTGAGGGGCAGTAAACTATCCCCGGCAAAAAAAACTGAGTCCGGGGTTTCAATGCCTATATGTCCTATTGAGTGACCTTCCAGATCAACAATGCGGAATATCTGGCCCTTAATTATTAGTGGCTGGGGAGGCAGAGCGAATTCAACCTTAGAAGCAGGCGGCATTAAATGTTTATTTTGCAGTAATTTAAGCGGACTGGCAGAAAATAGGGCTGCCGGTTGTAGAATTGGATGTTGGATGAGTGGTGCACTAAGTTCGGAAGCGTAAATATGACTGTTATGATGCAGTTGGATTTCATGGTTACCCCCGCAATGATCAGCATGGTAGTGGGTATTAATTATCGCCTCTACCCGGTATCCTGCCCCTTCAATAATTTGCCTGACCAAAGCGGCATCATCTGCTGGACCGCTGTCTATTAAAAGGCAGGTTTTATCAGCAAAAAAATATACTCCTACCTGAGTTTCACCATTTATCACCCAGGTCTGACCACATATCTTGTTTAACTGCATTCTAAACCTCCCAATATGAATCGGTATTAGTGGTTTATTAAAAGCTTGACCATCTCTTCACTATCTATCTGGGGCAGATAACTGGAGATATTAACAGCTTCCAGACATTTTCGTATAGCTTCTTCCCGGTACTCTATACCGTAAAGATGTCGGGACAGTTCTGCTATATCCTGGCCGGCAAAAAAATCACCGTAAATAATACAAGCTTCAATCCTACCTCTTTTTATATTTAAATGCACCTTAATATTGCCCCAGTCAAACTGAGCTTTTTTCACCAGATTAAAAGGAGGTGAGGAGCCAAAAACAAATTCCCATGTACTATATTTTTCCTCTTTCAAACGCTTTACTGCATTTGTTTCATCCTGATTAAGCATATACTGTTCATGGATTTGATCGCCAAAGATAGTTTGAGTAAGAATATTTTTAAATATATTTATGTCAACCGGCTCTGTTAAATGTTCAGCGATGTTGGTGACCCGGCTGCGAACTGATTTTACCCCTTTGGAAATTATTTTTTCAGGATCAACATTTAAAACCCGGACCATTTCCTCTAAATCAGAATTGAATAAAAGCGTACCATGGTGAAGAAGTTTATGACCCCGTCGATATTGAGCATTACCAGAGAATTTTTTGCCTTCGATAGTAATATCGTTTCTGCCATTATCCTCGGCCCTAACCCCCATCTTTTCAAGAGCACTAATAACCGGCCGGGTAAAACGGGCAAAATCATAGCGGTTTAAACCGCTATGATCATTAACTATAAAGGTAAAATTTAAATTACCCAGGTCGTGATAAACAGCTCCTCCCCCGGATAACCTGCGCACTACCTTGATATCCTTTTCCTGTACAAAATCCAGGTTTATCTCTTCGATGGTATTTTGATTCCTGCCAATAACTACGGTGGGCATATTCTGCCACAGTATGAGGATTTCGCGGTCATCAAAATTATTCAGGCAGTATTCTTCCAGGGCCA
>CAZLVY010000010.1:22254-39603 GCA_964563125.1 uncultured Syntrophomonas sp. | reverse complement strand
ACTTTCACCAGTCCATCTGTTTCCCCCATAGTCATGGCTTTGCTGTTGGCGGCAAAAAGAAACTTACCGATCTTATAATTAATGCCCTGCTCCTGTGCTTCTTCTTCACTCATTCCAACCGTTGCTATTTCCGGAATAGTAAATACGCAGTTGGGAACACTGCCATATGCAACCGGATTATGCATACCCGCCATATGCTCGACTGCTGCTATTCCTTCTTCTGAAGCTACATGAGCCAGCATTTTTCCTCCGATAACATCACCAATAGCATATAAACCTGGTATATTAGTCTGATAATCCTGATTCACTTTTATAAAACCGCCATTAATTAACTCTACTTCTGTTCCGAATAACTGCAAACAATCAGTTACCGGCAGGCGCCCCGCCGACAGCAAGACTAAATCAGCCTCTACTTCTAAATTGTCTTTTTTACCCTGGGCTATAATTTTCAGACTATCTTCTGTATGTGTAATTTGCTGCACTAAAGTGCTGGTATGAATTGCAATCTTTTGCTTTTTTAAATACACTAACATCCGTTTGGATAGTTCTGAATCGAGTAAATTAAGTATCTGGGGAGCACTTTCGAAAACTGTGACTTCACTGCCAAAAAGGTTAAATATTGAGGCAAATTCCAGCCCGATTACACCACCGCCGATTATAGCCAGCCTTTTAGGTACAGTGGATAGCTCTAAAATTTCATCACTACTTAAAACCCCCGGGGTATCGATTCCTTTTATGGGCAAAACTGCAGATTTGGAACCAGTTGCAATTAAAATGTTTTGGGTACATATTAATCGCTCTCCAACTCTGACATTATGATTATCCATTATTTCTGCATGCCCGGTTATAATCTCCACTTTATTTTGCTCCAGCAGTTTTTTTATACCGGCGACTAGATTAGCTACAATAGAATCTTTTCTATCTTTGGCCTGCTGCATACTAAACTCTATACTGCCTATTGCAATACCAAATTCACTGCTTTTTTGCAGTGATTTTAAAACCTTGGCATTATATTGATAGGCTTTGGTTGGGATGCATCCACGGTTTAAGCAGGTCCCGCCCAGAGAATCTTTTTCAATTAAAGCTACATCCATACCTAGCTGACATGCACGAATAGCTGCTACATAACCACCCGGACCGCCGCCAATAACGACCAGATCTTTCACCTTTTATTCCTCCCACTTCACAATCGGATTGCGGGCTGCCGTTACTTCATCTACTCTGCCGATTACGGTTGTATGGGGAGCATCCAATACTACCTGCGGATTCTCCCGGGCTTCCCGGGCAATATCATCCAGTGCTGCAACAAAACTGTCCAATCGTTCCCGGCTTTCAGTTTCGGTAGGTTCAATCATCATCGCCTCTTTAACAATTAAAGGAAAATAAATGGTAGGAGGATGATAACCAAAATCAAGCAGGCGCTTGGCTATATCAAGTGTCGCTACATGGCTTGACTCCATTTGATTACGGGCACTTACTACGAATTCATGTTTGCACAACCGGTTAAAAGGTATATGGTAATTTCTTTGCAGATGAAAGCGCAGATAATTAGCATTAAGCACTGCCTGCTGGCAAGCATCTTTCAACCCTTCACTGCCAACTGCCATAATATATGAGTAGGCTTTGACGATAACACCAAAATTACCGTAGAAATTTTTAACACGCCCAATAGAATCAGGCCGCTCATAATCAAAGCTGAAGATATCTCCGCTTTTCTTAACTACCGGTTTGGGGAGAAAATCGGCCAGAAAAGCCTTGATCCCAACTGGTCCCGAACCTGGACCGCCGCCACCGTGGGGAGTTGCAAAGGTTTTATGCAGGTTAAGATGTACTACATCAAAACCCATATCACCAGGCCGGCAAACCCCCATAATAGCATTGAGATTGGCACCGTCATAATAAAGTAATCCGCCGCCTTCATGAACAATTGCAGCTATCTCCTGGATTTCTTCTTCAAATAATCCAAGTGTATTAGGATTAGTAAGCATTAAGCCCGCCACTTCATCTGACATTTTAGCTTTCAAGTCTTCAATATCGACCAGTCCTCGGGAGTTGGATTTTATCTCTATAACATCATAACCGACTACATTGGCAGTAGCCGGATTTGTTCCATGTGCAGAATCGGGCACCATCATTTTGGTCCTTTTAAAATCGCCCCGTTTATTATGATAAGCTTTGATCATCATAACTCCGGTCATCTCACCATGAGCACCGGCAGCAGGCTGCAGAGTAAAATGATCCATGCCGGTTATTTCCCCCAGCATTTTTCCCATGTCGTAAAGAATTTGCATGGTCCCCTGTACTGTTTCTTCTGGCTGATAAGGATGAATCTGCGTAAAACCAGGTAAACGCGATGCCCATTCATTAATCTTAGGATTATATTTCATGGTACAGGAGCCAAGCGGATAAGCACCGTTATCAACCCCGTAAGCACGGTTGGATAATTCAGTAAAATGCCTGATTAGTTCCACTTCACTTACTGCAGGAATAAATGGCAGTGTTTTTCTTATGAGATGCTCCGGCATAGTTTCTGAAAAATCTGCTGCAGGAACCTCCAGAGGAGGAAGCTCGAAAGTATTGGCATCTAAAACATGTCTTTCAAAAATTAATTTAGTCATTTTTTTGCCCTCCTAATATAAGTGCCAGACTTTCTATTTCCGCCCTGGTTCTTTTTTCGGTAAAAGCCAGCATCATAGCGTCAGGCAGTTCATAACCGCCAATAATTCCATTTTCCAATAATTTGCGGTTCATTAAGGCGGGATTTTTAACTTTTACTGCAAACTCTCTAAAATAAGGTTTATTATGGAGCAATTCTAATCCCTGTCTGCTAAGTTCGGTCTGGGCAAAACGGGCTAACTGATGACAGCGCAGGGCAATGTCTTTAAGTCCTTTACTGCCGACTGAAACCAGATATATGGAAGCGGCTAAGGCGTTTAAAGCCTGATTGGAGCATATGTTGGAACTAGCTTTCTCTCTCCTTATATGCTGTTCCCGGGCCTGCAGAGTTAAAACAAAGGCCCTTTGCCCTTTAGAATCCAAAGTCTGTCCCACAATACGACCGGGAATTTTGCGTAAAAATTTGCTGGTAGCAGCCATGAAACCTAAATAAGGTCCGCCAAAGCTTAGACTATTACCTAATGATTGTCCTTCTCCTACTACTATATCAGCGCCCAGTTCTCCGGGTGATTTTAAAATAGCCAATGAAATAGGGTCAACGGCCATAATTAAAAGGCCTTTATTTTGATGTATGGCTTCCTCAAGCAGAGTTATTTCCTCCAAATTACCAAAGAAGTTTGGCTGCTGAATTACTACCGCGGCTGTTTCTTTATCTATCATTTCTATAATTTTATCTGGGGAATAGACTCCCTCAGTGCAGGGCACAGTTATTATTTCCATCACCCCTGATATAGCATAAGTCCTTAATATCTCAATATACTCTGGGTGGACAGTGTCAGGCACTAAAATCTTGCGCCTTTTAGTTTGCAGAGCGGCTAAATTACATGCTTCTGCCAGAGCACTGCCGCCATCATACATGGAGGCATTGGAAACATCCATTCCAGTCAGATTGCAGATTAAAGTCTGATATTCAAAAATAGCCTGCAAAATCCCCTGACTAATCTCGGCTTGATAAGGAGTATAGGCTGTATAAAACTCTGAACGCCACATAAGTTGTTCCATTACAGCGGGAATATAGTGGTCATAGGCACCGGCACCTAAAAATGAAGGGTAATCATCAACATTAATATTTCGCCCGGCCAGCTTTTTCATATGGTTTCTGATTTCTATTTCGCTTAAACCATTTTTTAAATACTCATATTCATTCTTTTGCTTCAGGTCATCATTAATATCCAGAAACAACTCATCAATATGTTTCAATCCTATGTTATTTAACATGGCATCCACTACAGCAGGAGGATTAGGAGTAAATTTCATATTAATATTCTCTCCTCTATTTCTTGTCTTCTTCAATACAAAAGGCTTCGTATTCTTCAGCAGACATTAGTTTTTTTGCCTCTTCATCATCATTGAAGCCAATAATGGCAAGATAGTTTTCATAGGGGTCTTCATTGATTAATTCAGGGGATTCTTCTAAATTTTCATTTACGGCGATGATCTTCCCGCTTATAGGACTAAAAACTTCAGATACGGCCTTGACAGACTCAATTACGGCAATTGAGTCCCCTGCATTAACTTCACTATCTAACTCCGGTATTTCTACGAAAACGATATCACCCAGATTATGCTGGGCATAATCAGTTATACCCAGATAGGCATTATCTCCATCAATTCTAATCCATTCATGACTTGCAGAGTAAAATAATCCTTGTGGTATATTCATTATCTAAAACCTCCTAAATTTATTTATTTCTCTTGTAAAAGACTCCCGGACTTATTCTGGCAGGTATTTTTTTATCACGAATTATTATATCAAATTCACCTTCAATTTGATTATACTCCGCTGCAATAATTGCCAGGCCAATATTTTTATTTAAAGTCGGAGCATAGGCACCTGAAGTTACCCAGCCAATATTAATGCCATCTTTTTCCACATGGTAATGGGATCTTGGTATTCCCTTGCCGGTCATTTCAAACTGAACGGCAGCCCTTGCCAAACCGTTCTCTTTCTGGGCTAATAAAGCTGTTTTACCGATAAAATCATCATCAGTAAACTTAACAAAATAGCCTAACCCAGCTTCTAAAGGAGTGATGTCTTTATCTATCTCCTGTCCGTATAAAGGCAGTTTAGACTCAAATCTTAGCGTGTCCCGTGCTCCTAAACCAATTGGTGCTATATCTTCACCTCCGGCTTTTAATATCTCCTCCCAAACCAGTGGAGCCTGTTCGGTCAGATATATTTCAAATCCGTCTTCACCGGTATAACCGGTACGGGAAACGATACATTTTATCCCGGCAATTTCTGCTTGGGAATTAAACCAGAAGTACTTTAAACTCTTCAAATCAATGCTGCATATTTTTTGCAAAATCTCTTCTGCCTTAGGTCCCTGTATGGCTAATTGGCTGTACTGCTCTGAAACGTTTTCTACACTTAAGCCAGGAAAAGCATTTAAGGAATTTTGTTTAATCCAATCAAAATCTTTGTCAGAATTAGATGCATTTACTACTAAAAAATAATGCTCACGTGAATATTTATAGATTATCAAGTCGTCAACTACTCCGCCGTCTGGATAACACATCAGGGCATATTGGACCTGATTATTTTTAATTATTTTCACATCATTGGTTACCATGTACTGAACAAAATCTTCGGCTTTATCACCTTTAATCTCTATTTCTCCCATGTGGGAAACATCAAAAAGACCTGCCTTTTGTCTGACCATATGGTGTTCTTTAATTATTCCTTCGTATTGTACCGGCAGTTCCCAGCCTCCAAAGTCAATTAATTTACCTCCATACTTCACATGCATGTCATAGAGCCTTGTCCTTTTCAAATCCATTAAAAGATTCCTCCTCCGCAAAACTTATTTGTCTAGAACTCAATAATATTAGGGTATATTTGATCTTTATTAATCTCAATTACGGCATAACTTGATGATGATAACCGAGGAAATGAAGGACTACCGGGATTAACCAGCCAAGTATCTTCTATTTGTTCACAATGAGCCACATGGGTATGCCCAAAAATTATTGCATCCGCACCTGCTTCACGCCCGCGCCGCAACAATAAATTATAACCTTTCTTAACTGCATACTGGTGTCCATGAATCAGGTAAAACCTTTTACCTCCCAGTTCAATAACTTGTTCTTCATTGCCGGTTTTCGGGTCGCAGTTACCGCGCACCCCTTTATATTTCAGCCCTAGTCTTCTGGCAATATTCCCTGCATCAACAATAAAGTCCCCGGTAAAAAGCATGTAGTCAAACCGGAGTTGCTTTAATACTTTAGTTACTAAATTAATACGCCCATGGGTATCACCTAAAACCAGAATCCTCACTAAAGCCCCTCCTGCTAAACTTTTATAAAAAACTCATCTATTATTTCCCGGGCTTTTTGTAAAGCATGAGCTCTGTGACTAATAGAGTTTTTTTCTTCCGCAGTAAGCTGAGCAAAACTTTTATCACTGCCTATAGGAATGAATAGCGGATCATAACCAAATCCTCCTGTTCCTTCTAACTGCAGGCCGATTCTTCCTTCGCATTTACCGCTGACAACTCTGTAATTACCAGACGGATCACTTATGGCAACAGCACAGACAAATCGGGCCGTCCGTTTTTCCATCTCAACTTCCTTTAACATATATAGTAATTTTTTATTGTTTTTATTATCATCTGCATCTTCTCCGGCAAATCTGGCGGAATAAATGCCCGGGTTCCCATTAAGAGCATCAACTTCTAACCCGGAATCATCAGCAAGACATATATACCCGCTCAAAGCAGCAGTTTGCTTAGCTTTTTTTATGGCATTTTCGGCAAAGGAAGTCCCGTCTTCTATGATCTCCGGCAGTAACTCAATATCTTCCAAATTAATTATATCAAGTAGAAGTCCCTTAAGTATTTGCTGCATTTCTTTTTTTTTGCCCTGATTGCGCGTTGCTAAAAGAAGCACATTATGCATCGGTTTTTTCACCAATTACTTCCTTTTGCAGAGCTATTAGTTCCAAAATACCTTTGTTAGCTAAAGCCAGCATTTCATCAAGTTCGTTTTTGCTGAAGGAAACTCCTTCTGCTGTTCCCTGGATTTCCACAAATTCGCCGCTGCCGGTCATAACTACGTTCATATCCACATCAGCGCGGTAATCTTCACTGTACTCCAGATCCAGCAGTAATACTCCATCAATCTTGCCAACACTAATTGCACTGACATAATCTAAGAGAGGTATCTTGCTAATAGTTCCCTTTTCATGCAGTTTTTTTAAGGCCAGGCACAGAGCTACAAAGGCACCCGTAATAGAAGCAGTTCTGGTACCACCATCCGCCTGGATTACATCACAATCAATCCATATAGTCCGTTCCCCCAGCATTTCCAGGTCAACTACCGCCCGCAGTGAGCGTCCTATCAGCCTTTGTATCTCTGAAGTACGTCCGCTTATTTTTCCTTTGGTCGCTTCCCTCTGAGTACGTGTCTCAGTTGAAGAAGGTAAAAGTGAATATTCTGCTGTTACCCAGCCACTGCCGGTTCCTTTCAGAAAAGGCGGAACTTTTTCCTCCACAATTGCGGAACACAAAACTCTGGTATCACCTGCTTCAATTAAAACTGATCCGTCCGGATGTTTCAAAAATCCGGGGATTATTCTGACTGGTCTAAGCTGGTCATAAAGTCTTTCATTTGGTCTAAGCATAATCTACCTCCATATGTATATTATTTTCTGCCCGGTCAAGACTCATTTCTATCTACTGTATAACACAACAGCCTATAGCGCCATTGAACTGATAATTGTCAACTCTTATTGTTTCGCATCCGGTTTGCTCGGCAATTATATTCATTAAGGCCGAATTGAACGCTCCCCCACCGCTCAAAACCAGTTTTTCACTGTTTAACTGCTTAAGCTGGGCTGCAAAGCGACGGTAGAGTGTGTAATTTACTCCGGCAGCTAACTGGGCAATAGAATAACCTTCCACTATTTTAGATATTATCTCCGTCTCACCGAAAATAGCACAAGTTGAATTAAGTCTGGCCGGATCTTCATTGTATAAACTTAACTCTTCCAAAGATATCCCCAAAACATGGGCCATATTTTCCATATAGCGCCCGGAACTGGCGGCGCAGCGGTCATTAGTCAGGAAATCCGCCACCTGCCCATCCCTAATCATTATTATCTTCGTATCCTGGCCGCCAATGTCAAGTAATGTAAAATTCCTCATCCCGGTCTGAAAAGCTGCTCCGGCTGCATGAGCCTGAATTTCAGGAATATGGACTGCTCCTTCTATTGTTACAGCTATTTTACCATAACCGGTTGCTACCAGTTTATCCTCAGTAAAACCTGACTCGGCAAGGTTGATATTGAGCTTTTTTTGTTCTGCCATACCATATTTACGATAAAACTGAATAGTATCATAAATAGCAGTCTTAACTATTTTTCCTGTTATCATTTGCACTATTTTGATATGACGGGATCCTAAGTCTATACCTATCATTATTCCCTCACTTTTTGTATTTAAGCATATTAATGAATGCTTCTATTCTCATACGACTACGACCGTCTAATTTGCCGGGTCCTTCTCCTTCGACAGTTAAAAAAGGAACTTTTATCTTTTCCCGATAAATAAGATCTTCAATCTGACGGAAACAAAAAGTTTGGGTATAATGAATTATCCCATCTATCTGACGTAGATTAATTTGTTCCAGAATATCGTTCAGACGAGCAAATGCCCCATATGGATAAGTATACTTTAGATATTGTTCGTATATATCTGCAGTATCATAAGGCATGGAAAACTGTCTTTGCACTTCGTTAAATACTATTCTTGCTCCCATTGACTCAATAATGGTATAAAGATCAGTGAAAATAGGCGGAACACCAATATAAGCCAGTCGGACTTCATCAGCAAAAGGAGTTCGCAGGCGCGCCTGAGCAATGAAGTTGGTTAAATCCTCCTTAAACTGCGCGGGGTTACTGTTAAAATCACTGGATGAAACTAAATAGTAGTGGTTCTCGCCGCCGGTTACTAAATTATCCTGCCAGGTCATAGTATCAATTTGCTGACATAATGAACGGATAACATCTAATTCAACCTTACTCTGCTGAACTTGTAATATACTAACTGCGAAATAATTCATAAGCTTTTCCATCTGCAGACGCAGCATATCTACATCTCTGTCAAAAGGGAAAGCAAAAGGTATTGTTTTAATGCCTTTTAACTGCAAAGTTTCCATTAAGGCCTGAGTGTTGCTGCAATCCCCCTGCATGACAGCTATAACTGCTTCCAACTCACTTTCCAGAGCTACCGAGTACAAGCCTTTAATCCATCCGCAGGTGTTACGGGGGTAGCCTGCCTCTTCTGCCTTTTCCACCAGCAATGAGGCTTTATCGCCGGTTATAAAAACATTATTTAAATCAACTGGGATTTTGCCTGCCGCCAGCAAAATCTCCACTGGAATCGAAGTAGTAAAACCAATTCTGCCCATTTTTTCTCCTCATTATCTATTGCTTAAAGTAACTTTCTTAACCTCTTTTATTACATTGCCAACTAACAATTTACCTACCTTAAAAAAGGAAGTATCTTGGCCGCTGACATAAAATTTTCTTTCCGGATGGCCGCCACTGTCATTTATCAGGTCCTGAGCTGTTAAAATGTCTTTTAACTCGTCTATCGTTTCGCCGGCTGCGTCTATGAGAACAACTCTGTCACCGGTATACTTTTTTATAGCAGGAGCCAGGAAGGGATAATGTGTGCACCCTAAAATAATTGTATCAATTTGCCGGTCCAGAAGAGGGCCAAAATAATTTTTTATAGCCTTATCAGTTTCAGGGCCGGTTAAATTACCATTCTCAACCAGGGGGACGAATAGCGGGCACGCCACTTCGGTAACAGCCAAGTTTGAATTTAACCTGTGGATGCTCCTGGTAAATGTGCCGCTGTTTACAGTGGCTTGAGTTGCTGCTACACCAATTTTACCATTGCGCGTTTTAGCTGCTGCCTGCCTGGCACCGGCTTCAACTACTCCTAACAGTGGCAAGGGATAATCTGTGGAAATAAGCGGCAGTGTTATTGACGAATGGGTACCGCAGGCTATTACAATAGCTTTTACTCTCTGCTTAAGCAAAAACTCAATTATATCTTGCGCATAAATCAATAATTGTTCCTGACTCTTATCTCCATAGGGTACATGTGCAGTATCGCCAAAATAAATAAAACTCTCTTCTGGCATATTATCAAGTAAAGACTTGACAACCGTTAAACCACCTACACCCGAATCAAATATTCCTATCGGTTTTGTTTTAAGCAAAATTCAACACCTCATCTATTATTAATGGCAGTGTAATTATTTAGAATACAATTCATTAAATAAATGTATCACTTTTACTCTCTATATTCCAGCAAAACTGTGCCTAACGATGAGCAAACTAAAAAGGAGTTAGTATTGGTTTTACCCGCTACTACTCCTTTAAACTTATTACCCCTGTTTTAAGTTACCTTTTTTAAATACTATAATCCGGTTCTATCGGCACTGATAAATCTAAAAAACCTCCTAATTGCTTGACTTTTTCCCCATCTACCATGAAAGTTACTTCCTTGACAGCGGGAAACTGTCCCACCGTATTAGCTATGGCATAAACCATCATTTGTTCTTCATTCATATTACCTACTAACCTGGCTTGAGAGCTCAGGTCTACTATGCATAATCCTTCTGGTTTTATGTTTATGTCCAGTAGCTTAATTCCAGTTGGCATAGCACTGCTGTAATTGGCATTACCAGGTCCCTTTATTAATTCTTCTACAGTTTTACGGGCAATACCTTCAGTTTTGATAATAGTTCTTTTTTCGGCCTCCAAGCTTACGCCATCTGCAGCCACAAAGTATAACTCTATATCAATGCTTTCACCCAGGATTGTATTTTCGTCAGGCGTCTGCAGACTCTCGGGTGCGGTATTTTTCTCCTCTTCGGGCAATAACCTAATTAAATCCTGCCAGCTTTTAAAGGTTTCATTGTTAGGGGTTCCAGAACAACCTGTAATAAAAAGGCAAAAAGCAATAATAATTATCCCGATTAATTGTCTAAGTGCTCCGTTCATGAAAAATCCTCCTCTACTTTTTGCTATTAAATGATACGAAATAAAGGTTGAAAATATGCCTGTGAGTAAAAAAAGGAGGGTACCATTAAAGGTACCCCCAGAAGGAGGAGTTATTAAAAATTGATACGAATACCAATTTCTTACTTATTTAATAGCTAATATAAACTTAATCTTTATGCTTACCGTGATCTTCACTAATATTCTTCTTTTCATGACGAACAATATTAATGAGATTATCGCGATTCAAATCATCAACTAAATACAAAGAACCATTGGCTCGGCTAGCCAGTTTCTCCAGATAGAAACGATTTGATTCTACCCCTATACAGATAAAACGAATTTTATTTTCCGGTATATGTGAAGATGCTTCAATAGCATCTGCTTTAGCATCCAAAGTCCATAATGCTGTATTAGGAATACCATCCGTTATTAAGACTAATAAAGGATTCCTGACCCGGTTTTCTTTAATAAGATTAACTGCTGTCATTATTCCATCAGCCAAAGGGGTAAGCCCCGCCGGACTTATGGTAGCAAGTCCTTTGCTTAAGACTCTTTGATTACGTGTAAAAGGAACAACCACCCTACTGGTCCGTTCCTGGAAGGTAACAACTGCCACTTTTTCTTTACCAGTTAACAACAAGTGTTCAGCCAGATAACAGGCAGCCTGCCTTTTATCACCTGCCATACTGCCACTGGCATCAATTAACAGACATACATCAATAGGAATATATTGTTTTTTGCTATAAAAATGCAGGTCTTCTTTTTTTATATTGAAGCGCTCTTCGCCGCGCATTAAACTATTCTTCTTAGCCTGGATAATTGTTTCCGGTACAGCTAAATCACCGGACCAATTCTTATAAGGATTATTAATGGTTTTATTATGGTTTGTAAACTCGACATGGGAAGTGTTTTGGTTAACTTCACCCAGCTTTTTAAAACGGCTGCTGCCCTTAGCCGGAATCTTACGGATATTTTTTCGTATTTCTGTTTCCAGCTCACATTTATGATTAACAACAAAATCCTTTAATTTAACCCCTTTATTAGTGAGAACTTTCCCAAACGGAGTATCTTTGATTATCTCCAGTTCCTCCAGTTGTTGCACAAAGTCCTCGACATCGCCCCACTTCTTTTTCTGCTGATCAATGCCTTTGCGTTTAAAAATATTTGTTGAATAGCTTTCCATAAAGTCCTGGATTTCTTCAACTCCGCCAAACTTTTCCGCCAGTTTAACAATTAGCTGGTTGACATTTTCTTTATCCGGCAGCGGCATACTTGTCTGCCCTTTAAATTTTTTCCAGGGAATTTTAATATAACCTGAGAAATCCTCCTGCTTCTGTTTCTGGTTACCGTGATTAATATTTCTTACTTTGGCCAGCCTTACATCAGCAGCAATAATAAGTTCTTCTACCGCTTCTGCTATTATATATACCAGAAAGTATTCTTCCCGGTTAAGACGCGCCAGAATATGGATATGATCTTTACCCTCTTCGCCTTCAACATAAGGTCTGACATTATTTTGAAAAAGGTCATATAAAATGCCTTTACCTAAACTGGTAGTAATAAAAATTTTATTGGCATATTCAGCTACCATGCGAAAGCGCTCATCCTCGTTATACTTTAGTTGAGGATTTTTCTCCAAAAAATTTTCGTCAATAGCTTGAAATATAATTCTGGCTACTTCTGTCGGGTCGATTTCCCCTTCTTTATGGTAAACATCAATGTGAACAACCTGATCGGCATCAACAAAGTCCAGAAAGGTTTTCCCGGCATCACGATTAAGCAGGATTTTTATCTGGCCTTTCAACCTTTTTTCCGGCATACGGGCATGGACTTTGCGGCTCACTACTGTACTTTCACCCAGCCTTACCCCTTGGTTCTGACCAAAATAAAGACTGAGATAATTACCTACTGCATCAGCTTTATCAACATTAGATTGATTAGACATTTCCCCACCCCCTTAATTATCAGCCTTCATTGGGGGTCAAACTCTTTTCCGTATTAACCAGATCACTTCTTCTTATATCCTTTAATGGCATCGCATTGTGGGGAAAATATTCCGGTTCTGCTTCGCTTTCCTTTTTCTTTCGGTTCTTAAAATTTAGTATTCCGTCCTTGACACCTTTGGAATCTACATCATTAATCATGCGCACCATAGTATCGCTGTCAACCCGATGTTTAAGAACCAGTGGTATCATGTGGGTCACATCATTGATTAATACTTTGTCGCGGCCTTTAATAATACTGTGTAATATAGCTCCTGACTGCATTGCTTCAATTGCTCGAATACTTTCCAAATTATGTTTAATATATAGGCGGGCAATGTAATTACGTAAAAAATCAGGTAAATCAGCTTTCTCATATTGACTGGACCAGTTAATAATATTATTACGAATAGCATCATTTTTGCTTTCTTCAACTTGAACTTCTTTAACTGATTGAGATTTCCACTGATGAGAATTTTCTTTCAGCATCTGGGCAAGGATATCAACTGAATTAGGCCGCCCCATAAAGCAAACCATATCAAAGCGATCCGATAGCTGTCTTCTTATCTCTTCCACAGGACCTGGATCCTCGTCCGGATTAGAAGCAGCCCAAACTGATACACTGACTTTTACATCAACCACCGGCAATCCTGCTTCTTCGATCTGAATATGACCAGGCTTATTACCCATTACATCCAACAAGATATCTGTAATTTCTGGGGAAGTGTCTGCTAAGCGATTGATTTCGTCTATGAATATTATTCCTCGATGAGCCTGCGGAATTAGCCCTGGCAACAGTCTTGCCTCAGGATTATTAACATCGGTAAGTCTGGTTAAATCAACACTGCCTGCCACAGTTCCGACCTTGGCGGAGTGTGATATTTCCAAAAACGGCATCTGAATCTCTTCCGTCCCCAAATTGTCTATTTCTATCCGGTTCAAATCTCTGTGATGTGGACAATGCGGTGCTGCCGGATCACAATTATATATACACCCTTTTATACGGGTTATATTAGGTAGAATACCTTTGGCTGCACGCATAATAGTAGTTTTTCCAGTTCCTCTCAAGCCCTCTGCATGTATATGCAATGGTTCTCCAACCGAACTTGCTACTATAGACATCATTACCAATTCAAACAAAGGTTCATTTCCTTCGTATCGTTCAAGCTTATAAAACGGTATCATAAACTACCCCCCTTTATAGCCTTGTATATAGTACAAGGCATCTGTCTACAATCTAATTGTGTACAGTCGGTTTTTCCGCCCCCCGCCAACTGTATATAATTAAGTTTTTCCTCCTTCCACTAATATTTGTAAAAAACCGTCCTAATTATCTAGATTAACTATAAATCATTTTGTGATTTTTTTCTCTATATTTGTATTAGTTGGTTGAATATAAAGGTTAATTAGCACTAGCTTGTTATTCTTTTAACAAATTTTATAACTACATGGTAAAAAGGAAGAAAGTGAGAAATTACGAGATTTATAAATGCACTGTTGTAGGCACTTTGTTATAATCTTATCCCAAGATGTTAAATTACCAACTTAACATTTCGGCTCACATTCAGTCGGTTTTCATGCTTATTAAGACAAAAAAAAGGTATACATCTTATTGTATACCCATTTTCTGTCTTAATAGTTTGGCTCTTGACCGACTGAGAATAATATTCTTATCAGAACTGTTTAGATGAAGTAAATATGAGCCCTCGCCAAAATTTATTATTTCCTGTATATAATTTAAATTAACTATAAAAGCCTGATGGGCACGGAAAAAGATGCTCTTATCCAACCTGGATTCCAACTCGTTTAAAGTATAATTACTTAGATAGCCTCCATTATTAGTACAAATGTAAACTTTCTTGCCCTGACTTTCGCAATATACAACCTCATCCTGATTTAGAAGAGTAATTTTGCCTTTCTCCCTTACCGGCAGCTTGTTAGAATAAATTTCATGATTTTTATAACGTTCTAAAATAAAATCTATTCTTTCTTTCAACTTCTGTCGAACTAATTCCTCAATTGTATCGCGATGAGCAATTTGCCATTTTGTTCTATCTATGGTTTTTTCAATACGGTTTTGTCCTATAGGTTTCACAATATAATCAATAGCACCCAGATCAAAAGCTTCGACTGCCATATCTTTTTTTGCCGTTACAAAAACAAATAAAGGTGGTTCTTTAAGTTCCTGTAGTTTATGAGCAGTTTCTAATCCACCCATTTCCGGCATGGTAATATCAAGAAAAACTAAATCCACCTTTTTCTCCTGACATAACAGTAAGGCTTCTAAACCGTGTACAGCTTCTCCGACTATTTCTACATCATTTATCTGTTCCAGCACATACCTTACTACGATTCTTTCCCGTTCATCATCATCAACAATAAGCACCCTAACAGACATATTATCCAACTCCTCAACAATAGTCGGTAACTTTCATAATTCTTTCTTATCTTCTTAAATATATAGGTTTTCAGGGTATAAAACAACTCGAAATCCTTTTTTATGCACATTTTAGCTTAATATTCGTGTGCAGAGCCTTTTTACCTTATTCATACCATTTTTTATCTTATGGAAAAATTATTAGATAATTATTTTTTAGATAAACTAGTTTTAAATCTATAAATAATATAATATCAATGTGAAGCGTATTTAAAATAAAGATTAGAGGAGGTTTATTAATGCGTTACGAAGGAACAATATATCGTCCGCCCAGTGAAGCTAACAGTCTCTTAATTCAGGCTACTATAGGATGTCCTCATAATAAATGCACCTTCTGTACGATGTATAAAGATACTAAATTTCGGATCAGATCGGTCGAAGACATAAAAGAAGATTTAACTGCCGCCCGCGATTATTATGGTGATTTTATACCTTCCCTTTTCTTTCCCGATGGCAATACGATAATAATGAAGACAGAACAGTTGTTGGAAATAATCACATATGCCAAAGAGTTATTCCCCCATTTGGAGCGAATAACAGTTTACGGTTCAGCCCGTTTTATAAATAAAAAAAGTGAAGCCGATTTAATACGTTTGCGCGAAGCAGGTTTAACCAGGATTCATACCGGGATGGAGAGCGGTGATGATGAAACTTTAAAACGAGTTAATAAAGGAACTACTGCTGAAGAGATCATTGCTGCCGGATTGAAGTTGAAGGCAGCCGGCATTCAAACCAGTGAATATTATTTAACCGGTATCGGCGGACTTGAACGTACCAAAGAGCACGCTATCAACAGTGCCAAAGCATTAAGTGCTTTTAGTCCTGATTTCGTAAGGATAAGAACTTTCGTACCTGTACCCGGTACTCCTTTATACGAAGACTACCGTCAAGGAACATTTCAGCTTTTAACTCCTCATCAGGCATTAAGAGAAATAAGACTGCTGATTGAAAATCTGAACTGCGACCAAACTATGGTATTAAGTGACCATGTAGCTAATTATTGGGATGTAAGCGGTATGATACCTGATGATCGCGAAGAAATGCTTAATCAGATTGATAAAGCTTTAACTTATGATGAATCCCGTTTCAGGCCTGCTAATATAAGCAGATTGTAATCTCTTCTTTGAGAATAATCTCATATTTGATAAATTTTTCGTCTCAATTTGAAAACTTTTAATCATAGATATTTTTTATTAATCCATTAACTCTGCGGCTCTGCTTGATTTACAGATTCTATGCCCACATGGCATCTTTCTTGCATAATAAAGGGCAGGGGGGGAATACACATATTGTGGTGTATTACCAATATTTTAAGGGCTATTAGGTCGTCATTAGCCCTTTTTTTTTGCTTTTTTTTCTAAATGGGAAAATTCTTATTTTTCATTTATAGTGGTGGGAGGGTTAATATATATTTTATCATCTTCAAATTCAAACCAATCGCTTAATTTCCAGTATACGCCCCTGCTCAGGCGGGTATCTACTTCCCATTTATAATCAATATAAGGGACATCTTTTTTAAGCGTCAGTCTCATCCGTTTATTAAGCGACATCTCCTGCAAATCGTGAAATACCAGAGTAATAGTCTGATCTGCGTTTTCTTTTATGCCGGTGGCCAGAAATGGAACATCTTCTACTGTAATTGGATTAGTATCTTCACCAATTTTTATAAAGTATTGCCCCTCATTGTCCCTTTCAATATTAGACGCCAGTATATTAAGAATATTACGTCTGAACATTTCAGCTTCTCCAAAATACCACTTGCCATTTGCTTTGATAGTAATTTCCTGTATATTCAACTTGAATCCCTCACTTTTTGATTTGCCTCTAGAAGTTATGATTATTTTCTCCATCTTCGTATTTTTATCCTGCAAAAAGACAGAGCGAGCAAAAAAGGCACCCAAGGGTACTACAATGTTCGCTCCGCGAACTAACAATGTTGTCAGAGTAAGGCAATCGAAAGGGCAGTTATTGAGGCGTACATGAGGTACGTCGATTAAACGGCACTTCCGATTTAACGCAGCACCCAATGGCACTACTGATGTATCGCATACTATTAAGGTTGCACCCACGGGCACTACAATGTATCGCACGCGATACGACCAAGGAAGCACCCAAGGGCACTACAATGTATCGCATGCGATACTATTAAGGAAGCACCCAAGGGCACTACAATGTATCGCATGCGATACGACCAAGGAAGCACCCAAGGGCACTACAATGTATCGCATGCGATACTA
>CAZLVY010000010.1:10488-22154 GCA_964563125.1 uncultured Syntrophomonas sp. | reverse complement strand
GCGATACGACCAAGGAAGCACCCAAGGGCACTACAATGTATCGCATGCGATACTATTAAGGAAGCTATTGGCCTTATTTGACGTTCTGAATAGAGCTTGGCGCTCTGTTATTCCTATCTATACATTCTCAACATGTTTTAATTGTATTGACCTATGATATATATTTTCAATATCTTTATCGGTTATTTCTTTATTGCCCATCATTAATCCCGCCAGGGAAAATCCATGCTTTTTACCTAAAGCCCTTAGGTAATTAACAGTTTCCATGGGTAGTTTCATTCCTATGCTGTAATCCTGATAATCACCTTCCAGAGCCAGCAGTACGGTTTCAGATAAACAAGCCATGTTGACACCATCCCGGTAACCTAAATTAGGTCCAAATCTAATCTGATCAGGAAAATTAACCAGACCTCCCTCTAATATCAACACATCATCACGGGTTTTATATACTTCCGGAGAAATATCTGCCGGTCTGGCCACATCACATACTACTGCCCCCGCTTTTAAATGGTGAGGATGAATGAGATATTCCGGTGAATTACTGGCAGCAACTATTAAATCACAATCCACCAGGTCTTTATCAATATCTATGCTTAAAGTAAGCGGCGCAGGTATTTGTAAATAAGCACAAATTTCATTCAGTTTGACCATTGAAAGATTATCACCATGATTAATGTCCTGCCAATATGATAATCCCTTTGAGGATTTATCTTTAGCCAAGCTTTTTACCACATCTTCCAGCCAACTGCTTAATCCGCCCACTCTACCTGCAGCTCTGTGTTTAACGGCTAAATCAATTATTTCCTGAGCCAGAGAATTTAACCGATTCTTGCTGCTGACCGGATGGTCGGAATTACCCAAAAGAGTAATATGTTTCAATTCTTCTGACAGCATAAGAGCACAGGTTCTGCCAATTGAACCGCTAGCACCTACTACTGCTCCCTGGGCATAACTTAAATCTTTACGCATTTTTTCAGCACCCATATAAAGTGCTTCCATAGCCATTAATACAGTAAAACTATTGCCGCTGGTAATAGCTACATCTCTTCCCTGTACTGCTCTTCCTCCCCTGGTCACTACCGAAGTTAATGCTCCCAGTCCAACAATTTTAGCGCCAAGATCACGCCCTATATCTACTGCTTGCTCTATTACTTCAACTACTTCTTCACGAGGCAGATTCATTATCTGGCGGGCACCATATGGAACTCCTATTAGCCATCCTTCTGCTATTTTCCCATTTTTAGACTTAATAGCCGGCATGTGACAAACTATTCCTGGTTCGTTATTTTTACTTTCCCATTCCATCAATTGATAAATTTCCTCACGGGTAAAAATTTCAAATGATGGGTTATTAGCTACCACATCCTCTGGTGCCGGGTAGTGAATGAGAAAAGCAAATTTTTCTTCTGCAGTTTCACCTTCTTGCAGATGGGAAGAATTTATAGTCTTACTTTTTAATCGATAATCCTTTATTTTATCAGGTGTTTTATTATCATCAAGCAAATAACTATATAGCTTGGCATAGTCTTTCATATTCATAATATTGCAGATGATGTTAATCTTCTCCATTACAAAATCTATTTCTTCATAAGTTATATTAAATGTAGGCTGCAACCTTAAAGTCATAGGATTATTCAAGAATGGCGCAATACGAATTTGATGACAATTTAGGAGGTAGCCAGCTAAGAGTCCTGTAAAGCCTTTCCTATCAGCCAGATAAACCATATCAAAAGATCCACAATCATCCAGATCACAAAATTCCATACCTACCATCAGGCCTTTGCCGCGTACTTCTTTAATTACTTCCGGAAAAGTCACGGCTAGTTTTTGAGCTTTATCTAAAAGATATTCACCTTTAGCTTTGATTTCTTTTATTATTTGACGATCATTACTGAGTAGTTCATCTATTACTGCACTTCCTACTGCACAGGTCAGATTGTTATTGGCAAAGGTGGAACTGTGTAATGAACCAAAATCATCATTATATACCTGCGGAGTGCTTAAGCATACTCCGATCGGCAGCATTCCGCCTCCTAATGCTTTAGCCAAAAGCATGATATCAGGTTCAATTCCTTCTTCATCACAGGCAAATAAATATCCGGTTCTGCCTAATCCTGTCTGAATTTCATCGACAATAAAAACTACTCCATATTCACGGCAAATATTTTGTATTTGCTTTAGATAACCTGGTTTAGCAGGAATTATACCACCCTCACCCTGGACCGGTTCAACTATAAAAGCTGCAACCTGCTCTGCCTTCTCATTCAGAACGCTCTTAAGCGCTTCGGCATCATTAAAAGGAATATATTCAAAATGGGGCGCAGGAGCATCAAAGGGGGTCTGATAAATTTCACGTCCCGTTGCAGAAAGGGCTCCCAGAGTTTTACCATGAAAACTACGTTCAGTAGAAATTATTATTTTTTTACCAGTTGCTGAACGGGCTAATTTAAAAGCCGCTTCTACTGCTTCCGCACCACTCTGGGCAAATGTTGCATAGCATAAATTCCCGGGGGAAGAATCGGCCAGTTTATTGGCTAGTTTTACAGCTTCCACCGGTATTGACGGTTGTACCAGTGAGGGAATATTTGTTTTACGAACCCGGTCCAGAGCTTCCCAGATAAAATCAGGATTATACCCAAAAGGTACAGCACCATACTGAGCTATAAAATCTAAATACCTTATACCTTCCGCATCGACTAAATAATTGCCTTGTCCTTCTATATATTCTTTGTCGATTTTAAAGGTTTGCAGTACTTCAACTATTGTAGGATTAAATAAATCTTTGCGATTAGCAGGCATAAAACCCCTCCTTATATGTGCACAGATTTGTGCAACCTCTATAACTATATATATTTTATAGATAATTTAGCCTTTGTCAAATTAATTAAAATAAAAATGGTAATTAAAGTATAAAATATTATTTCCGGGCAATATTATATATAAAGATTCAGGATATAATTAGGAGGTCATTATGGAAAATAGCGAAATGAAAACAGAAAATGGTTACGACCTGGGAACATTTAATTTCCTTAAAACAGGTTGGTGGGTATGGCATGTAATTGCTATTGGTGCAGTATTCTATATTGGATATCTTTTTGGCGGAAATGTATTTTAAGAAAAAATTTATTCTAAAAAGCGGTTTTACCGCTTTTTTGTTTGTATACCTAGTCCTGATTTAATCGATGAAATTAACCAACATAATTCTCTATAGTTTGCATGATTTGCAGCAAACGGCTTTCCAGAAGAAGCAGTTCGGGATCAAAGAAGTTCCTTTCATGGCCTAATTCTACCTTGAAATCATGTTTGATTACACCAGGTTCACTCCCCATAATGAGTATGCGGTCAGCTATATATAATGCTTCCTTTAAATCATGGGTAACAGCAATTATGGTACATTTCTTTTTACTCCACTGAGCCATCATATCCTTGATAATACTCATTTTAACCGGCACATCCAGCGACCCGAATGCTTCATCTAAAATCAGCAGATCAGGACTAATTATCAAGGCTCGTCCCAGATTCACCCGTTGTTGCATGCCCCCGCTTAACTGATTGGGGTAATACTCGGCAAAATCCTTTAGTCTGAGGTTAAAAAGAATACTCTCAACATCCCCATCAGGGTTTACAAATAACATATTTTGCCTGACAGTGCGCCATGGAATTAGACGGGGTTCTTGAAATACCATGCCAATGCGTTCAGCTGATATAACAATCTGACCTGATGAAGGAGCTTCCAGTCCGGCAATAATATTTAAAAAGGTAGTTTTTCCTGCTCCTGATGCTCCCAGCAAAACAATTTTTTCTGCTGATGCGACTTCCAGGTTGAAATCATGCAATACTTGAAGATTTCCATATGATTTGTTAACTCCCTTTAAAATCAAACTACCGCCCATTTTTTTGTTACCCTTCTTAAACCTGATTTGATAACTCGTTCTGTCAATAAGCCAAGCAACACAGCAAAAAGAGTCACTGCATAAACTTCAACTACATTGACCTGATAACGGGCTGCCAGTATTACTACTCCCAATCCGCTGTCTCCACATAAGTATTCTGCCACCAGTATAACTTTCCAGGCTTGTCCGATGCTGACATCAATAACTGCTATCACAAATGGTAATAGCGAGCCTATATAAATATCTTTAAAAATCTGTTTAAATCCAACTTTATATAACGCAGCCATTTCCAGAAGTTTAATATCCAGATTATGAACTCCGGAAATAGTGGTAAGAATGGCCATTGGCAGGAGTGCCAGAAAAGCTATAAAGAGTGGGGCTTGCCAGCCGATTCCCCATGCAAAGAGAACCAGTGATAACCAGGATATTACTGGTACAGCCTGAATAACCATAATTAACGGCCTGAACATTTGATAAACATTTTTTGATAAACCCAAGAAAATCCCGATGGTTAATCCCGTAACCAGTACTAACAGCAGCGATAGCGCTACTCTCCAGGTAGTATCCATTGCTGCTGTAAGGATTTTGGGTTCAGTTAACAGAGAAAAGAATAGTTTAAATACTTCAATGGGGTTGGGAAGAATAAGGCTTTCTCCCAGCAAAAGGGCTGCTATCTCCCATATAGATACAAATATAACCGCCCCGAGCACGTAATATACTTGCGTTTTCATTCTGCGTAAAACTCTTTTTCAGGTATCTGGGGCAAACCTTCCGGATAAAGCTCCTGCATCTTGTCCAAAAATAATTCGACTTCAGATTGGCAGTCCTTAATAGGAATATAATAAAAATCTGTTCGTGTCAGCGCTTCTTGCATTAATTTAGCTGGAACCGGCAAAAGATCACTGGTTAACTCCAAAGTCTGCGCAATATTATTATTACTCCATTCAGTAGACTCAAGCAGACTATTTGCTACCTGATCAGCTACAGCTGGATGAGCTGCATAAAAATCTTTTTTAACAAACAAACCAGCAACAGGTATTCTATCAGAGCCCTTACTCAAATCACCCCAATATTCTTGAAAATCAAGCACAATTTTTCCATCCGTCCCGGCAATAGCCATAGTGACAAACGGCTCAGGCAACGCGGCATATTCTACCTTACCTGCCTTAAACAATGCTACAATTTCCTGGGGTGGTGCATAGACTATCTTAACATCACTGTCAGAATTTAATCCCGCTTCCGCCAGAGCGGAACGAAGTAAAATATCTACCGTTGTTCCCCGTCCGTTCGGGGTATAGACTTTTTTACCCTTTAGCGAAGCTATATCATTATAAAGATTTTCCTGTCCCGCTATCATATAAAACACTTTCCATTCATGGACTCCCAGTAATACCAATTCAATCCCTTTGGCATTAATATTAGCCGCGGTAGTAACTGGCAAGACGGCAAAATTACTTTTATCTGCAGCCAATGAGGCAACTGCTTCATCTGTATTTTTCCAGTATTCGATATTTATTCCCATAGGGGTCTCTACTTTTTGAGCAGCTAAGGCTGCTACAGGTATGACAGTGGGCCCGGTTGGATTAAGCAGTGTAACTGCATCAATTGGATTTTCTAACGTCTTGGTATTGGGACCGTAAAATATCCACCAGCCTAATCCGACCGAGATTATTAACAGAATTATGATACTAATTCTGCGCATTGCATTCTCCTATTCCTTTATCTTTCACACCAGTTTCGATAATGGGTTGTACTTTTATTAGCTTTCTACCATTCCGGCGGAAGCTTTTTAAGCTGTGCAAGGTCAAATACTGGACCATCAAGGCAGATATATTCACTGCCAATGTTGCACCTGCCACATTTACCTATACCGCATTTCATTCTTGCTTCCAGAGTAGTTATAACCTGTTCATCAGAGTATCCCATCTTTTCCAAAGCCTGTAATACAAATTTGATCATTATCGGAGGCCCGCAGGTTACAGCCACTTTGCCCTGCGGATTTGGATTAATTTCCTGCAGATAGGAGGGAACAAAGCCCACATGACCTGACCAGTTTTCTTCCTCATTATCAATGGTTACAAATACTTCGGTATCTTTCATGGCCGGCCATTTTTCAAACAGTTCATCTTTAAAACACAGGTCAGCATAACTCCTGCTGCCATATAGAATAGTAATCTTACCATAATCTTCCCGATGCTTAAAACAGTATTTAATAAAAGATCTAAGCGGTGCCAGCCCTATGCCGCCGCCGATAAAAAGCATATCCTTGCCTTTGCAGGCTTCAACCGGAAACCCGTTGCCATATGGTCCTCTAACTCCTAAAGTCTGCCCGATATCAATATTATGCAGATTATCAGTTAACAGACCCACTCTTTTTATAGCAAACTGCAGGTGCTCATTTTCTTCCTGCCAGGTTACCGAAAACATACCTTCTCCGATTGGAACATGGGAGACCATGGCTAACTGCCCGGGCATTACATTAAAAGGAACCCCGTCTTTACTCTTAACATAGAAAGTTTTAACATCAGGAGTTTCATCTATTATATTCACTACTTCAACCAAGCAGGGTACCAGCGGATTATTGCAGTTACAATCAGCCATTATTAATATCCGCCTCCTTAACTTTTTCGATGATTTTAACTATACTTACTCCAGTTGGGCATACTACTATACAGCGACCACAGCCAGTGCATAATGGTTCACCATATCTTTCCGGAAAGAACTGCAGTTTATGCAAAAAACGATTGCGGAATCTATCAGTATCTAACTCCCGGGGATTATGCCCGCCTGCCATTTGCGAGTATTCCCGGTACATACAGGAATCCCAGCAACGGAAGCGATAGCCGTCTTCTCCAGTTGTCTTAACCTGTATATCAAAACAGTAACAGGTGGGACACATATAAGTGCAGATACCGCAGTTATGACAGGAATAAGATAAATCTGCCCACATAGGATGATCAAACATATCCTTAAGTTTTTCTGCTACTCCCTCATAGTTAACTTTACGTTTAAAAGGTTTTAAAACAGGAAGAGTTACCTCCTGATCGTCTAAAAGATCTTTTATAAGCTCAGTAACTGCTTCACCTTTGGTACTTCTAGACTCCCAGGCAAAATCGCCTTCACCTACATCATGAATCAAGACATCAGCAGTTTCCGGATTATTGGGGCTTACTCCCATCGAATTACAGAAGCAACTTGATCCCGGGTTATAGCAGGCATTAACTATCATTACCGCACTATCTCTTCTGGCCCGGTAGTATTCATCTTCATAATCTTTAGTGAAAAAAAGTGTATCTAAATAATCAATCGCTTTTAAATCACAGGAACGCAGACCAAATAGTATTTTAGGCTCACTCACTTCATAAACTTCACCGATATTAATTTTCTGTCCCTCTTCTTTAAAGCTGTACATCTTTTCCGTCTGCGGGAAAAGGATACTTTTGGGAGGCTGATAAACGTTTAAAATATCTAACATAATATCATCAAAATCTTCGTTATAGGTCTTAAAGGAAAAGAATCCGGTCTGTGCTCCGCGCTGCATTGGCACATATACATCGTAGTCCTTACTTAAGACTTCCAATACCTTTTCCAATTTAGCTTTTTTAATTACTTTCATCCCTTACACCCCTTTTTTACAGAAAATCGTCGGGATCATTTTCCCGGTACTTACTGAGCGGTGGTTTTGCACCTTCTTCATAATTTAAGCCGGCATCAAAGGGACCGTAAAAACTGTCCACATCTTTAATCAGCTTTTGATTTAAAAGCATTAAAGGAATGTTTACCGGGCAAACCCTTTCACACTCACCGCATTCGATACATCTGCCGGTCATATGCGACGCCCTGATTATATGATACATCATATTATCACTTACATTGGCTTCTCTTCCTACCCACTGGGGTCTGGCCTCATCAAAAATACAGGTACGGCAGTTACAGGCTACACAGGCCTGACGGCAGGCATAGCACCTGATACAGGTAGATAAGGTGTCTTCAAAAAACTTATACCTTTCATCCGGTGTCATAGATTCAATTTCCTTAACCTTTTTAAACCGTTCTCCCTGCATGCGGGGGGTCTGCTCTTCACCTAACAGGACATCATAAATAACTGGGTTAGGCTGTATACAATCATTACATTTTACTGCAGCAAGGTCAGTGATAATATTCTTTTCAAAACCCGATTCATTTCTAAAAGCTTTTAAAGGGTCTTTCATTCCCGGGCAGCATACACCCACTATATACAAGCGATCACGGGTAAATTGATGATCTTCAAGAAGTCTTACTATACCCCGAGAGTCACAGCCTTTTACTACTATACCGATTTTTTCTTTACCGTCGCGAAATCTTAACAAAGCATTAGATAAATTATGAATGCTGAACTCATCAAAAATTATATTATCAACATCTTCTATGCTATGGGCAAAGAAGGGCCTGCTTTGGAAATCAAATTCGCTTTTTTCCCAGGCCAGAAACATGTCCACCTGTTTTTCCTCAAAAAGCTTACGAGCTATATCTTTTATCTGTTTAGTAATTTCGATCATTTCACATCCCTCAGCTTTCTGTTGGGGCCAAGAATAGTTACATCATCGACCAGTTTTTTCATGGTTTCCTGGAATTTATTCCCTTCTGAGCCCGATATCCAGGCCGTCTGATATCTGCCTGGTTCAATCCCGATAAACTCCAACAGGCTTTTCATAATAGTATGACGACGCCGGTTGTAATAATTGCCACTACCATAGTGGCATTCACCCGGGTGTCATCCAGAGAGGAGAACGCCGTCAGCCCCGCGGTTAAAAGCTCTTAAGACTAAATTAGGATCCATTCTGCCTGAACAGGGTGTTCTGATTATTCTTACACTGGCAGGATACTGTAAATGATTTAGCCCGGCTAAATCTGCTGCTGCGTAAGTACACCAGTTGCAGGCAAAGACAATTATTTTCGGTTGAAATTCTTTGGTCTCATCTATAGACATAGTGCATCCACCTCCGCTACCAGTTGTTCATCAGTATATCCTTTAAGATTTATTGCTGTAGTCCGGCAGGCAGGCAGACATGCTCCACACCCCTGACACAGACTGGGATTAATATCAGCTACACGGCGGCTAATTGTTTCTCCGTGACAGCGTTCGGCCAGTTGTTTGATAGAAATAGCCTTATACGGACAAATTGGTACACAGAATTCGCAGCCGGAGCATTTATTGTAATCTACTTCAGCTATCATAGGTTCTGTTGCCAGTTCATTTTTGGAAAAAAGACCTAAGACTTTAACTGCTGCGGCACTGGCCTGAGCTACAGTATCAGGTATATCTTTGGGCCCCTGACAGGTGCCGGCTAAGTAAACTCCAGCTGTAAAGGTTTCTACCGGCTGCAGTTTGGGATGAGCTTCTTGAAAAAATCCGTCTTTATCGGTAGAAAAACCTATTATTTTAGCCAGGTCTTTAGCTCCTGCTGCTGGTACCATGGCAGTTGCTAGAACTACCATATCTACTTCTACTTCCAAAGGCATACTCAAGAGTGTATCTTCAGTTTTTAAAACTAATTTGTCGCCTTTAGGATATATTTTGCTTACTCGGCCCCTGATATATTTAGCTCCGGCTTTTTGCGAACGCATATAGAATTCTTCATAACCTTTGCCGGCAGCTCTGACATCCATGTAGAATACATAGGCTTCAGAATCAGGGTATTTGTCTTTTAATTGATAAGCATGCTTGGCAGTATACATGCAGCAAGCTCTGGAACAATAACTTTTACCTTTGGTATCATCCCGGGAACCGACACATTTAATAAAAGCTACACTATCTGGTATTTTACCATCAGATGGTCTTTTTATTTTTCCGCCGGTTGGCCCGCTGGAACTTGACAGTCTTTCAAAATGCAGACTGGTTACTACATCCGGATACATGCCGTAGCCATATTCGCCGTATGCTTTTTCCCATTCAAAAAGATCATAGCCGGTGGCCATAACGATAGCACCAATATCTTCTGTTACTATTTCATCTTTATCTTCATAGCGTATAGCCTGGGTTGGACAAACTTTTTCACAAATGCCGCATTTACCACTGGTTAGTTTGGTGCAGTGCTCAGCATCGATAAAGGGTTTACCTGGTACTGCCTGGGGATACAGGAAGCGTATCGCTGTAGTTTGTCCCAGTCCCATATCAAATGCATCGGGTATTTTTTTAGTGGGGCATTTTTCCACACAGGTGCCGCACCCGGTGCAGGCATCCCAGTCTACATATTTAGCCCGTTTTTTTATGGAAACTTTGAAATTACCTATATATCCGTCTACATTAACTACTTCTGCCATTGTCATCAACTGAATGTTAGGATGCTGTGCCACAGCAACCATCTTGGGGGAACCAATTCAAGCGGCGCAGTCCATGGTGGGAAAGGTTTTGTCTATCTGACTCATCTTCCCGCCGATGCTGGCCTCTTTTTCTACCAAAAGCACTTTATGCCCAGCTTCGGCTATATCCAGAGCAGTTTGCATACCGGCTATTCCTCCGCCTATCACCAGGGCTTTTTTAGTTATTGGTATAGTAGCTATTTTGAGTGGTTCATGGCGCAGTACTTTACTCACTGACATGCGCACCAGATCTTCGGCCTTCTGCGTTGCCTCTTCGCGATTTTTGTGGACCCAGGAGTTTTGTTCGCGAATGTTTGCCATTTCAAACATGTAGGGATTAAGCCCGCCTGCTTCTACTGCTTTGCGGAAGGTCTTTTCATGCATACGCGGTGAACAGGAGGCTACAACTACCTGCTGCAGGCCATGTTCTTTTATAGCGTTTTTAATCAGTTCCTGCCCGGGATCTGAGCACATATATTTGTAATTGGTAGCAAAAATTACGCCGGGCATATTTTTAGCGGCTGCAGCTACTTTTTCCGTGTCGACTACTGATGCTATATTAGTGCCGCATTCACACACAAAGACGCCTACTCTTCTCTTCATTGTTTTTTCTCCTCTCCAGGTATTTAACCATTTTAGTTGCTATATATTAAGAAGTTTTATTCTTTGCTTTTCTCCCGCTTTTTTAGTTCTCCAGTGACATATGCTTCAGCGGCTTTTACGGCTTTGTCATTATCTGTGGCCAAGAGTTCGGCAATTTTTTGCAGCTTTTTCTCATCACCTTGGACTATTTCCGCTAAGATAGCGGCTCTTTCTTCGTCTTCTATTAGTTTGGCAGTTATTTTTTCAGGATTTTTCTGAAGTGATTTTATAAAGGCCTGGGTTTTCTTCTGTATCTTTTCTGCATCTTCTTGGGCAGGAGCAGCTTTGGCTTCAGCCTGTTGTTGTTCTTTAAGGGTTATTTCTTCTGCTCTTTTACTAACTTGCTTAAGATAACTTAAAGCTTCGACAAAGTGTTTATCTGCTTTCACTTTTTCTGGGCTGTCACCGCAGGCAATAGCTAACAGTTCGGTTACATAATAGATGGGGAGATCAAACTTTTCCCCGGAACTTTTTTCGGCGCTTTTTTGCCGCATATCCAGGTTCATCATACATAAAGGACAGGCGGTAACTATGCATTCTGCTCCAGATTCTTTGGCATTTTTTAATACTGCTGCTATCATCTTCTGCCCTACATCCGGTCTTGAGGTTCCCAGGGCTGCTCCGCAGCATTCAGTTTTATACGACCATTCTACGGCTTCTGCCCCCAGGGTTTTTACGATGTTATCCATGCTCTGGGGATATTCGGTATCATCAAAACCAGTATGTCCTTCGGGTCTTACTAAAAGGCAGCCATAATAACAGGCGGCTTTCATACCTTTTAAAGGTTTG